>NZ_JBAQEO010000738.1:0-4681 GCF_049286785.1 Rhodococcus sp. (in: high G+C Gram-positive bacteria) | reverse complement strand
TCACTGAAAGTGCTTTCTGATGCGGCGGATAATCTGGACTTCAACGACCCTGATCATCCCAGCTCAGAAGGCACTTTCCTCATTCACACGCCGACGCGGCCACCAAGATCTTCCACGGATTCAGGCTCAGGCTGTATCGCCTCACGGCGCTCTCAGGCTGTATCGCCTCACGGCTCAGGCCCCCGCCTCGATCGCGTAGCCCATGTACGAGATGGCGGTGCTCCGTACCTGCCCGAAATCGAATCTGCGGCTCAGCTCGCCGTAACTCAGATGCCCGCTCCGCGCTCTGGCCAGATCGATCACCCTACGTGGATTCTTCGACCGGGGACCCAGTCCCACGATCTCGCCGATCTCGAGCCCGTGCCGTTGCGCCACTGCGCGCAGCTCTCCGGGCCTGATGCACATGGACCAGTCGTGGATGGGCGTATCGAACATTCGGGTCAGCCGCCACTCCTGCATGATTTTGATCGCGACGACCTTGCTCGCGAGGGTGCGGTTGATCGTGTCGAACAGGTAGAGACCACCCGGCTTCAACGCGCGGGCGGTCTCCGCGAGTACCGCGTCCAGATCCGAGACATGCTCGAGCACATCGCAGCAGTACACCACGTCGAAGGTGGAATCCGGGACAGGCAGTCGTTCGCCGGTGCCGATCCGGTAGTCGATCTCGAGACCACCCTCCGCGGCGTGGCGGCGTGCCGCCTCCAGCGACACGCCGGACGGGTCGACACCCACAACACGAAATCCGATTCGTGTGAATTCCTCGGCGAGAAACCCGCCTCCCGAGCCGATGTCGAGCGCGGACAGTCCTCGGTAGTCCCCCGCCCAGCGTTTTTCGAGCACGGTCCGGAAGTACGCGAACCGGCCCGGCGTCACACTCCCGTGTAGGAGGTTGAGCGGATTGTCTTCCTCCCACCATGATTCGCCCACCCGGTTGTACACGTCGTTGTCGATAGGCATGACAACCCCTCTGCTCGCGAAAACGGACCGGTCCCGTCCATGGTCCCCGATCCCGCGCAAGCCGGTGCGCGAAGAGAGCACCATGAGTGCATGACGACACACCTTCGTCTCGCCACGAAGCAGGGACGTTGGGTTGTCACCGCAACCGTTCTCGGCTCGAGCCTCGCACTGTTGGACGGCACGGTGGTCAACATCGCCCTTCCCCACATCGGCGAGGACCTGGGCGCAGGCGTCGCCGGACTGCAATGGATCCTCAGTGGTTACACACTTGCCCTGGCTGCTCTGATCCTGCTGGGCGGAGCACTCGGTGACCGCTGGGGCAGACGCCGCGTCTTCGTGTGGGGGACGGTCTGGTTCGCGGTGTCGTCACTACTCTGCGGAATCGCCCCCGACATCACGCTGCTGGTGATCGCGCGGATCCTGCAGGGTGTCGGTGCCGCGATGCTGACACCGGGCAGCCTCGCCCTCATCTCGGCATCTCTCCATGAGGACGACCGCGGCGCCGCGATCGGACTGTGGTCCGGCCTCGGCGGAGTCGCCGGCGCCATCGGCCCGTTGCTCGGCGGTTGGCTCGTGCAGGTAGCCGGATGGCGCTCGGTGTTCCTACTCAACCTCCCGCTGGCCGTCATCGTCGTGTGGGCATCGATTCGTCACGTTCCCGAAAGCCGCGATCCCCATCCGCCCGATCACCTGGACGTCGTCGGTTCGGCGCTCGCCGTGGCCGGGCTCGGCGCCCTCACCTACGGGCTGATCGAGACGAATCTGCTCGCGGGAGCTCTGGGTGCCGCCTCTCTGCTCGCTTTCGTCGTGGTCGAACGCCGTTCACCTGACGCCCTCGTGCCGCCCGACCTGTTCGCTTCCCGCATGTTCGTGGCCGCGAATCTGGTGACCCTGGCCGTCTACGCAGCACTCGGCGGAGTGTTCTTCCTGCTGGTGCTGCAATTGCAGTTGGTGGCCGGATACTCGCCGATGGTGGCCGGACTCGCCACCGTACCGATCACTCTGGCGTTGCTACTGCTGTCCTCACGCGCCGGAAGATATGCACAGACGCACGGTCCCCGGCTCCCCATGACCATCGGCCCCGCGGTGGCCGCAGTCGGCCTGCTCCTCATGACGCGGATCGGCCCCGACCCGTCGTATGTGGTGGACGTGCTGCCCGGCATCGTGGTCTTCGGGCTCGGGCTGGCAACCATGGTCGCGCCGCTGACCGCTGCCGTACTGGGGTCGGTGCCCACCGAACAGTCCGGGATCGCGTCGGGAGTCAACAACGCCGTCGCCCGGACCAGTCAGCTGCTCGCGGTCGCAGCGCTGCCTGCCCTCGCCGGCATCGACGCAGAAAGCCTCGTCGATCCGGACGGCTTCTCGCACGGCTTCCGCATCGCAATGTTCATCTGTGTGGCCCTGCTACTTCTTGGGGCCGGCATTGCCGCCGCCCGCATCGGAAGCCCCGCCCGGCCACCCTCGGATTCGGTGGTGTGCAAACCACATTGCGATGTCACCGGCCCGGCCGTGCAACCTACGGATCTTCCCTCGCGACCGGGTTCCCCGACGGAATGACCCGCAATTCGACATCCCGTCCGCGGACTTATCGGACCTGACGACTTCTTCCGCCGTCCATCGAATGGTGCCCCTCCTGCATCCAACGGAACACATCGTGGAGTGACTGCATGTCCCCCCAGTTGAGCATCGGCGCACCCGACGATGGGTCGGTAGTCGATCGTCGTGTGGTGACGCTTCGTCAGCTCAACGACGGTTTCATTCTCGATGCCGAAGAAGTTCGTGCCAAACGTTGTGCAGTTTGCCGCCGTTATCGGCCCGCTGATACAGATGTCGGATTACCTACGCGGGGCCCGGACTTACCACTTCGACTCGGCACCCTTACGGTGTTGCCACTCGTTGATCGCTCGATCGGTGGTGGACCGGTCTCGTCCGTCCCGAGGATCTGCCGCAGCCGGCCGTGATATCTATCGAGAGTCATGCCGAAGGTCTCGAAGACATCGCTGGCCGGCGCTCCACCGTAGGGTGCCCACCGAGCGGCAAACCGGACGAGGTCCTTCTCTTCACGGTTCATTCCCAGGCTCCCCCTACACTGTTGCTTTGCATGCGCGATCGTCTTGGCCACCGACGCCTTGTCCTCGGTCGCCTTGGGAATCCGGCGGGGTGTCGGCGGAGTGAACCATCGTCGATTTGCCGAGCAGGTTGCCGTCCGGGTCAATCGCCCTCAGGTATTCCAGCTCCGTCGCGCTCGGCGCTTCCATCGAATGAACGTCAGGCGCGAGATGCACCTCCCACCCGGTTGCCGTACCGATGAGAGCGAGGGCCGCGTCCGCGCTGTCAGCCGCATCGGAGAACCACGCGGACAAGACGTACACCCCATCTCTTTTCCGGAGATGGCCGATGTCCGTGGCGATGACGTCGACGTGGGTACCGCGGTAGCTGATGAACTGTGCCGTCTCGACAAACTTGCGCGGATCCGCCGTCACAACGGCGATCGTCGTTACCTGCGCCGCGATGTCGGTGCTCCCCCCGCCTCCCACAAGGAAGTGGTCCGACGGCGAGCGATTGCTGTTCGCATTGCCCTGGCTGTCGATGATCCCGGCCGAGAGCACCGCGATAGTCGTCTCCGGCGTCGACGGGACCAACATGCCGAGGACTTCCAGGGTGCTGCTGAGGTGACGCGCGGTCGGAAGATTGCGAGTGTTGGAGAGGGTGGCGTCGTGGGGCCTGGGGACGTACCCGAGGACACCGCTCTCGAACACGAGATCTACGACATGGGCGTTCTCGAGGAGCGTTGCCCTCCCCAATGCCGCCGCAAGGTGCGACAGCCCCGCGCCGGCCACGACGGTGCGAGTCCCTGACGCCCTCGCCACCTCCTCCATCGCGCGGGCACCGGACACCGCGAGACGCTCACTCAACGTTATTCGGCCGACGTCGACAGTGTCGGGCTCGTTATCGAGTTCGTCGATGCGCCAGGACTCCTCGAGGTCCATGGCCACCAGATGCTCGATTCGCTCTGGGCCGAGTTGGCTGAGGTATTGCCCGCGGCTCGACACGTCGATCCACCGCTCGCTGAAGGACGACGCGTCCTCCACGTTTCGCAGACGCCCGAGTTCGGTGAGGAAGGCATAGTCCTCGCCATAGCCGGACGCTCCCCCGACGCGCACCGGCACCGGCGAGGAGGAAGGGTGTGCACCGAAGGGCAATTGCGCTACACCGAGAACACGGGCCGCGGGCACCCTCACGTGGCCCGCCCACCGACGCAGCTCGGCCGGAGACACAATGAGATCGGCCGTCAGGATGACACCCTTACGGGCGGCATAGACGGTGTACACGTCCTCGGCGAACGGCGGGAACAACACGCCGTTGCCCTCCCAGTCGGCGACAGGACAGTGGATGAGCGACACGTCTGGGCGCAAAGCTGGCATGACCGAGCATTCCGAGCCATCAAACGGATCCACCAGGCTCCTGACTCCCTCGGCGGAGCCGGCGGGCAGGTCGGTACCGTCCATGGTCCCTGCCGGGACGAAGGGCCACCCGAGGGCGCCGGCGAGCACCCGCTGGATCAGCGCCAGGATGGACCACTCCTCGACGACTAGATGTTGCGGTTCATGAGGTTGGTGACGCGATCGGTGCGAGTCGGTAGCTGAGGGCGCGGGTCTCTATCGGCAGGATGAGAAGTGCGACCAACTCGTCCCGACCAGAAAGAGACCCGCGTGTCCCACCG
>NZ_JBAQEO010000737.1:0-1660 GCF_049286785.1 Rhodococcus sp. (in: high G+C Gram-positive bacteria) | reverse complement strand
CACCAACCGATGGATCATCGCCGGTGTCACCGCCCAGGCACTCGGTCAGATCGCCATCACCTACCTGCCCGCCATGAACACAGTCTTTGCCACCGCCCCGATCAACGCCGACGCGTGGATGCGAATCCTTGCCCTGGCTGCCGCCACTGCCGCGGCCGTCGCCATCGACAAACGACTTCGACGCCGACCAACGATTTCATGACACTGGCCGAGCTGTGTACCTCTATCCAACCCAGCACTTCGATTTTTGCGAAGAGCAGCTCAACCCCGATCGTCCCAGCTGACGGCCGCCCCGACTAACAGTGCGGGAAAGAGCGGGAGACTTAGCTCCAGTCGCTCGCCCGACGGCGTGTGCACACACGCCTCTTTCGACGCCCACCGCCCGCGCAAATGCGTAGAGATACTCCCAGAACAGGGTATTTATAGGTGAGGACGATGACTGATGCGGTACGCGCGGTAGGAGCTGGGAATTATGCGGCAACAGTTCGTGGAGCAGCTCGAGGACATGCCGAGGCGATCTCGCCGATTTGTGTGCGCTGACCGAGACCGCGATCGACCGGGCAACACACGCGTTGCTCGACACGGACCTGGCGGCGGCCGGTGCCTGCGCCGAGGTCAATGCGGAGATCGATTTTCGTGCCGGGGAGATCGATCATCGGGCGCTGACACTGATGGCGCTGCAGGCGCCGGTCGCGCAGGATCTGCGTGCCCTGGTCAGTGGCATGCACAACATCGCTGACCTGCGGCGGATGGGCAGCCTCGTGGCGCACGTCGCCGAGGTGGCGCGGTTGCATTACCCGGAGCCGGTGGTGCCCGGGGAGCTTCGAGGCGTCATCTCGGAGATGGGTGCCGCGGCCAAAGCGCAGGCCACGGCGGCATCGGAGGTACTGCGAACCCGGGACAAACTGCACCGTCACCACGCCATCATCGAGCAAGTGCACGCGGACCTGAAGAACTCCGCCCTCGCCCATCTTCCGTCGAGCTCGTTTTCGGCGAACGCCGCCTGGCTGGTCTGCGCGCCGCCGGCACCCTCACCCGCGCCGCCGGCACCCTCACCGGCGATCCGAAGCTGGTCAAAGCGACCACCGGCACCATCCGGCGCACCATCGTCTCGGTCCCCGCACGCATCGCCGCCTCCGCCCGACGATTGACGCTGCACCTCCCGCAGAACTGGCCGTGGGAAACAGCCTGGCACAACTTGTTCGACAGAACTTTCGGCCGCTGCCAACCCGATCGTCGTCTAACGCCCGCGCCACCCGCCCGCCCTCGACGCGAAAGACTCAGTGGAACAACCCGACACGAGAGGTCGGACGATCAACCACGCCCACAAGCGGTCCCTTGCCGCACACCGAAACTCACAGTGACCAGATCAGCGAATCGGTGCATTCGGGCTTAGATCCTCGTCGGATTCACGCTGCAATCGGCGCACCAATGAACCGATGACTCGATCGAGTTTCGCGCCCATCCGGCGCCGGTTGAACACCAGGGTCGCAGCGCAGGAACCGTAGTAGTTCACCACGCCGGACGGACGCGTCCCGACATCGAGGAGTCGGGCGAATCGTCGTGTTGTGCATCGCGCTTCTGACCGCAGGAATATCAAAAGGCGTCTGCACTCACCGCAAACCCAGGAACCGCGTGCGGTCGACTTCTGAAACTGACA
>NZ_JBAQEO010000736.1:0-4361 GCF_049286785.1 Rhodococcus sp. (in: high G+C Gram-positive bacteria) | reverse complement strand
ACTGCTCACGATCAAGGTGCGGCTGGTCATCGCCTCACTGGAAACCGCGAAGGAAGTGGGGATCGACTGGTGGGAGCACGACCCGTGGCTCACCGGAAAGAAGAGTCCCCTCGAGGTCGAGAACCGCAGGCTTCGCAAACGCGTCGCCGAACTCGAGGGCGATACCTCGGTGCCCGCGGTGGAGGCCGCCGAACCCGTGGAGGTGGACCGGACACGGCGGGACGATCGTGATGACCGGTAGCGACGGAGTCTGGCTGTATGCGATCACCCGCGACGGTGTGCGGGCCGAGCAGCTCGCGGGACTGACCGGTGTGGCGGGGGAGCCGGTGCGCGCGATCGAGGTGGGCGGGTTGGTTGCCGTGGTCGGCAGTGTGAGTTCGAGCGAGTTCGGTGAGGAGCCGCTGCAGCGAAATCTGGAGAATCTCGACTGGCTGGCGGCCACCGCCCGGGCCCACGACGGGGTGGTGGCCGCGGTGCTGCGGTACGGTCCCACGATTCCGTTGCGCCTGGCCACCGTGTACCACGACGACGGCCGGGTCCGGGAGTTGCTCGCCGCACGGCGGGACGAATTCGCGGCCGCCCTGCGGCGGGTGACCGGACGGACCGAGTGGGGCGTCAAGGCGTATGGAGACCGGGAGGCGATGAGTGAGCCGGTCGCGGCGCAGCAGCCCGCGCAGGGCGCAGCCGGAAAGGGAACCGCGTACCTTTTGCGCCGGCGCGCCCAGCTGGCGGCGCAGGAGAACATAGAACGCCGCGCGGCAGGATATGCCGATGAGATCCACGCCACGCTCCTGCGCTGTGCTGTCGACGGTCGCCGCCAGACCGTCACCGACCCGGTGCTGACCGGCAAGCGGGCCTGGATGTTCTTCAACGGCACCTATCTGGTGGAGGACGCCGAGCGGGACGAGTTCGCCGCGACGGTGAAGACACTCGAAGCCGAACACAAGGGCGTGACACTCGAACTCAGCGGTCCCTGGCCGCCGTACTCGTTCGCCGGATTCGAGCAGGAGGCCCCGTGAGCGAGATGGTTCCCGCCGACGAGAATCGACGGATCGCACTGGTCGACCTGCTCGACCGGGTCCTGGCCGGCGGCGTGGTGATCTCCGGGGACGTGGTGCTCTCCCTCGACGACGTCGACATGGTGCAGATTTCGCTGCGCACCCTCATTTCCTCGATGAGCGCGTTGCTGCCGGAACCGGATGCGCCGGGGGCCGCCGATGCCTGAATCCGAAACCCCGCACGGGCCGACCGAGTTGGGCGAGCTGACGAGCGAGGCGCACCGGGTGCTGCCGCCGCGCATCGACGCGGACCCGGAATCGGTCGAGAAGGGTTTGGTCAGCCTGGTGCTCACCATCGTGGAACTGCTGCGTCAGCTGATGGAGCGGCAGGCGCTGCGCAGGGTCGAGTACGGGGATCTCAGCGACGAGAAGATCGAACGGATCGGCACCACGCTGATGTTGCTGGAGGAGCGGATGGGCGAATTGCGGGAGCATTTCGGACTGACCCCGGAAGACCTCAACATCGACCTGGGGCCGCTGGGGCCGCTGTTGTCCTCGGAGTGAGGGTGCTGCTGCTAGGTGAGCAGGGCTTTCCCGACGCCGCAGACGGCGATGGCCCACAGCACGCTGGTGAACGTGCCGATGATGAACTGCTCCGACGCGTGCGGTTCGCGGAGTTCGGGGTAGCGGGCGAGCCCCTTGACCGCGAGCACGACGGCGATGCCCTCGGGCCACCCGGCGAGTATCGCGGCGGCCACCGCGGCGCGTTCGAGCAGTCCGATCACGCGACCGCCGCGCAGCGGTCCGGCGGCGGGTGCGGGACCGGCATCGGGTTGGCGCCGAGCGATGCGAAAGGCGGCCAGTACCAGCGGTGCACCGCCGGTGGTGGCCGCCGCGACACACAGGACCAGGGTCGCGGCGAGAGCGAAACCGGTGACGGGTGTGGTGGCCGTGGTCGCGAGCGCGGAGACACCGAGCGCGGCCGTCACCACGAGGGGGGCGGCCCACTGGGACGCCCAGCGGGGGCTGCGCGGCACGGCCGCCACCACCGGTGTGATCGCGGCGACGGCGAGGGCGATCAGCGCGAGGGTCGTCATCGGTCCGCCTTGCGTAGGAGTCGTTCGGCCAGTCGTCGCCCCGCGATCTCGACCTGCCAGCCCGCGGTGGCGAGGCGTTGTGAAACCGCCTGTTTACTGATGCCGAGGGCACGGGCCGCCTCGGTCTGGGTGAGTCCGCGCCGCATCTGCGCCACCGCCTCGCGACCTTCCTCGGTCCGTCGTGCGACGACGACGGCCACCAGGGTCAACGCGGTGTCCGCATCGGCGGCGCTCTCGGGTTCGGGGCCTTCCACGGCGACGCGTCCGGGGGCGCTCTTGGCGCGTTCGACGGCTGTCCGCGCGGATTCGAACGCCGGCCCTCGTCCGGCCCGGGTCTCGGCGGGCAGCGGCTCTTCCACCGGGCCGATCCCGATGCCGATGCTCCAATGCTCCCGTACGACGAGTTCGAGAGCGAGGGAGACGACGGTGGCCGCGTCTGCGGCGACTGCCTGCACCTCGTCGCCGGCGGTGCGCTGGAAGGGCCGGACCAGGGGGTGATCGCCGAGACCGGCAATGAGTTCACCGACACGGTCGACATCTCGGCGGCTTCCGCGCTGGTCGACGGTCAGTACGAACATTCGTCAAGGTTAGAAACTAGAAAGCTGGTTGTCAACACATCGACCTTGACAATAACGAATCAAGTCTGAACTATGGACTCTCCGGCCGGTAGCTCGGTACGGGCCTCGTCCCCGCCGGCACCGGATTCGCGGAGGACGCCCCGCGAGTCCACGAACAGCCCGAGAATTCCCAGTCCGATGCATACCGCGGACAGAACCAGGAGCGCGGGATTCGTCTCCCCGGTCAGCGCGTCCCCGAGCACGACGATGCCCACGGTGCCCGGAAGAACGCCGCCCAGGGTGGCGAGCACGTACGGAAAGAACCGGATCGACGACACCCCACAGCAGTAGTTCACCACCGAGAACGGGACGAACGCGATCAGCCGCAGGGAACCGACCGCGAGCCAGCCGCGCCGGGCGATGCGTTCGTCCACCCGGCGGATCGTCGGGTTGGAGATCCGCTCCCACACCGCGTCCCGACCGACCGCGCGAACCAGATAGAGCGCGAGAACGGCACTGAGTGTGGATGCAGCCACGGCGATCGCGATCCCCAGCCACGCCCCGAACAGCAAGCCGGCGCTCAACGTGAACACGGTGCGCGGGAACGGGAGGATCGTCACCAGGGCGTGTGCGGTGAAGAACACGAAAGGAAAGGCCGGGCCGATCGATTCCGCCCATTCCCGGACCTGCAGAACGCTGGGATGGGGAGTGAACAACGCAAACACGACCACACCGACAGCCAGGATCGCGACGCCGATGGTACGACGGTCCACCAGACGTCTCATCACGGAACGAAAGGTTACCCGGGTCCGACGCCCCCAGCCGACCGGACGGCGGGCTCAGCTGCGCCGGGGCGGCGGCACCGTCGCCCCGGCGCAGACCTCCCCGCCGGAGCATCGATGTCCATGGTCATATGATCGACCCGGGCGCCACCCTCGTCGACGGTCCGCTCCGGGGCGATACCCATGACCTGAGGTTTTTTGCTGTGCGGTGATCCTCACGATGGCGGGTCCGGGACTGCGGCTAGCATCACAGTCACACTGCTGTTGATCGATCGCTCATCAGGGCCATGTACAGGGAGAGGAAGCCGACACCGTGTCATTAGCTTCAGAAGCCGAGGACGCTGCTCGGGCCTACGCCGAGTGGCAGCACTCCGTGGCCGGAGTCCTCGCGAAGTCGCGTCGGGTCGACGCGGCGGAGCTTGGACCGGAGCCCCAAAAGCTCCTCGAGACCACCACCTATGACGGTGTCACCATCGCGCCGCTCTACAGCCCGCGCGACGAGCGGCCGGAACCTTCGCTCCCGGGCACCTTTCCCTTCGTCCGGGGAACGGACGCCACCCGCGACGTCAACACCGGCTGGCTGGTCAGCGCCCGTTTCGGTGACGGCGACGACGCCGCCGAGGTGAACCGTACGCTGCTCGACGCCCTCGAGAACGGTGTGAGCGCGATCTGGCTCGCGGTGGGCGGCGACGGTGTGCCCGTCCGGTCGCTCGAGGCAGTGCTCGACGGCGTGCTCCTCGACCTCGCCCCGCTCACTCTCGACGCCGGGGCCGACGCAGCCGTGGCGGGCCGGGCACTCTTCGCACTGCTCGACGCGCGCGCGGCGGCAGGCGACGGAGTCACCGATCGCAGCGTGGTCCGGGCGAATCTCGGTGCCGCACCGCTCACGAGCGCTTTCTCCGGTGCCGCCGACATGGAATTCGGTGA
>NZ_JBAQEO010000735.1:0-1803 GCF_049286785.1 Rhodococcus sp. (in: high G+C Gram-positive bacteria) | reverse complement strand
ACGGGTCCGGGATCTCCCTCGGCCATCCGATCGGCGCGACGGGAGTGCGGATGCTCACCACTGCCGCGCACGAGTTGAAGCGTCGTGGTGGTGGGCGGGCGTTGGTGACGATGTGTATCGGCGGTGGTCAGGGCATGGCTGCGTCCATCGAATCCGCATGACGGTAACTGCCGGTGGGGGCTGACTTTCTGTCGACCAGATTCTCCACTAGGCCGTGTACACGATGGAGTACCTTCCGGAGTGTGCCGCGTCTGTTCACAGACGTGGCCGATATATGTTCTGGTAGGTCGAGGATTGCGTTCGAGGTGGGGTAATTCGGATGCACAACGCGAGACTATTGATCTCTGAATTCAGCAGAGAAAGAAGGACTTTCGTTTTGCACACCGGCACGAGTGGTTTGTGAAGCGGGGACCGGCATGCGGAGCCTAACGGGTGAGGTCCGGGCGGGCTGCAATGCCCGTGGATCGCGGCGGAAGAATCGTGTTGTCGCAGGGTATTCGGCCACCGATGCTACGAGGAGCGGTCCTCTCCTCGGGGTGAGTGCCGTAGGAGTAGGAGAGTTCCTCGTGCCAGTCCGCCAGTCTTGCCGCCAGCGGATACCCCTCGGGTTCGATGACCCAGCGATACGCCATGGCGATACCGATGTCGACCAGCCGCGTGGCGTGGAAGGCGGGGTCGTCGAGGGCGCAGACGCTGCCGTCCTCGACACCGCGACGTAGTGCGCGTTCCAGGGCCGATTCCAGCGAGGTGATCGGACCGACGATCTGGTCGCTGGGTATCGATGACGGACCTGCGGCTTCGAAACTGATCACGAGGAAGGCCCTGAGGCGAGTCGGTTCGGTGAGCACGAACTCGCGAAGTCGGTCGATGATGCTCAGTATCCCGTCCATGCCGGTCGGCATGCTCTCGGCACGCGCGAGGAGCTCGGTGACCCAGTGCTTCTCGATGATGGCCGCCAGCAGGCCTTCCTTGCTGCCGTAGCGGGTGTTCACCATCGACCTGACGAACCCGGCGCGGTCGGCGATTGCACGTATCGATGTTGCTTCGAAACCCTGCTCAGCAATCAGTTCCAAGGCGGCATTGAGAATGCGTTCGCTGGACTCGGCGACGCGTTCGGCCTGAGTACGGCGGCGCGGTCTGGTACCAGGTGTCGGCATGCGGTCCAGTATTCCAGCCCCGCGGCGGGGCTCGACCGGGCTGGAGCCAACCGGCGCCGGCCGTGCCGCGCACTGGGACTTCCCCTCGGCAGCTTCTCAGCTGTCGGTGGCCGGGCCGAGGTAGGACTCGAACCCGTAGCGGCGATGGCTGCCCAGCAGAACTTGCTCGAGCACCCCGAGGCCGCTCCTGCCCCGCCAGGTTGCCCGAACGAGTTGCTGAACGTGGACATTCTCCGGCAGGAGCGGATCCAGGGAATCTTCTGCATACGACTCCGAGCCGACGGCCAACTCGTCGTGCCAGACACCATGGCCCCAGACCGGGTGTCCGTAGCCGAGCCCTTTCATCTGGAAAGTCATCAACGGTTCGAGGTGCATCTCATCCTTCTTGCCGTCCAGAGCCTGGGTGACCAAGGTGGCACGGAGCGCTCGCCGGGTGCCTGGTCGCCACTCGATGTCATGGTCGATCCGCGCGAACCGAAGAGGTTCGGTTCCGCTGCCGAACACCGGCGCGCCCTCGGCGATCTTCGGAACGACCAGAGCGTCGTGCGCCCACTGCGATCCGTCGGGATTCTCGAAAACGAGGAAGTGGAAACACTCGTTCTCGAAGTGTATCGGGGCCCAGAGGAAGAGAACTTCGGGAGGCGCT
>NZ_JBAQEO010000734.1:0-4575 GCF_049286785.1 Rhodococcus sp. (in: high G+C Gram-positive bacteria) | reverse complement strand
GTCTCGGGATCCCTCGACCACTCACGGCGCTCGAAAAGTCACGAGCCGCAGGCCGTTTCTGTTGGTAACCTTCGGGACATCATGATCAACCGCCAGGATCGCCGCCCATGCTGATCTCACTGCTCCGCACCTACCTGCGTCCGTACAAGCGGGACCTCACGGGTGTGATCCTGTTCCAGCTGGTCGCGACGGCGGCCGCGTTGTATCTGCCCAGCCTCAATGCCGATCTGATCGACAACGGAGTCACCAAGGGCGACACCGGGTACATCCTTTCGACCGGCGGCGTGATGCTGCTCGTCACCGTCGTGCAGATCGTCTGCTCCATCGGGTCGGTGTATTTCGGTGCGCGGGCCGCGATGGGTTTCGGCCGCGACGTCCGCCAGGCCGTGATGCATCAGGTGGGCAGTTTCTCGTCGCGCGAATTCGGCAAGTTCGGCGCGCCGTCTCTCATCACGCGCAACACCAACGACGTGCAGCAGGTGCAGATGCTCGTGGTCATGAGCTGCACCATTCTGGTGATGGCGCCCATCATGTGCGTGGGCGGGATCGTCATGTCGATCCGCGAGGACGCCGGGCTGTCCTGGATCCTCGCCGTCACCGTGCCGGTCCTCGCGCTGTCGATGGGGGTCGTGATCTCCAAGATGGTGCCCGCGTTCCGTGAGATGCAGACCCGTATCGACGCGGTCAACAGGGTGCTGCGTGAGCAGATCACCGGCATCCGGGTGGTCCGGGCGTTCGTCCGCGAGCGATCCGAGATCCAGCGGTTCGAGGACGCGAACGAGCAACTCACCCAAACCGCGCTGCGGGTGGGCCGGCTCACCGCGCTGATGTTCCCGCTGGTGATGGTTATCGCGAACATCACCAGTGTTGCCGTGATCTGGTTCGGCGGTCACGAGATCGACAAGGGCACCATGCAGGTCGGTTCACTCACCGCCCTGCTCAGTTACATCATGCAGATCCTGATGTCGGTGATGATGGCGTCGTTCATCGCGATGATGGCTCCCCGCGCCACCGTGTGTGCCGAGCGGATCAGCGAGGTGCTGGAGACGGAATCGACGGTGGTTCCACCGTCCGCGCCGGTCACGATTCCGGACACCCCCGCGCTGGTGGAATTGCACCACGCCGAGTTCAAATTTCCCGGGGCAGACGTTCCGGTCTTGCGTGGCATCAGCTTCCGCGCCGAGCCCGGAAAGACCACCGCGATCATCGGCGGTACCGGCTCCGGCAAGACCACGCTGCTGTCACTGATTCCGCGATTGATCGACGCCACCTCGGGTTCGATCACGGTGTCGGGCGTCGATGTGCGGGACCTCGACCTCGATGTTCTGCGGTCCCGGATCGGCCTTGTCCCGCAACGACCGTATCTGTTCTCGGGCACCGTCGCGACCAACCTCCGCTACGGTAAGCCCGACGCTACCGACGACGAACTGTGGCATGCCCTCGAAGTGGCACAGGCCGCCGACTTCGTGCGCAACATGCCGGAAGGTCTGGACACGCCGGTGGCGCAGGGGGGTACGACGGTCTCGGGCGGTCAGCGACAGCGCCTGGCCATCGCCCGCGCGCTCGTCCGGCGGCCCTCGATCTACCTGTTCGACGACTCGTTCTCGGCCCTCGACCTCACCACCGACGCCCGGCTCCGGGCGGCGCTCGAACCCGAGACGTCGGATGCCTGCGTGATCATCGTCGCCCAGCGCGTGTCGACCATCGTCGAAGCCGATCAGATCGTGGTCCTCGAGGACGGCGCGATCGTCGGGATCGGGACGCACGACGAGCTGGTCGACACCTGCCCCACCTATTCGGAGATCGTCGAATCCCAACGATCCGTCCAGGAAGCGCTATGAGCGATCGCAGCAGCACCGCCACAGCGGAGAAGCCGTCCGAACCGCGCATACCGGGACCTATGGCGCCCGGCGCCCCCGGTTCCAAGCCGCACGCCCTGTGGCCGTCCACCAAGCGACTGCTGGGACGTCTGCGTCCGCACCGCCTCGCCGTCGGTACCGTTTTCGCCCTCGCAGCCATCGCAGTGGTACTCACCTCGATCGCGCCGCGGATGCTCGGTCAGGGCACAAACCTGATCTTCGACGGCATCATCGGCAAACAGCTGCCCGCGGGGCTTTCGAAGGAACAAGCCGTCGCCGGACTGCGTGCGGACGGTCAGAACACGTTCGCCGACATGGTGTCCGGTATGGCCGTGGTGCCCGGTGTCGGCATCGACTTCGCCGAACTCGGCCGGGTGCTGGCGATCGTCTTCGCGCTGTACGTGGGGTCGTCGATCTTCATGTGGTTCTCGGCGTACCTGCTCAACATCGTCGTGCAGGGTGTCGTCAAGAATCTGCGCGCCGAGGTGGAACGCAAGATTCACCGGCTTCCGCTGCGCTACTTCGATTCCCATTCCCGTGGTGACCTGCTCAGTCGCGTCACCAACGACATCGACAACGTGTCGCAGTCGTTGCAGCAGACCCTGAGTCAGCTGATCGTGTCGGCGATGACCGTCATCGGCATCCTCGTCATGATGATCGTGATCTCGCCGCTGCTCGCCTTGATCGCTGTGCTGACGGTTCCGGTATCGGTGTTGGTGACGGCGCTGATCGCGAAGCGGTCCAAGACGCACTTCGTGGCGCAGTGGAAATCCACCGGCGCACTCAACTCGCAAGTGGAGGAGGCGTTCACCGGCCACGAACTGGTCACCGTGTTCGGTCGCAGCCGCGAGGTGGAAGCCCGTTTCGACGAGCAGAACGAGGGTCTGTACGAGGCCAGTTACCGGGCGCAGTTCATCTCCGGTCTGATCATGCCGGCCATCATGTTTCTCGGGAACATCAACTACGTCGCCATCGCCGTCCTCGGCGGCATGCGCGTGGCGTCCGGCACGATGAGCCTCGGCGACGTGCAGGCGTTCATCCAGTACTCCCGCCAGTTCACCCAGCCGCTCACCCAGATCGGGGCGATGGTGAACCTCATGCAGTCGGGTGTGGCGTCCGCGGAGCGGGTGTTCGCGATCCTCGACGAGGACGAGGAGGAGCCCGACCGCGCCGACGCTCCCACACCGGCCGAACCTCGCGGCAGGGTGGAGTTCTCGGACGTGTCGTTCAGCTACGCGGCGGAGGAGCCGCTGATCGAGAATCTGTCGCTCGTGGCCGAACCCGGGCAGATGGTCGCCATCGTCGGACCCACCGGCGCCGGCAAGACCACCCTCGTCAACCTGATCCTGCGGTTCTACGAATTGGACGGCGGCAGAATCCTTCTCGACGGCGTCGACATCGCCGAGATGTCGCGCGACGACCTGCGGTCCCGTGTCGGAATGGTGCTCCAGGACGCGTGGCTGTTCGGCGGCACCATCCGCGACAACATCGCCTACGGACGTCCCGACGCCACCGAGGAGGAGATCCACGCGGCGGCCCGGATCAGTTACGTCGACCGGTTCGTCCACTCGCTGCCCGACGGGTACGACACCGTCATCGACGAAGAGGGAAGCAACATCAGTGCCGGCGAGAAGCAGTTGGTCACCATCGCCCGCGCGTTCATCTCACAGCCGTCGATCCTGATCCTCGACGAGGCGACGAGTTCCGTCGATACCCGCACCGAACTGCTGGTGCAGCACGCGACCGCCGTACTGCGCAGCGACCGGACGAGTTTCGTGATCGCCCATCGCCTGTCCACCATCCGCGACGCCGATCTCATCGTCGTGATGGAGGACGGCCGAATCGTGGAGCAGGGCGGCCATGACGACCTCCTCCTCGCCCGCGGCGCGTACTACCGCCTCTACAACAGCCAGTTCGTCGGCGCCGAGTTGTAGGACGCCGTGTAGGACGCCAGGGCCACCGGTGGTCCGACCTTCTCGACACCTCGCCGGCATCATCACCGGGCGAATCCGCGGCGTGGTTGGATACTCACCGTGAATGCTGTAGTCCCGACCCCGCCCGATCCGTTCTTCACCGTCGGTACCCGACTCGACGGACGGCTGGGTCGCACCGGGACCATTCACACCCCGCACGGCGACATTCCCACCCCGTCGTTCGTGGCTGTCGGCACCAAAGCGACGGTCAAGGCTGTTCTTCCCGAGGCTATGACGGCGCTCGGCGCGGAGTCGCTGCTGGCCAACGCCTACCACCTGTATCTGCAGCCCGGCGCGGACATCGTGGACGAGGCCGGGGGACTGGGCAAGTTCATGAACTGGCCGGGCCCCACGTTCACCGACAGCGGCGGGTTCCAGGTGATGTCGCTCGGCGTGGGGTTCAAGAAGGTCCTCGCGATGGAGTCCGTCGGGGTCCGGTCCGACGATGTCATTGCGAAGGGCAAGGAGCGCCTCGCGACGGTCGACGACGACGGTGTCACGTTCACATCGCACCTCGACGGGTCGCGGCACCGCTTCACCCCCGAGGTGTCGATGCGCATCCAGCACCAGCTCGGCGCCGACATCATGTTCGCGTTCGACGAGCTGACCACGCTGATGAACACGCGCCGATACCAGGAGGAATCCGTCGAGCGCACCCAGGCGTGGGCGGTGCGCTGCATCGTGGAGCACGAGAAGCTCAGCGCCGAGCGTGCGCACCGCCCGTACCAGGCTCTGTTCGGCGT
>NZ_JBAQEO010000733.1:0-8168 GCF_049286785.1 Rhodococcus sp. (in: high G+C Gram-positive bacteria) | reverse complement strand
CTAGCCGCCCGGATCCACAACCGACTGGTGTACGAATGGTGGTTCGTCCGATCGCCGATCTGGGTGGTCTTGGCTATCCTTCGGAGTGCGCGTTTCGCGAATGCCGCCGGGAGCATGCGGGAGCGGGCGCAGGCATACTCCACCGCAGCTGTGATATCCGGTGCAGCTCCCGTCCTTGCGCCGCTGGCGTTGCGCCTCGCCGACCGCTCACTGCGACTGCGCCAGACGGCAGACGAAGACTGGGGGATCGCCCAGTCGCACCATTTTCGAGGATTCGTCCTCTACGCTGCCAATCGGTACGACGAGGCGATCGCAGCGTTCGACACCGCAATCGCCGCCTTCGATATTGTCGGTGATCGGTGGGAACAGGTAGCCGCGATGTGGCAGAAAGCGCTGTGTCTGGCTCGCCTGGGAAAGCTCCACGATGCGGGAGTGCTTGCGCGTGAGACCTACTGGGAGGGCAAGCGCAGAGGCGATCGGATCGGCGCGGGTACTGCACTCGCGATCTGGGTCAAGTGCCTGCCGGGTGACGTGAACAATGAGACGATCTCTCGCGAATTGCGTCAGACGGATCCGGGCGATCGTCACACGTTGGCGATGCTGCATGCGGCGCGGGCCTGGCGACTGTTCCATGTCGAGCAGCTAGCACCGGCTCTGGACGCGTTTCGGCAGGCAGACGAGCTGATCCGCGATTCCGGCCCCAGGAATCATTTCCTCGCACCGATCGTGACCGCGCACCTGCAGGTCCTTCGCCTCTCGCACGACGCCGCACCTGCCTGGTGGACGGAGGAACGCCGGCTCCAGGCCAAGGCCGCCCGACGGCAGCTCACCCGTGCCCGGTGGTCGGCCATCGTCTTCTGGGGCGAGCGGCCCGCGGTTCTGCGGGAATGGGCGTTGATGTCGTTTTCGCGGGGACACAAGTGGCGTGGACGCATGATCTTGGCCGCAGCATCTCGCAGCGCATTCCGATACTCGGCGCAAGGCGAACTCGCCGCGTGCGCTCTGGTTGCCACACTGGTGGGGCTAAAACCCCGACGGGGGCCGCTCGGTGCGCTGCCGCCGGTGACCGAACTGTGCCGACCGCTGGGCATACGGGTGGATCGCGGGATCGTCGAGTCGGCGCACTCGCGAGACGCACTCGTCGGCGGGAGTTCGGCCAGGCACAGGGCCCTGCTCGACGCTGTGAGCAGCATCGTCGCTTCCGAAGACGTCGACGAGGTTCTCGACAAGCTCCGAGACGCAACTTTCGCGACGACCACCGCGCGCCGAGTCGAGATCTCGCGCCAAACACCGGTGCGCCTCGGTGCGATCGAAGTTCCGAACGCGTCTTCGGCGTCGATGCTCGGGGGTGCGGGGCCGGCTGGCGAGGCCCACGAGATGAAGTTGACGGAGCGCATCGCCAAGCTGGTCGTCAAGAACGATGTCACCGAAACCTCGGTAGTCGCCGCCTTTCCCCTCGGTGAGAGCGAGCACCACGGGCCGACCATGGAGGTACTGGCCGCGCTGGCAGGCGCTGTCATCGAACGGGAAGCCCTTCGGCGAGAGTCCCTGGAACGGATAGTTGCAGTGCAGGAGGCCGAGCGCGGGAGAATCGCACGTGATCTTCACGACGAGTTCGGCCACCTCTTCGCGGGCGTGATGGACGGGCTCAGTGTTCTACAGAACTCCGAAGACGCCACCACCCGCCAGACTGTGACCGATGTCCGCAAGATCGTCCGCCAAGGCATACAGGTAGCCCGGACCGTCGCGTGGTCATTGCGGCCCTCGGGGCTCGACGATCTGGGGCTCACCGGCTGCATCGAACAGTACGTGGAAGATTGCCGACAGATGTACCCGATCCGCATCGAACTCACCGCAACGGGACAGCCGATATCCGTTCCGCCGGCGGTCGCGACCGCAGTCTTCCGTATCGTGCAGGAAGCACTGACCAATATCGGCCGACACAGTGGTGCCGGTGAGGCGAGTGTCATGATCGTGTCCTCGGCGGACACCGTGCGGGCCGTGGTCGAGGACAACGGGGCCGGATTCGACCTCGATATGGTCGGACAGCGCAGGTCGCTGGGATTGATCGGAATGCGGGAGCGGGCCCGACTGGTAGGCGGACGGTTGTCCGTCGAGTCCCGACCAGGGCAAGGTACGACGATCATGGTGGAGGTGCCGGTCAGACGATGATCAGCGTTGTGGTGTGTGACGACCATGGCATTATCCGGTCCGGGATCCGGAGGATCCTCGAGACCACGACGGACTTTCAGCTGGTGGCGTCCGCACCGACCGGAGAACTTCTCCTGCAAGCAGTGCGAGACTTCGCGCCGGACCTGGTGGTGCTCGACATCCGACTGTCCGACTGCAACGGCCTTGATTTGCTGGAGCAGATTTCAGCCATCTCGCCCGAGACCCGTGTCGTGATGCTCAGCATGTACGGCGCCAGGGGATACGTCGAGAAGGCGAAGACGCGGGGTGCGCGGGGGTACATCACGAAAGAATGCCTGGACGAGGAGCTCGTCTCTGTCCTGTACGCCGTGATGAAGGATGAAGGATTTGTCTCGCTTCGAGCCGACACCACCGAACCGGGCGGCTCCGAAAGCGTCCTCGAGGCCAATATCGACTCTCTTTCTTCAAGGGAACTCGAGGTGATGAAGCTGATCGCCTCCGGCCTCACGAACACCGAGATTGCGCAGGAACTGACGGTTTCTCCGCGCACCGTCGAGAGCCACCGAGCCAGCATTCAACGCAAGCTACTGATCCGCACCCGCGCCGAGTTGGCCCGAGTGGCCCGGGACGCCGGCCTTCTCGACTAACCAGACCAGGCCGTCCCGGACGCCGATCCATCAGACGAGTGCGATGATCTCGGCCTCGGTGACCGCGGCAAGATCCGTCGTCACCACCAGCGCCTTGACGGTCTCGCCCCATTTCTCGTCCGGTACGCCGATCACCGCGACCTGGGCGATACCGGGATGACTGAAGATGCAGTCCTCCACCTCGATCGACGACACATTCTCGCCACCGGTGACGATCACATCCTTCTTTCGGTCGGAAATTGTCAGTTGGCCATCGCCGTCAATCCATCCACCGTCTCCGGTGTGGAACCATCCGTCCCCCATTGCCGCCGTTGTTGCCTCGGGGTGTTCCAGTATCCGCTCATCACGACGTTCGAACGCGCCAAGACTTCTCCCGAGTTGGACAGACGCAGCCTGGCACCGAGGGCTGGAAGGCCGGCACGGGTCAGTCCGCATGTACACATCACGTTCCCAAGCACGGGTGTCCATCGCGAGTGTGACGGCATTGACCCAAAGATTACGATGAGTCATCTCGACACCTTTCGGGCGCGCGGTGGTGCCGGAGGTGTAGTTGATTGTTGCCGTCGACTCCTCGGTAGGCGACGCCCAGGGGGCCGGCTCCGTATCGAAGCGCATCAGATCGGCCTCGGTGTTCTTCCCGAGAACAAACAGGTGCCGAACCTTGATACCCGACAACGCTTCCTCCAGCTCGGGATCGACGAGAAGCACTGACGCGCCGCAATGTCGGACGATGTAATCGATCTCCGCCGGAGACAGACGGAAATTGATCGGAACACAAATCCGGCCGCTCGCCGGCACCGCGTACAAGAGCTCGAGCAGTCGCGCCGAATTGTGGCTGACGACGGCGACCCGTTCGCCGACCGTGATGCCCAGACGGTCGAATCCTGCTTGCCAGGCACGGACGCGGCCGGCGGGTTCCCGAAAAGTCACCTGCCCGACCGACTCGCCCGGCTGTTCCGGCTCGTCGATCACGGCCACGCTGTCAGGGAAACCGGCCGCTCCCCGCTCCAGAAAATCTGTAACCGAAAACGGACGTGCATCGGTCCACCTCCACGTCAACGTCACTGCCACACCGCGTGGCCACACGCCATCAACGGTATCGAGCGGTAGCCGAGTTGGCTTCCGTAGTTTTCCCGGAATGTGCGAGGGCCGCGGCGGATCGTTGAATGGTGAAACACGATCTATCGCAAGCACTGTTGAGCACGCACACGCAATGCATTCATTCAACATCGTTGCCACCGTGGGTAATCGAGATTTCGACATCATCGCGACAGTAGCGACATGATCATGCGCCGGCGGCCTCGTCGGCCGGCTGAAAAATGTTGCTGTACAGCGGTCGCGACCATCTCGAATCGGCACGGTCGGGGATCTCAGTATCTTTTACGGATGTCCGGGATCGGGACCAAGCCCACACTGGTCGACACATCGCCACTGCAAACTCGGGAATTACGTTGGAGGAAAAGTTATGAGCACGGAAGTGCCAGGGGAAAAATCAATCGTCGCGAACGGTATCAGGACGAACTACCTCGAGGCAGGTAGCGGACCTCCGGTTGTGCTGATCCACGGGTCGGGCCCGGGTGTCACTGCCTATGCGAACTGGCGGGTCACGATCCCGGCACTCGCGGAACGCTTCCGTGTGCTTGCTCCCGATATGGTCGGCTTCGGTGGGACCGAACGGCTCCCCGGCGTGGAGTATGACCTCGAGACCTGGGCAGACCAGGTGGTGGGTTTTCTTGACGCGCACGGAATCGAGCGGGCGTCCCTTGTTGGCAACAGCTTCGGCGGGGCAATCGCGCTGCGAGTCGCCACCGAGCACCCGGAGCGTGTCGAGCGGCTGGCGCTCATGGGCAGTGCGGGTGTTTCCTTCCCGCTCACCGATGGCCTCGATGCGGTATGGGGTTACCAGCCATCGATCGAGAACATGCGTCGATTGCTCGACATTTTCGCATACTCTCGCGAGCTCGTGACCGACGAGCTGGCCGATGTGCGGTACCGCGCGAGCATCGAACCGGGCATTCAGGAAGCGTTCTCCACGATGTTTCCCGAACCGCGGCAGAACAGCGTGGATGCACTGGTCACTCCCGAGGAAGACCTGGCGCGCCTGCCTCACGAAACGCTCGTCATCCACGGCCGCGAGGACCGCGTCGTACCCCTGTCGAGTTCCATTCGGCTCATGGAAGTTATCCCTAAGGCCCAGCTACATGTCTTCGGCCGCTCTGGGCACTGGACACAGATCGAATGGGCCGAGAAGTTCAACCAGCTGCTCAACGACTTCCTCGCCAACTAGCTCGATATCGCATGCCTTGGTTGCCCGTTCCCATTCATTCGCGGCCTCAGAGGTGACCGCCCTGGATCGAGTGGCGGTCTCCCGTCCAGCTCGGCCCGGCCGGACCATTCGCGTTCCCCCGACCAACTACGGCGACCAGACGCAACGGGTTCGCGCCCACCGCACCATCCGGGCACTGGCGCCGCCCCAACCTCCCCGGTCCGCGCCGTCCGGGCTGGCTGGCTCCCCGGAGATCGGGTGGTAGCACCGGAACCGACCCCCCGGTGACTCCTGCGAACAGGCCTTGCTCGAGCACCCCTTGCGGTGGTGCAACTACGGGGGCGGCGACGAATGCATCTTCCCCAAACGGAAACGCGGTTCGCCGAGGGGCGGGAATCGGAACAAGGGAGAGATTCATCGGGGAGTTCTTCGCGATGCTCGAACTGCTGCAAATTGCGCCCTCAGAGGACAGTGGCCACCTTCCATGCGGAGTGCATCGCTCCCTCGATGTAGCCGACGTCTGCAGCGTCGCCCACGACATGCACCTCAGCTGCCGTTCCGGCCAATTCCTCGACCAGAGGCGCGGCCGCCGATACCCCGGAGGCGACCACGACCATGTCGGCGGGAGCGGTCAAGGTCTTGTCGCCGACCGAGAACTCGACGGCTTTCGCAGTGATGCGCTGCACGGTCGCGTGGCGGTGGATGTTCACGCCCACCTCGCCTGCATGCCGGACAGCGGTCCAGCGGCGCGGCATCGCCATCGGCACGCCGAGCTGCTGGCCTTCCTCGAGCAACGTCACCCGACGTCCGCGCTCTGCCAGGAACTCCGCCAGTTCCAGTCCGACGAGCGAACCCCCGATAACCACCACATCCTTGCCCACGGGCAGAAATGTGCGGGTTACCGTCCGGATCGCTCCGGGCCTCTTGGTCACGCCGGAGAGCTTGCCCAGCTTCCCCATGGTCCGCAGGTACAGCGACTGCCCGGAGACATCACCGGAACCGGTGATCAAAGCGCGGAGTGTGTCGCCGGTGTGCACGTGCGGCAGGTCGCCACCCGGAACTCGAGGCCGGTCACGAACCGCTCCCGTGGCCACCACCACCACGTCCGGAGCCAACCCCGCGATCGCATCGGCGGTGGCCGTGGTCTTCAGCCGGATGTCGATGCCGAGGCGTTCGATCTCCCCGACGAGCCAGTTCAGCAGGCGTTCGTTGTCCGGCGTGGTGAGGGTGGAGAACCACAGCGTTCCACCGAGCCGGTCAGCCTTGTCCAGCAGGGTGACTCGGTGTCCGCGTTCGGAGGCGACCCGGGCTGTTTCGAGGCCGCCGGGGCCTGCTCCGACGACGACTACATGCTTCGGGTTGGCGGTACGCACGAACGGGACCAGAGTTTCGTTGCCCAGGGCGGGGTTCACCGCACAGGGCGGGGTCTCGTCCCAGAAATTCTCCTGCACGCACACGTAGCAGTTGATGCAGGGACGGACCCGCTCGGCCTGCCCTGCGGCGAGTTTCCCGACCAGGTCGGGATCGGCCAATAATTGACGACCCATCGCCACGAAGTCCGCTCGGCCGTTGGCGATCGCGTCTTCGCCGACCTGCGGCAGCATTCGACCCACGGCAATCACCGGAATGGACACGGCCTTCTTCACCGCGCCGGCGAGATCGACGTAGGCACCCACCTTGTCGGGCAGCGGACCGTCGGTGAAGTTCGAGAAGGGATTTCGTCCCCAGCCGGTGACATGGATGGCGTCGGCGCCGGCCGCCTCGAAGAGCGCCGCAGCCTGGGTGGCCTCTTGCGTGCTCAGCCCGTCGGCCTCGCCGAATTCGCGTCCCGCGACGCGGACCAGGATCGCCAGGGAGTCACCGACCTCATTCTTGACCGCTCTGATCACTCTGCAGGCCAACCTCGCCCGGTTCTCCAGGGAACCTCCGTACTCGTCGGTGCGACGATTGTCGGCTCGGCTCAGGAAACCGCCGAGCACATAGCCGTGCGCGCAATGGATCTCGACCGCGTCACCACCCGCAGTCCTGACGCGGCCGGCGGCCTCCGCGAAACAGCGCACCAGCCACGCGAGGTCCTCCGGGGTGGCTTCGTGGAAGGTCGCCCTCTTGCCGCCCGTGACCGCCGCCATCTTCTGCAACTCTTCGCCGGTGTTGTCGGCGAGGGCCTTCAGATCGGGCGAACCGTGGGGCGTCGAGGGAACCAGCAACGGGCGCTCTTCCACCGTGTCGATTCGGGCAACCTTGCCATGGTGCGTCATCTGGACGCACAGCTTGCTGCCGGCGTCGTGGACGGCGTCGGCGAGAGCCTTGATACCAGGGATGAAACGATCCTCGGACAGGCCCGGTTCCTTCGTGCTCGCGCATCCGACCGGGTAGGCGACCGCACAACAACCGGTGATGATCATCCCGGTGCCACCTGCCGCGCGGGCGACGTAATGGTCGATATCGCCCTGCTCGATCTCGCCGTCGATGCACAGGTTCATGTCCATGGCGGGGAGAACGACCCGATTGGCCAGCGTGATCGGGCCGATCGCGCCGGGGGCGAGTAGGTGGGGGAACGATGGATGTCGAAGCGTCACGACTGAAAGCTAGACAGCAACCGCACGGCCTTGGTAGGGCGTCCCACTCAACGGGACGTCACGACGTGTCGCGTACTGCTGAAGGTCGGCATGTGGCGCAGGCGCCGAACTCGTCTGCTTGCCAGACTCGGCAATCGAGGACACCGACGAGTCCTATCGCCCCGGACCGAGTCGTCACGCTGATGCACCGCACCGGCCGATGTCCGGGCCGTCGTGCCAGATGTACGGACGCGCAAACCTTGACCTGCTCCGCAGGCGCGTTATTCACGCCGTATAGCGAAGCCACAACGGAACCACGAAACATGTGCCAGATCCAATCTTCTCGATCCCCGTCAAGAGACGTGAAATCGTAGGCTTCGTTGCAGTACCCCGCGTCCGACTGGCCGCCCCGCTGGTATCGGCGTGCTCGTCGATAATGGAAGCCGTCCGTGCACAGACGAACAGTAGTGCGTCCCAATGCCGTCAAATCGGAAACGATTTCACCTGCCAGGGTAGGTTTCCTGATGCCGTCACCCCATCGATGGC
>NZ_JBAQEO010000732.1:0-15944 GCF_049286785.1 Rhodococcus sp. (in: high G+C Gram-positive bacteria) | reverse complement strand
GAGATGCGCCGGCTCGGCGGTGCGGATTCGCCTGCGGTGCAGATGGTGGTCCAGCACCCCGAACTCGCGGAGTTGGTGCTGCCGAGTCTGCGCAACGACTACAAGGCCGTCGAGACCTACCGGTACCAGCCCGGGCCGGACGTCTCGTGCCCGATCGTTGCACTGCGCGGTGACGCCGACCCGTCGGTGTCCGAACCCGAGGTCAGGCAATGGGGCGGCTACACGACCGGGTCCTTCGAGTCGCGCGAATTTCGTGGCGGTCACTTCTATCTCGATGATAATTCCCGCGAGATCGCGTCACTGATCACCGAACGGTTGCGGTGACGCCGCAGCACTGAATTCATGCGTGACTCGCGAACCGATCATCTACGGCTGCTGCGCTTCTCACCGCCGAAGTTTCCGTATCAGGCTGTTACCGCGTGCGCGCCGGCCAGTGCGCGCCGGGCCGCGGAGAGTCCTGAACTCATCGCGGGATTCATTCCGCCGCTGGAGGTCCAGGCTCCGGCCAGGAAGAGGTTTGCGATCGGTGTCTCGTGCGGAAGCCAGCCGAGGCCGGAGTTCGCCGGTGTGTTCGCGTAGCCTTCGATCGCGCCGTGCGGATTGCGGGTGTACTCGAAGTTCGTCAACGGTGTGGAGGCCTCCCGATACCGGACGGCGTCGGCGAGTCCGGGCACCTCGTCGGCAGCCCGCGCGAACAGGGCGTCGGCCACCCGGTCCTTCAGTTGGAGGTAGCGAGGGTTCTGGTGGTAGTTCTCCAGGTTGCCGCCGGTACCCCAGATATCCTCGTAGTCCCAGGGAACTGCGGTGGTCAGCACCGCCACGCCGTGGCCCGGGGGTGCGCAGCCCGGATCGACACGGGTGTAGTCGGTGACGGTGAGCGCCGAGTGAACCCAGTCGCCGCGCTGGGTGGCCTGCCATGCCTGGTCTGCGTCGAGGGACGGGTCGAGGAAGAGTTCGTGCGCGAGGCCCTGTTCGGCGAAGACGTCGCGGCCGAGTCCGAGGTATACCGCGAAGGTGGTGTAGGACGGCGTCGGCCGTTCGACCCGTTCCAGGTAGTCGTCGGGAAGGTGGTCGCGTCCGACGAAGTCGAGCATGGTGCTGGGCGCACTGGCATTGGAGATGAAAAGGTCGGCCTCCAACCGCAGACCGTCGTGCGTGGTCACTGCCACCGCGCGGTCACCGTCGACGTCGAAGCCGCTCACCAGTTGTCCATAACGGATGTCTCCGCCTCGTTCAGCGAGCACCTGTGCGAGTGCCGTGCTGATGGCTTGCGCGCCGCCCTCCGGATACCAGCCGCCGTGTTCGTAGTACGCCGCGGACGACACCGCCCCGATGATCGCGGCGCACTGGGACGGGGGCAGTCCGACGTAGACCCACAGCGCCCCGAGGGCGGTGCGTGCCTGTGGGTCGGAAACGTGGCGGCCCATCATCTGGTCCCAGGTCTCGGTGCTCAGCCGCGTCATGACCGGATATCGTGTGACGATTTCGTCGAGGGTGGGTTTGCGGCCTTCCGACTGGTCGACTCCGAGTCGCCGAACGTCCCGGTAGGCGGCGAGCGCCTCGTCCAGGTAAGCCCTGATCCCCGCTGCCTCTCCGGGGAAGTTCCGCAGGAGTTCCGCCTCGTAGCGGAACGCATCCGCATGGGCCACCACCTCGCGGCCGGCTCCGCGGAGAATGTACAGCGGGTCGAGCCGGTGGAGGTGGAGACGGTCCCGGATCCCCAGCTCTCGATACAACTCGTCGGTGCCGCCGCCGGGGGCGAGTCCGTTCAGCGCGTGCAGCGCCGCGTCGAAGCGGTAGGGCCCGCGCTGGAAGGACGTCGCATAGCCGCCCGGGACGGAATGTTGTTCGAGGACCACCGTCTTCTTGCCCTGGGCGGCGAGCGTCACCGCTGCTGCCAGCCCACCGAGTCCTGCCCCGACGACCACGGCTTCTGCTCGTTCGACCATGACAGTCTCCTTCGATTGCCTCCCTTTCGATGCAACCCGCGCCCTTTCGGGTGGAGGTAGAGCCGAAGGTCACAGGGTGGGGTGAGAGCCGGGCCGCGCCGTAGAGGATGTTCCTCGGCAACACGATGCCCGAGCTTTCCAGGGCGGCCGACGGAAGGAACGCGAATGTACGAGGTCAAGGCCACTCACTTCACGAATACGAGGGACTTGGCATGCGAGATCTATCCGGATGTGTTCGTCGTCAAGGGCGGCGCCGTGCTCTCAACGTATGCGGGTCAGGCCGATGGTCACTGTCCCTGCGATCCCCTGCCAGCGGACGTCGATGCCGTCTTCGAGATCGACGACTCGCAACTGAAGCGCGCTGTCAAATGGGCCACTTCGATCTACCGGCCTCGGAAATGGTAACTCTCACACGGACCGGCTCAGTCCGATCGCGGAGCGAGGCCAGTCCAGGCAGTCGATTGCCGGCCTCCAGGGCGAGTTCTGCGGGGCCGATGCGATCTCTACCTCGCGGACTGCCTCCCTGACATCCGATCCCGACTCTGTCATTGAGGGTCAGACAGAGGACGAGCGTGCTAGCTAGCCGGGTCCAGTTGCGGGCGGACTGTCGGACCGGAAGGTGCCGCCGAAGAACCTGGCGCCGCTGCGTCGAATGACAGAGGATTTCGTGGATGCAGGCGAGTCCGACAGTGCTGCAATGAGTTCACGATTGGCATGTTCGGCACGACGGTCGACGCACCGCGTGAGCGACCGGACGTCCCGCTCGAAGCCTGATCTCCGACCGGACTCGTCGTGCGCGGGACGTGGCATCAACTGGCTGCATGTTCCTATATGCATAATATGAGTTGGATTTATGTGAGTGGAGTCACTTCACTGGGTGCATGACCAGCACTCCCGTGAGTTCCGATATCGACCTCTTCGCCGACGAGGTCCTGATCGACCCCTATCCGACGTATGCCGAACTGCGCGATCTCGGCGCGGTGGTGCATCTGCCCGCCAACAACGTCTACGCCCTGACGCGGTACGACGTCATCCGCGACGCGCTGGCCGACCCCGGCACCTTCTGGTCGCGGACGATCGGCTTCAACCCGATGGTCAACGAGGCGCTCCAGGGCACGTCACTGGCCTCGGACCCGCCGATCCACACCGAATTGCGCGCGGCCCTCACCGAGAACCTCACCCCGCGGGCGCTGCGGGGACTCAAGGATCAGATCGAGACCAAGGCCGGTGGGCTGGTCGCGGACCTGGTGGCCAAGGGATCGTTCGAGGCCATCGATGCGTTGGCCCGCGCCTTTCCGCTCGAGGTGGTCGCCGACCTGATCGGCTTCACCGGCGCGGCGCGCGACAACATGCTGCGGTGGGGGCAGGCCGCGATCGAGGTCATCGGCCCGATGAACCAGCGGACGGCCGAGAACTTCCCGATCGCCGGCGAACTCTACGGTTGGTGCGCCGGGGTCCGGGCCGAGGATCTGGCACCGGGGTCGGTCGGACGTGGGATCTTCGATGCCGAGGCCCGGGGAGCCATTCCACCCGGCACCGCCGGCCACATCATCCACCAGTACCTCGGGGCGGGGGTGGACACCACGATCACCGCGCTCGGTAACATCGTTGCGCTCTTCTCGGCCTTTCCCGACCAGTTCGACCTGGTCCGCAAGGATTCCGCCCTGGTGCCGGCAGCTTTCAACGAGGTTCTCCGCTTCTGGTCTCCGATACATGCCTGGGGTCGCTCGGTCACCCAGGACGTGGACATCGATGGCACCCTGGTGCCGGCCGGATCCCAGGTGGCGATCCTCTTCGGTGCGGGCAACCGCGACCCGAGGCACTACGAGAACCCGGACGCTTTCCTGGTCGAACGGAACCCGGTCGACCACCTCTCCTTCGGTTACGGCCCGCACGGCTGCGCCGGCCAGGGTCTGGCCCGGTTGGAAGCCCACGCAGTCATCGGGGCACTGGCGAACCACGCTCAGCGGCTGGTGGCCGACGAGCCGGTTCGGGTGCCCAGCAACATCACCCGCTCTATCGACGAACTCGAGATCCTGAAGGTGGTCCCGGCATGAGAATCGTGATCGACCGGCCCCGTTGTGAGGGCCATGGACTGTGCGAAGAGATCGCTCCCGATTTGATGAACCTCGACGACGAGGGCGAACTGGTCCTCGACGTCGAGGAGCTTCCCGAGGGAAGCCCCCAACTCGCCGACGCCGCCGCCGCTGTCCGGGTCTGTCCCGTGGCCGCACTCAAACTGGCATGACCGGCACTGGCCTGAACGGCACCGAAGCTCCCAGGCGGATTCTGGTCGTGGGCAACGGTATTGCCGGCCAGACCGCCTGTGACAGCCTCCGTGGCGTAGGTTTCGACGGCGACCTGACCATCGTGGGGGACGAATCCCGGTCGGCGTACTCGCGGCCCGCGCTCTCCAAGGCGCTCCTTGTTCCTGGGCCCGCGGAGCGGGCGGTCGACGGCGAGCCTCGTTCCCACGAGCTGGCCCCGCCCACGCACGAGGCCACCGAGATGCTCGGGGTGGCGGCAGTCGGCCTCGACGTCGAGTCCCGCCGGGTGAGTCTCGACGACGGTTCGTGCCTGACCTACGACGGTCTGGTGATCGCCACTGGTTCCAGGGCCCGGCGTCTGGGTGGCGACCACAGCGCGGAGCTGAGCTTGCGCACCGTGGATAATGCCCTGGTCCTCCGGGAACGGCTGGCGGCCCAGCCGTCGGTCGTGGTCGTCGGAGCCGGTGCGCTGGGAATGGAGATCGCATCCGCAGCCCTGTCGGCGGGTTGCCGGGTCACGCTGGTGGCCGACGGCCCGCCGATGCTGTCGCACCTGGGGCCGTGCCTGTCCGACGCGTTCACCGCGGCCGCGGTCGCCCGGGGACTCACCATCGTCGACGGGTCGGCAGCCGGGATCGACGGTTCGTGTGGGGTGCTCCTGCGGGACGGATCACGGGTCGAGGCCGACCTGCTCGTCAGTGCGATCGGCGACATCCCCAACACGGAGTGGCTGGGCACGAGCGGGCTGATGACCGGCGGCCGCCTCGAGGCGGACTCGCGGGGGCGGGTCGGGCCCGGCATCGTCGCGGCGGGGGATGTCGCGGCCATCCCGACGCGTGGAGGTGTGCGCCGAATTCCGCTGTGGAGCAGCGCGATCGAACAGGCCAAGGTCGCTGCCGTTGCGCTCCTGGCCGGCGACGCCGCGCCCGAACTCGACCTCGATCCGTACTTCTGGACCGAGCAGTTCGGGTTGAACCTCAAGGCCACCGGCCACCTCCCGGCGGCCGGTGAACCCGAGTTCCTCCTCGGTGACAGCCCGCACGGACCGTCGGTGATGCGCTGGACTCACGACGACGGACCGGGTGTCGCGGTCGCCGTCAACCACCGGGTCCCGATCCCGAAACTGCGCCGCATGGCCTCGGCCGGATCGTGACGCCGACGGCCCGGGAGGAGGACGCGTAAGTTCGTGTGGATGAACGAACCTCGGGACCACCCGAGCGATCTCGGCCTGGAGCGGCTCGCCTCGGTCAACCTCAACCTGCTGGTGCCGATGCTGGCACTACTCGAGGAGGGGTCGGTCACCCGCGCCGCAGCCCGGGTGGGCATGTCCCAACCCGCGATGAGTCATGCCCTGGGACGGATGCGCCGGCTGATCGGTGACGACCTGGTGCTGCGGCAGGGGAGCGGCCTGGTGCTCACCCCGCGTGCCCTGGAACTCATCGCCCCACTGCGTGAAGTGCTCCGGCGGACCGCGCAGGTGGTGAACTTCCCGGGCTTCGACCCTGCTCGCGACAGCCGTACCGTCACGGTCGCGATGACCAGCAGCACCGCGTTCGTGGTCGGGCCCGCCTTGGCGCGACTGATCGCCGAGCGGGCACCGAATGCGACCCTCCGGGTGCGTAACTTCGTCGAGCCTCAGGCAAGCGACTTCACGGACGACGGGGTGGACGTCGTACTTCTGTCCGAGGCATTCTCCTCGCCGTACCCGCGCGACCGGCTCTACGAAAACCGCTGGGTGGTGATCGCCCACCCGGACACCGATCCCGAGGCATCCGCACTGGACCTGCTCACCTCGGTGCCGCACGTCACCTACGACTCCCGGCACCGGGTGGCCCCGTACGCCGCGATGGATGCGCACGGCGTCCAGTACCGGATCGGGCAATTGATCTCCGACCACCTGCTCATCCCGCACCTGGTAGCGATGGCCGGTGGGGTGGCGGTGCACACCCTCCGGGTCGCTGTCGCGATGCGGGAACGGGTGGACCTCCGTATAGAGGAGTTCCCGCTGCCGGTCGCGCCGTTGGGGGTCGACATGGTGTGGAACCCGCGTCTGGCAGATGCGGCGTTCATCGGCTGGTTGCGGGGGATCCTCGTCGAAGCGTCCGCTCGGTTCTGAACCTCAGTTGTCCGATGCGAGCAGGTGGCACCAGGAGTCGGTGAGTTCGTCGGGGCAGACCTTTTGTTCGGGCTGATCGAGACGGGTCTCGTGCTACTCCCGCACCGGCCTCGGGGTCTACCAGTACTACCTCGCCGGCGTCTGACTCTCCTCGGCGGGTGCGCTCACGGCCTACTGGTGATACTGTTTGGTATAAGTCCAGTTGAAGTTGGGTGATTGCGATGTCGGTGGCGTTCGAGAAGGACATCGAGCAGCAGCTGCGTGCGGTGTCACCGCGGGCCGAGCTGTCACGGCTGGAGAAGCTGCGGGCAGTGCTGGCTGCGGCCGAGGCGGGATGGTCTCAGCGGGTGATCGCTCGTCTGGTCGGTGTCGAGCAGCCGGAGATCAGCCGGTTGCTCAAGGCCGCCCGGCTGCGACCGGGGGTGCGCGAGCGCACCCCACGTGAGGTGTTGCTGCGTCACGCGGTCGGCGAGCTCGATCATGATCGGATGATGGCCGAGCTCGAAGGGTGGGAATACACGTTCGGTGGTCCACCGGCCGACGACCTGGATGCCGACGCCTACGTGCGGGGCACGTGGGATCAGATCGAACGCGCCGGTGATCTGCTCAGCGACGCCGATTACCAGCGGCTACTCGAGGTCACGGCGGAGCGGCGTGCTGCGGGTCGCCGCTAGTGGAGTCGTTGTGTGAACAGACCCTGGCCGTCCTCGACGCGTGGTGTGAACCCGGCGCGGTGCTCGATGCCGGCGGCGCGCGGGCATCGTTTCAGCTCTATGCCGACGATGCCCGTCGTCGCCGCATCCGCGACGCCACCGTCGACGCCTATCTGGCCGAGCAGAGCGGTATCGAACGCGATGGCCGGTGCGCGATCGTCACGGCAGGGGTTCCGGGTGCCGGCAAATCGACAGTGATCGAACACCGCGGACTGGCCGGGCAGGGATGGCGGGTCCTCGACGCGGACCGGATCAAAGACCATCTGATCCGCGGTGCCCTCAACTGCGGTATCTACGACGACCTGCTCGAGATGACACTTCCGGACGGAGGCCTGCTGCGTCCGCGGGAGCTGGCCACCCTCGTACACCGTGAATCGACCGGCATCCTCGATGCCGTGCAAGAGCGCTGCGTACAGGCCGGGGAAAACCTCGTCATCGAAGGCACCTTCCGCTGGAGGGGCCTCGGCGCGCAACTGTTGACCGAACTCGGTGGCGCTGGCTACACCGATATCACCATCGTCGATGTAGAGGTGTTGTGCGAGACGGCCTGTGAGCGGGCACGGCAGCGATGGTGGTCCGGGCGCACCGACCCGGATGACGATTTGGGTGGCCGTTTCACCCCGACGAAGGCGATCACCGATCTCTACCTGGACAGGTCGGGACGTTCGGTGTGCGCGCAGAATGCCCGCGCGACATTCGATCATTCGCTCGCTGCTGTCATCGAGTCGATGACGCTGTTCGTCGACGACTACACCGGCGGTACGCACGTCGAATCCGTCACGACCCAACACAACGGGATCGTCAATTATGCGTCCGAGCCCCATTCCTGACGGGGTCGCCATGTGGGCTCAATGAGGTTGACGTTGACGCGTACTTTCCGGATTCGTGTGTCGTGACCAGCGCCCCTGCCCACTGGGATTCATGGCATACGACCTTGACCGCGTCCGCGGCGGATACGCACTTGGCGACGCGCACTTTGTCGACGACTACGACGACGGTATGAACCCCAGCTCCCGGCTTGATCCCGTCCCATTGCGAGAACTTGCGGTCCAGCCACTTGGATCTGGTTGCGCGAGCCGGAGGCGACCAGTGCGGTCAGCGGGGGGTCGTCGGCCGTCGTGAGGATCGCGTCGACCTTCGTCAGCAGCGCGCTCATCACCTCGGCCTTGGACGAGAAGTGCTGGTAGAAGGTTGTCCGGGTCGAGCCAGCGGCGGTGGCGATGTCGTCGATCGTGGTCGCGGAGTACCCCTTGGCGCCGAACAGCTCGAACGCCTAGTCCAGTCATGTTTCTATAAGCCAACTCACTTGACAGCATGTAAGGTGAATATTACTGTGATGCGAACCACGTCGTGCTGACATGACGCTGACGAAAGGAAGTGCCGATGACTGGCGCCCACACCGCCGAGAGCCACACCGTCCACACGGTCCTCGGACCCGTTCCCGCTGACGAGTTGGGGGTTGTCTCGGTTCACGAGGCGCTGCTGTCGGTGATCCCGGGCGCAGAGTACGCATTCGACATCACCATGGACCGCGCCGAGATCTTCGAGACCCTGGCGGCGAAGCTGATGGATTTCCGGGACCACGGCGGGCGGACGATCGTCGACAGCACCGGCATGTTCCACGGTCGCGATGTGAAGCTGTACGAGGCTCTTTCCCGCACGACCGGCGTGCACATCGTCGCGTCGACGGGCATGGGACCGGAGGGGATGCTCGGCGGCTATTTCCTGACGCCGCAGACCAATCCGCCGACGCCGTGGCCGGCGGAGAAGTTCGCCGACCTCTTCACCAAGGAGGTCACCGAGGGCATGGTGGTTCCCCGGGTGGAGCGTCGCGGTGGCGCGGGCCTGGTGGCCACCGCCGCGAGTGACGAGGGCATGACGGCCACCGAGGAGAGCCTGTTCCGCGGCGCGGCCCGGACCGCCCGCAGCACCGGGGTTGCGGTCTCCCTCCGCTACGGCAAGGACGCGGTGCACGACCTCGAGGTCGTCCTCGGCGAGAAGCTCCCGGCCCACCGCGTCGTCGTCGGCGGGCTCGACCGCAAGGACGCGGTTGCCGCCGGCGCACCCCTCGAGATCGCCCGCCGCGGCGCCTTCGTCGCCCTGGACCACGTGGGCTCCGATCGTTTGGGCACGGCCGACGACGTCCACGTCACCGACAATGAGCGGGCGGCCTTGGTGCGCGAACTGGTCGAGGCCGGCCACGGGAACCGAATCCTGCTCTCGAGCAACGCGATCGGCGTGGCCAAGGGGCAGCCCGAGCGCAACCTGCCGTTCAGTTACGTCCTGTCGACGTTCGTGCCCCTCCTCGCCGCGCAGGGGCTCGGCGGCGAGGACGTCCAGCGCATCCTCGTGGACAACCCGCGCGAACTGCTGTCGGTGCGCTGATCGCGTGAAGTCCTCAACCATCGGAGTTTCGTCTTTCCCAAAGGGGAGTGTTGTGTCGAGAGTCAATACCGTTCTGGGGTCCATCGCGGCCGAGGAGTTGGGGATCGTGGCCATCCACGAGCACATCGGGTACGGCATGCCCGGCTGCGAGCTGGACACGAGGTGGTGGAATACCCCCGAGGAGCGGTACGAGGAGACCGTCCCGAAGCTGCGTAAGTTCCACGAGTACGGGGGCGGGACCTTCGTCGACGTCACCGGAATCTGCAACGGTCGTGATGTCGACTACTACAAGTCCCTGTCCGCGAAGACCGGCGTCCACATCATCGCCTGCACCGGCTTCGTCGGTGGCGACACCGCCCTGCCGTTCTTCGAACGGGCGAGCGTGGAATACCTGACGCAGCAGTTCGTTCACGAGATCACCGTCGGCATCGGGGACACCGGCAGTCGCGCCGGCGTCATCAAGGTCGGGGTGAGCCGCGGTGGCCGGATGACGGAGCTGGACAAGCGCATCTACCGTGCCGCCGCCCGCGCCGCGCTGAGCACCGGTGTGCCGATCCTGACCCACCTGGCGATCGATGCCGAGAACGCCATTGCCATCTTCAACGAAGAGGGCCTCCCGCTGGACCGCGTGCTGTTCGGGCACGTCGACGACGGCGTGAACGCGGAGAAGACGCGCGACACCTGGATCGCCGAACAGGGCGGCCGCGTCGGCTTCGACACCTTCGGCTACGAGACCGAACTCGAGGACCCGCCGTTCTGGGCCCGCCCGCGCAAGGAGCGCCTGGACCACTTCCTCCGGTTCCTCGGACACGGCCACCTGGACCAGGCGCTCGCCGGCGTCGATGCCAACTGCAGCCCGCTCGGCTGGCCGGGCGTCAAGGGCCACACCGTGAACTACCTCTTCGAGGACCTCATTCCGGACCTGCGCGAGGCCGGTCTGGACGAGGCCACGATCACCAAGCTGTTCGTCGAGAACCCGGCGGAATTCCTCACGATCCGGTCCTGAATCCCCCCAGAGCATCCCGGCGCAACGACGCGCCCACCCAGAGAGAAGAAACCAATGCAGCCTTCAGACCTGAAGAACCTCCGCATCGCCATCGTCGGCGCGGGGTACGCCGGCGCAGCGGCGGCCAAGGCACTGAGCCTGCTCGGCGCCGACGTCAACGTGTACGAGCAGGCCAGCGAGATCCGGGAGGTCGGCGCCGGCATCGGTCTGCGTCCTTCCAGCATGGATCGCTTCCGCCAGTGGGGGACCTTCGACGCGATCGAAAAGGTGAGCTCGCCGAGCGACTACTTCGAGATCCTCACCGCCACCGGCGATCCGATCATGAAGGAGGAGTGGCCGGGGATCGGTGACTACGCCGAGGAGACCAAGACCCACCTGATCCACCGGGGGGACTTCATCGACGCTCTGGTGAGCGTGCTCCCCGAGGGCATGGTGCACCTCGGACACAAGCTCGAGTCCGTCGAGGACCGGGGCGAGACCTCCGTCCTGACGTTCGTGGGCGGCAAGACCGTCGAGGCCGACCTGGTCGTCGGTGCCGACGGCATCAAGTCGGTTGTGCGGCAGCAGCTGTTCAGCGACAAGGGCCCGGTGTACTCCGGTGAGCACGCCTACCGCGCGGTGATCTCCGTCGACGACGCGCACGGGATGGTCGTCGACGACAACCTCCGGATGTACATCGGCAAGGGCACCAAGGTGTACCTGCTGCCGCTGCGTCACCGGGGTCAGGTGTCGTTCGACGTCACCGCCCTGTGCGCGGACAGCAGCTGGTCGCCGAAGGCCACGAAGGAAGACCTCCTGGCAACGCTGGAAGGCTTCGACGAGCGGATCGTGAACATCGCGCGCGACCTCGACATGGACGCCGTGAACCTTCGTGCGGTCTACGACATCGACCCGGTCGACACGTGGCACTCGGACTCCGTCGTCCTCGTGGGCGACGCCGCCCACTCGATGCTGCACCACCAGGGGCAGGGCGCGAACTCGGCGATCCTGGACGCCGGCGGACTTGCCGACGCCCTGCAGGAGGCCGACTCCGTCAGGGAGGCGCTGGCGCTGTACCAGGCGACGCGCAAGCCGATGACGGATGAGCTGCAGCGCATCTCGCGTCAGGGGTGGACCGAGGACGAGGTCAACGACGTCTTCCCCGGCCAGAAGCCGGCGGCCCAGTCTCCCGTGTCCCAGTCGCCCGTGTCCCAGTCGCAGGCCTGACGCCATGGCACTGCATCCGCAGATCGCACAGGTGATCGCCGGCCTGCCTGCCCCGCCCGAGGGCCCGCTCGACCCGGCGGCCATGCGCGCAGCCGAGGAGTCGCAGGTCGCTCCCCTCGAGGAGCGCCTGCCCCTCCACGCCGTCGAGGACGCGACGGCGCAGACCCCGTCGGGGGAGGTGCCGGTCCGCATCTACACGCCGGTCGACGCCGACTCGTACGGACTGCTGGTGTACTTCCACGGCGGAGCGTTCTTCCTCGGAAGCGTGGACACGCACGACCACGTCGCGCGGAACCTGGCCAAGGAGACCGGGCTGAAGGTCGTCTCCGTCGGCTACCGCCGGGCGCCCGAGGCGGCCTTCCCGGCCGGCCTCCAGGATTGCTTCGGGGTGGTTCGGTGGGCCGCGGAGAACGGCGAGGCTCTGAAGTGGAACGGTGAGACCCTGGCGCTGGCCGGTGACAGTTCGGGCGGCACCTTCGTCGCCGCCGTCGCCGCGATGGCCCAGGACGAGGGATTCGACCGCATCACCCACCAGGTCCTGTTCTACCCGTCGCTGGACCTGGACTTCGACGTCGACCGCTACGCCTCCCTGCGGGAGAACGCCGAAGGGTACGGCGTCGAAACGGCCGGACTGAAGGGCTTCAACTCCTTCTACTTCGACAGCGGTGCCGACCCGGGCGACCCGCTCGTCTCCCCGATCAAGCGCGAGGATCTGACCGGGCTGCCCCCGGCGCTGATCATCACCGCCGAGTTCGACCCCATGCGTGACGAGGGCGAGCTCTACGGCAAGCGGCTCGCCGAGGCCGGAGTGGAGGCGACGGTCAGCCGCTACGCCGGCGCCAATCACGGATTCGTCCAAAATTTCTCGTGGATCCCGGAGTTCCACCGGGCATTCGAGGAGACGGCGGAGTTCCTTCGGCAGGCCCGACCCGACCAGGGGGAGTGACGTGACGCAGGACGTGAAGATTCATCCGCTCGTCTCGCCCTGGGGTCGGTTCGGTCTGTACAGCTTCTTCATCGACGCCCCCGAGCCGGCGATCGTCGACACCGGGATCGCCTCGTCGCCCGCCGAGGGCATGGCCCCCGCGCTCGAGGCTCTCGGGCGCAGGATCGAGGACGTTCGCTGGATCCTGTTGACCCACGGCCACATCGACCACATCGGCGGGGCGCACGCCCTGTGGGAAATGACCGGGCGGCGCGCCCAGGTCGTGATCCACGAGGCGGACGCGCATCTGTTGCGCTCGCGGCAGGCGCACATCGACGAGTACGCGGCGGTGCGTGGGCAGTACCTGCACGATCCGGAGGGTGTGGCAAAGCAGAAGGCCGCGGCGGAAGCCGTCATCTCCGGCGAGATGGAACCGACCATGCTGGTTCGGGGCGGCGAAATCTTGTCCCTCGGAGGCGATGTCACCGTCTCGGTGCATTCCGTCCCGGGTCACACGGCCGGATCGGTCGCCTACGTGGTGAACGGTCAGAATTCCGTGTTCGTCGGCGACGCCGTCCAGGTCCACGGGGCAGCCAACGGCTTCCCCGGCTACGAGGATCCGGAAGCGTATCGCTCGAGCTTGCGGTACCTGCGTGACGAGATCCGCCCTCAGCACCTGTACCTGGGGCATCCGTACCGTCGGGCGGACGGTGTCGCCTACGGCGTCGAACTCGATCGTGACCAGGCCGCCGAGGCACTGCGCGAGAGTGAGGAGATCGAGGCACAGGTCGGGGGCGCGGCTCATCGGTGCCTGTGCGGGGGTCTGCGGGAGACCGATTCGGCGTACTCGCCGTTCGCACCCGTGGCAGAGGAACTCGGCTACGAGGGTGACCCCACGCTCGAACCGTCCCCGTTCTTCACGTCGCTGCACGGCTACCGCGCACAGTTCACCCAGAAGTCTTGACAGAGAAGAGGAGTCGCAGACTCATGGCCGAGTTCGAAGAATTCGACGCGGGCGGGCAGACCATCCACATCCGCAAGGATCTCCGGGTCCCGATGCGAGATGGGGTCGAGTTGGCGGCCGACGCTTACCAGGGTGTCGACGACAAGCCTCGACCGGCGCTGGTCGCGCTGAGCCCGTACGGCAAGGAGCTGCAGGCGCTCGCCCTCACGACGCCGCCGCAGCGTCGCCCCAGCCCGATGTGGGACGGCTGCATCGAGGCCGGTGACATCGCCCGCGTCGTTGCGGAGGACTACGTCCACGTGATCGGCGACCTGCGCGGCTCCGGCGCCTCCGAGGGTGAGCACATCGGCAACTACAACGCCGGCGGCGTCTCCCTGGGGCAGGACGCGTACGACTTCATCGAGTGGGTCGCCGCGCAGCCGTGGTGCGACGGCAACGTCGGCATGATCGGCATCTCCTACTTCGGGTCGATGCAGGTGCTCGCCGCCGCGGAGCGACCCCCGCACCTGAAGGCGATCTTCGTCAGCGGCGGCCACTACGACTTCTACGAGACCACCTACCACGGCGGCATCATGTGGTTCATGCCGCGTGCCGCCCGCGAGGGCCGCGGCGGCGACTCCGGCTGGGCCTTCACCGATGGCGTCAAGTCCCGCATGCTCGAGACGTACTCCCCGGAGCAGATCGAGGAGCGCGTCGCCAAGCGCCTCGAGGATCCGGATGTGGCCGCCTGGCCGAACCTGGTCCACGTGCTGAACTACCCGAAGCACCACGAGGCCTGGTTCGACATCGTGATGAACGAGCTGGACGGCGAGTGGTACGAGGAGCGCAACCCCATCACGCTGGCCCCGAACATCGACATCCCGGTCTATCTGCAGATCGACCAGGGTCGCGGCTGGACGATGGACGGCACGATCGAACTCTTCGATGCGCTGAAGGGCCCGAAGAAGCTGGACATCGGCCCGTACCCGCCCATGCAGTCGCGCCCCTTCATCGAGGAACACGACAAGATGTTCCGGTGGTACGACTACTGGATCAAGGGAATCGACAACGGCATCATGGACGAGCCCGCGGTGAGCGTCTTCGTCGAGGGCTCGCGTGAGCGGGTGACCGGCAGCCAGTGGCCGCCGAAGGACATCGAGTACAAGTCCCTGTACCTGCGCCCGCGTCACAAGTTGTCCACCGAGCCCGAGCCGATGGGCGCGGAGTACGCCGCCCCCGACGGCTTCTACCAGGCCCCGCTGACCGTCACCGACAAGGTCGAGATCCTCGAATGGAGCACTGCGACTTTCGAGGAGCCCACGGAGATGATCGGCACCGGTGCCGCGCACATCTTCGCGGAGATCGACCAGCCGGACTCGAATTTCATCCTGCGCCTGTGGGATTACGCCCCGGGCGGCAAGCGCCAGCTGATCACCTCCGGCTACCTGAAGGCCTCGCACCGCGAGCTGGACGACGAGCGCACCACCGAGGGCAACCCGTACCATCCGCACACCCGCGCGGTGCCGGTGGAGCCGGGCAGGATCGAGGAGTACGTGCTGCGCCTCTATCCGTTCGCGAACACCTTCGAGCCGGGGCACAAGCTGACCGTGGAGCTGTCCAACGGTGAGCCGCTGGCCGACGAGCACAACGCGCTGCTCCCGCCGGATGCGTTCCACCTGCCGGTGGGCCGCCCGGTCACCCACAAGATCTACCGGGACGCCGCCCACCGATCCCGCCTCGTGCTGCCGTTCACGACGCGCACGGTCGCCGAGGTGTAGGTCGCACCGAACACGAACCTGCCCCGGACCGAGATCGGTCCGGGGCAGGTTCTGTCGGTTGGGGGGAGCGGGCGATCAGGCGCCGCTCACCGCTTCAGAGGGCTGTAGAAGACCAACCCGTTGCCCTTGTTGTCATATACCACAGCGCGGCGCTCGTGCGCGTCGTCGTACGGGCCCTTCACGATGCCGCCGCCGGACTCTTCGACAGCTTTCGCGGCGGCGTCCACGTCGGCGGTCTTGATGCCGACGACAACCTGGCCGTGGATCGGATGGTCGACCGCGGTCGCGAGCGCGAGGGTCACCGCTCCGCCATCGAGGGCGGCGAAATGAGCGCCGTCGCGGAACTTCAACGGCATCCCCAGGGTTTCGCTGTAGAACCGGATCGACTCGTCGAGATCGTCGGTCGACAACACAATCATCTTCACTTCGTGGTCGCTCAAGAACTTCTCCTTCGGTGAAAGTGTGTACAGCATAATGCGAGCCCTCGGTCTGCGGGGTGCACCAAACTCAAACGCAGCCCACGATGGCGTGGAGTTCGTTAGTTTTCACGCGCCAGGACGGGGGCGTCACAGATCGAGGACCAGGGTGGGGCTGTGGGCGCGGGAGACGCACGGATACATGACATCGAGCCGATCCTCGCCCATGGAGTGTGGCAC
>NZ_JBAQEO010000731.1:0-27624 GCF_049286785.1 Rhodococcus sp. (in: high G+C Gram-positive bacteria) | reverse complement strand
GCTCAGTGGGATCCAGCACGAACCCGAGTGGTGGCGGCGTCTGTACGCGGCTCTGGAACCACTCGCCGTCGATGCGCTCGCCGCCGAAGAACTTGCCTCGATCCCGGTTCCGCTGGCCGACGGCCGCACCGTGACCGGTCCGCGAACAGTGCTGCTGGGCCACGACATCGACGGAATACTCGGTGTCCACTGGACCCGGCTCGTTCACCCGGACGCCGCGCACCCCTTGCTGTCCCGGCTCGGCGCCAAGACGGCGACGGCGGCAGATCTTCTCGCCGATCCGGCGCTTCGTGCCGAGATCGAGGACCTCGGGCACGACGACATGGCCGAAGCCGAGGAACTGGCTGCGGTGGTGCTGGCCCTCGCGGGCCGGGCCGAGCCGGGCACTCTGCCGTCGTGGCTGGGACAGCTACTTCTGCCGGACGTCGACGGTGAGCTGCGCGGCGCGGACGAATTGCTGCTGCCGGGTGCACCTCTCGCGGACGTTCTCGTCGAGGACTCGCCCTTCAGTTGTGTCGATTCCGCGTTCGCCGAGCGCGTGGGCGAGGACGCGCTCCGTGCGGTGGGGGTGGGCTGGGGCTTCACGGTATTCCGCGCCGAACTGCCCACCGGACCCGACCACGACCTCGACGACGAAGACCTGTGGTGGGACACACTCGACGACGACCCCGACGCGATCGAGGCCGTCCGCGATCTGGATCTGGTCGACGAGAACCACTGGCGGCAGGCCCTGACCATGCTCGCGCAGGATCCGTCGACTCGTCCCCTCCTCGCCGATCGCGGCGGCTACACCGCCTGGTGGCTGCGCCGTCACGCCGAGCTGGACGGCCAGGTGCTGGGCCTGCTGGCTGAACCCGGAGACGGCACATTCGCCGGACTTCTCGACGCCGCGGACCATCCGGAGTCGTCGGTGTTCGCCGCCGCGCTGGCACCGTCGGTGGTCGATTCGCCCGAACTCGCGCAGCTGCTCCTCGACAGGCTCGCGGACCCGCTCCGCCATCCGACGCCCGCCGTCACGGTGCGCACGCACAGCTTGCTGGCGGCCGCGGACGCCGCCCAGGTGCTCGACCTCGAGGATCTCGATCTGCCCGAACGCGTGCGCAGCCTCACCGGGGCGCTGGTGGATCCCCGTGACGCGCTCGTTCTCGACAAGCCGTGGTTCGCTGCCGTGGTGCCGCCCGAGCGACTTGTCGTGGGGAGCCTCGACACCGCCGAGGCATTGGCCGATCTGCTCGACATCTCCTGCGCGTCCGCGACGATTCGAGGAGTGGTGACCAGTGCGGGACGTGAAACCTCCTGGGACCGCGAGCCTTCTGTCGTCCTCGCTCTCACGGTCCTCGGCCGGCCGGTCCCGACGGGGAAGATCCTCGTCCATCCACGGCTCACGGTGACACTCGCCGGTGCGGTGGTCGACACCGACGTCGTCGTGCCCTGCTGGGTTGACGGGGACGGCACCACACACTGGTCGGAGTCCCATGACCGTTGACCAGAACGTCTTCGAGGTGGTGGTGACCGACCGCACCGGGTGGCTGGTGGACGTCGTCACGGTGATCACGCACAGCGGGGGAACCATCGCGGCGTGGATCGTGTCCATCGTCGCGACAATCGTTCTCCTGCGGCGCGGACGTGACCGGGATGCGTTCCTCGTGGCCGGTGCGATGCTGTCGGGCTGGGCGGTGATGAGCTTGCTGAAGGCTCTGTTCGGACGGCAGCGTCCCCCCACCCCGGAGCGGCTCGTAGACATCGCGTCGCACTCGTTCCCGTCGGGTCACGCCATGATGACGGCAGTCCTCGTCGGTGTCCTCGCCGCCGTGATCTTCCGAACCGACCTACCGCGGTACGTCCGGTTGGTGACCGTGGTGCTTTTGCTGCTCTACACGCTGATGGTGGGACTGTCGCGGGTTTACCTGGCCGCGCACTGGCTGTCCGACGTCCTGGCCGGGTGGGTGTTCGGCGCGCTCTGGGCGGCCTTCTGGATCCTCCGCACCCGCACCCGCACCCGCTCACTTCGCCCAATGCGACATTCGTTCAATCAGACGGAACGTGTGTGACATTGGGCGACCGGGGCGGGGGCTGAGCAGAGCCGCTCGAGGCTCACAGCAGACCCTGCTGTGCCCCCCTGTTGCCGCGCCTCGCCGCCCGCCGCTGCAACGCGAACAATCCGTAACCGAGGAAGCCGACGAGCACTCCAGCAATGCACGTCGGGAGCGCATCCGGCCAGCGGTCGCCCGTGACGATCACCACGGCCGTCGCCACCGCCCAGGCAAGTGTTCCCACAATCAGTGCAGGTCGTGGGTCGGCCAGGCGTCGAATCAGGGTGGGGAGCTGTGCCGTCTGGTTCACGGACATGACGTTACCCCCGCTCCCGTGCCCTAATCTCCTTTAGCGACGCGCGCGACTACTGGCGATGGGGACTGAAACGACATGGGTGTTGCACCTCCGAAACTTCTCGACAACTACTTCAAGATCACCGAGCGTGGTTCGACGGTAGGTGCGGAGGTTCGAGGCGGTGTCGTCACGTTCGTCGCCATGGCGTACATCGTGGTCCTCAACCCCCTGATCCTGGGCAGCTTCTCGGCGGACGACGCCGCCGCCAAGACCGACGTGCTCGGCAACATCCTCCCCGTCAGCCAGGTGGCCGCGGTGACGGCGTTGGTGGCTGGCCTGATGAGCATCCTCTTCGGCGTGATCGCCAACTATCCGTTCGCGATCGCCGCGGGCCTGGGCATCAACAGCCTGCTCGCCGTCACGATCGCACCCCAGGTGACGTGGCCCGAGGCCATGGGCCTGGTGGTGATCGACGGTGTGATCATTGTGATGCTGGCGCTCACCGGGTTCCGGACCGCGGTGTTCAATGCCATTCCCACCGAACTGAAGTCCGCCATCGCTGCCGGTATCGGCATGTTCATCGCGTTCATCGGTTTCGTCGACGCCGGGTTCGTCACGCGAATTCCCGACATCGCGGGCACCACAGTGCCGGTGGGACTCGGCATCGGTGGTTCCATCGCCGAGTGGCCCACTGCGATCTTCGTCTTCGGCGTGCTGTTGATGGGCATTCTGGTGGTGCGCAAGGTTCGTGGCGGACTGCTGATCGGCATCGTGGTCACCACCGTGCTGGCCGCGATCATCGAGGCCGTCGCCGACGTCGGGCCGTCGCGGGGTGTGAGCCCGGAAGGCTGGAATCTCAGTGTGCCCGTCGTTCCGGAGGTGTTCGCGAGCCTGCCCGACCTGGGTCTCGTCGGTGACGTGAGCCTGTTCGGTGCGTTCACCCGGATCGGGGTGCTGGCTGCCAGCCTGCTGGTGTTCACCCTGGTGCTCGCCAACTTCTTCGACGCCATGGGCACCATGACCGGCCTGGGCAAGGAAGCAGGACTCACCGACAAGGAAGGCACGCTTCCCAATGTGGGCCGCGCCCTGGTCGTAGAGGGAACGGGCGCGATCGTCGGCGGCGGCGCGTCGGCATCGTCCAACACCGTGTTCGTGGAATCGGCGTCGGGCATCGCCGAGGGCGCCCGCACCGGACTGGCGAACGTGGTGACGGGCCTGCTCTTCCTGGCCGCAATGTTCCTGACTCCGCTGTACTCGGTGGTGCCCATCGAGGCGGCCGCTCCTGCACTCGTGGTGGTCGGTGCACTGATGATCGGCCAGGTCCGCGACATCGATTTCACCAAGTTCTCGATTGCGCTGCCCGCGTTCCTCACCATTGTCGTCATGCCGTTCACCTACTCGATCGCCAACGGTATCGGTGTCGGGTTCGTGTCGTGGGTGGTCCTGAACGCTGCGAGCGGCGGTATCAAGAAGATTCATCCACTGATGTGGGTGGTGGCGGCACTTTTCGTGGCCTACTTCGCGGTCGGACCGATCACCGAGGCAGTAACCTGAACGCGGGCCGACCCGTCCCGTATTGTGATTTCGGTGACCACCGATACGCGCGCACTCGCCAGCGACCTTTCCTTGGCTGTCGTGCGCCTTACGCGTCACTTGCGTGGGCGCCGCGCCAACGCTCAGGCGTCGCTCACCCAGTTGTCGGCTCTGGCAACCCTCGCCCGTGACGGTGCGATGACACCCGGAACCCTGGCTGCCCGAGAGAAGGTGCAGCCGCCGTCCATGACCCGTGTGATCGCCTCGCTGGTGGATTTGGGGTTGGTCGAGCGTGCTCCGCATCCCACGGACGGACGTCAGATCATCGTCACCCTGTCGGAAGCCGGTGAGGCGCTGATCAAGGACGAGACGCATGCCCGTGAAGTGTGGATGAACGAGCGGCTGTCCGCACTCGACGAACCGCAGTTGAAGATTCTCCGCGAAGCGGTCGGAATCATGACCTCCCTCGTGGCCGACTCGGAGTAGCATTGCGCGTTTTCCGGGCCGGGGCGGGAAGAGTGCTGGGCTGATGCAAGACAGGTTGGCGCCACCCGTTTCTCTCAGGCACCGGGAGATGCTCCCCGGGGTGCGAGTGCGGCGCGAGTCGAGGACAATCGGTGGATGGTGAGTAGAGCTTCGAGTGAGAACGAATCGGCGCGCATGGTTGCGTTTGCTCTGCAGTGGCTTCCATACGGTGGCGGATCGGCCGAGGACATCATGGTGGAATTCGGTATGGCCCCGCGGGAGTACTTCACCCGGCTCGGCGACATCGTGGCGGATCAGCAGAGTGCACTCGAGTTCGATACGCGCACGGCCCTCGGCAAGGTCTGTCGAGACCGTGTGCGCGTGGACGTGGAACCGTTTTCCGGAGTCTGATCGATTGCGGTTCGGCCCGCGCCCCGCCTGCGCCGGCTGAGGAAGACGCTGTAGCTCAACGTGATCAGGCCCGGCCGTGTCACCTCGCAGTGTTCACCGACGGACTGTGACGTCCGAGGTGGTGCGCAGGGGGCCGTGTTCATACGGCACGATGGACCAGTGGTTCACGTCATCGACATAACAGACCCCGCCGATACCCGGCTGGACAACTTCCGCGATCTCAACTCCTCCGACCGGCGCCCCGACCTGCCCGAGGGCAAAGGCCTCGTCATCGCGGAGGGGGTGCTGGTGGTGCAGCGTCTGCTCGCGTCCCGCTTCGAGCCCATCGGTCTGCTCGGCGTGGATCGCAGGCTCGAGGAACTCGCGGACGACCTCGGCGACATCGACGTGCCGTTCTACCGGACCACAGCGGAGGTCATGGCCGAGGTGGTGGGATTCCATCTGAACAGGGGAGTGCTGGCGGCTGCCCGCCGTTCCGCACCGCTGGAATTGCCGGACGTTCTCGAGAACGCCCGCACGGTCGCCGTCCTCGAGGGGGTCAACGATCACGAGAATCTCGGTTCGATGTTCCGGAACGCCGCCGGGCTCGGCGTAGACGCCGTCGTGTTCGGCAAGGGCTGCGCCGACCCGCTGTACCGCAGGGCCGTGCGCGTCTCGATGGGGCACGTGCTCCGCGTGCCTTTCGCGCACGTGTCCAAGTGGCCGCACGACCTGGAAGAGTTGAGGGCGAGGGGTTTCCAGTTGATCTCACTCACACCCAACCCGGAGGCGGTCACCCTCGCCGAGGCGATGACGGGGGAGAAGGTGGCGGTGCTGCTGGGAGCGGAAGGTCCGGGTCTCACCGAACATGCCATGCGGGCTACCGACATTCGCGCCCGAATCCCGATGGCACCGGGCACGGATTCACTCAACGTGGCGACCGCGGCCGCAATGGCGTTCTACGAGCGCGTGCGAACGGGCGGGTAGGTGCCCGATAACGCGCCTCGCTCCCCGGAGCCCGAGGCAACTCCCTGGTTCACCGGTATTCTCGTCGCCGCATTCGCCGCCGCGCTGGTGGGCGTCGCGGTCATCGCGTTCGGATCGCAGCTCGCCCGCATCAACGTCGCATTGGCCGTTGTCCTGGAAATCGTCGTGGCGACCGGAGTCGCGCCGACGGCCTGGCGACTGCGCATCATGCCCGTCTGGCGATGGGTGGTCTACGGCGGTGCGGCGGGTGTCCTCGGAGGATGGGTGGCGCTGCTCGCGGGGGCTGCGTAGCCGCCTCAGAAGCCGAAGTACCGGCGCAGTCTGCCGAGCTTGCGGGGCGGTGAAGGGGGAGCGGGCGGGACAGTCGGTACCGATTCCGTTTCGGCAGGTTCAGTGGCGGCCTCGACAGCCTCCTCCACCGGACCTTCGCCCGGCGGATGGATCGCGAAGCGGTGCAGGCTCAGTACCCCGATGTCGACGGCGGTGTCCGCCGTGGTGTCGGAGTAGCGGAAGCCCAGCCATTCCAGATTGGCGCCCTCGGCGAACATTCCGGGGTCGAACGGCAGCGACTGCGGATCAGGCAGCAGCCCGGGCGGATGCTGCAGCGGGAAATCACCTGCCCAGAACGGTTTCTCCCACACCAGCGGAAGGCCCACATCCTCGTGAATGTGGACCGGAGTGGCGCTGAACGATCGAGTCAGGGTTCCGTTCTCCCACATCGAGAAAGCACCCCACTCGATGTCGGGCCGGGACGCCACATAGTAGGTTCTGGCGCATGTCCGCGCCTGGATCCATCGTTCGGGCAGTGTGGACGGACGGGGCACGGCCAGGTCGGCGCTGCACACCACGGTCAACCCGGGATAGGCGCCGATGAACACGGTCTCGCCGTCGGTGACCGCGGCAGCGGACGACAGCGTCGAACGGCCCGTCAGTGACACTTCGAGATCCGGGTGGAGGGTTCCGGCCAGTGCCTCTGCCGCCTCGATATCGGGTTGAGGATACTCACGGAGCACGGAAAGGGGATCGTCGGTGTCGACGTACCAGATCGTCGATACCCTCGACCCCAATGCCATCCCCCTCTTCCGCTGGTTTACTGAAAGAGTACGACGTCAGCGCCTTGCCGGTCCGGTTCGCGTCCAGGCATTCAGCGACCGCTGCTGCGGACACCGAGCAGAACGTCGTCCCACGATGGGAGAGACGGTTTTCCCCGCTTGTCCTTGCCTGCGGCGGGACGAGGTGTGGCCTTGGGTGCGATCGGCTCCTCGGCGGCCTCGGAGTCGTCCGGCGTCTCCTCCGCGGTCTCGGGCTCGACGATCTCACCGGATTCGATGGTGGGCGCGTCGAATTCGCTGTCGTAGTCCTCGATCTCGAGTTGCTTCGGTTCGCCCGAGGCGACCGGCGCCAATCCGCGGAGCGGACGCCCGAAGTCGGGATCGATGAGGTCGAACGCCGTGTCGTCGAGCGCGACGATGGTGCCACCGTGCGCGTCGGGTTGGTAACGCCAATGCGCGGCGTTGGTGGTGCGGCCGGCCTGCCACTGCAGTTGCGCGACCCAATGATTGTCTTCGTCACGCCACGCATCCCAGACGGCGTCATCGATATTGTGGCCGCGCGCGCGGAATGCCTGCGTCACGATGTCGGCGAGGGTGGGAACCGCGGGGCCGTTGTCGCGGACGGGATGCCCGCCCTGCGCCATCTCGGCGGCCCGGGAACGTTCGAGGAGGACGGGATACGCGTACCGCTCGACCTTCGACAACGGAATGCCCGCCTCTGCGGCGACCTGTTCGACGGAGGCGCCGGCACGAATGCGGGCCTGAATTTCACGGGGCCTGAGCTGACTGTCCATTTCGATCTCAATCTGGCCGAGTCGAGCGATGTCCCCGCGGGACGCTGCGCGGAGCTTGTCATCGGCGGGAAGCCGGAATTTTTCGCCGGTACTCGCATCAGCACACACGACGTGCGAACCATCTGGCTCGAGACCGATCACTCGAAGCTCTCGCACGTTGACCTCCTTATCGCGCCGGCTCGCGACTATGCACCGGGCCAACTGTAATTCATCCGTGACACCTGGCGGCGCAGGACACGCGCGCCGTTATCGCCGCACGCGGCCCACTCCGCGCTACGCTCCGTCGTTTCGCCACACGTCGACGCGTTCTCAGCCCAGCTGGGAGACGACCCAGTCGATGCTCTTGGTGAGCTGGGTGACGTCCTCGGGGTCGATGGCCGGGAACATGCCGACACGCAACTGGTTGCGGCCGAGCTTGCGGTAGGGCTCGGTGTCGACGACACCATTGGCGCGCAGGATCTTTGCCACCTGGGCGGCGTCGATCTTCTCGTCGAAGTCGACGGTGCCGACCACCTGTGAGCGGTGCGCGGGATCGCTGACGAACGGCGTGGCGAATTCACTCTTCTCGGCCCACTGGTAGAGACGCGAAGACGAATCAGCGGTACGCGAGGTGGCCCAGTCGAGCCCGCCCTGCTTGTTGAGCCACTCGATCTGATTGGCCAGCAGCAGCAAGGTGGCCACCGCAGGCGTGTTGTACGTCTGGTCCTTGGAGCTGTTGTCCACGGCGATGGGCAGCGACAGGAAGTCGGGTGTCCAGCGTCCCGAATCCTTGATCTCGGCGACGCGCTCGAGCGCCTTGGGACTCATCAGCGCGATCCACAGGCCACCGTCGGCGGCGACGCACTTCTGTGGTGCGAAGTAGTAGACGTCGGAGTCGGCGATGTTCACCGGCAGGCCGCCCGCCCCGGAGGTCGCGTCGATGGCGATGAGCGCGTTCTCCGAACCGGCAGGACGCGACACGGGAATCGCGACACCGGTGGACGTTTCATTGTGCGCCCAGCCGATGAGGTCGACGGACGGATCCGACACCGGCTCCGGGGCGCTGCCCGGTTCCGCGGACACGACGATCGGATCGCCGATGAACGGGTTGTTCTTCGCGACCGAGGCGAACTTGGAACTGAACTCACCGTTGGTGAGGTGCAGCGACTTCTCCCGGATCAGACCGAACGCGGCGGCGTCCCAGAACGCGGTGGTGCCACCGTTACCGAGCACCACCTCGTATCCCTCGGGGAGGGAGAACAGATCGGCGAGACCGGACCGGACGCTTGCGACGACATCCTTGACCGGCTTCTGGCGGTGGCTGGTGCCGAACACCGAGGCGCCCACCTCCACCAGCGACTGAAGCTGCTCGGGACGAACTTTGGACGGTCCACAGCCGAATCGTCCGTCGGCGGGCAGGAGGTCTGCGGGGATGATCGGTGTGGAAGTCATCGCTACTTTCTGTTCCTTACTGATTTCTGAAATCGGTGTCAGCTGTGCGAAATCTGGTCCCAGCCCTCGACGGACTCGGGTGAGCGGGGTGCGGGACCGGTGTAGATGGCGGCGGGCCGGACGAGTTTGCCGAGGCGCTTCTGCTCGAGGATGTGGGCGCACCAGCCGGCGGTGCGACCACACGTGAACATTGCGGGCATCATGTGGGCGGGCACCTCGGCGAAGTCGAGGATGACGGCCGCCCAGAACTCGACGTTGGTCTCGATGGCGCGGTCGGGGCGACGTTCCCGAAGTTCGGTGAGAGCGGCCTGTTCGAGTGCGGCGGCAGCCTCGTAGCGGGGTGCGTTCAGGCGTTTGGCGGTGGCGCGCAGCACCCGGGCGCGGGGATCTTCGGCGCGGTAGACGCGGTGTCCGAAGCCCATCAGCTTTTCCTTGCGGTCCAGGATTCCCTTGACCAGGGCGCGTGCGTCGCCGGTCTTCTCGGTGTCCGCGATCATCGGCAGGACGCGGGCCGGGGCGCCGCCGTGCAGCGGGCCGGACATCGCGCCGATCGCGCCGGACAGGGCAGCGGCCACGTCGGCGCCGGTGGAGGCGATGACGCGGGCGGTGAAGGTGGAGGCGTTCATGCCGTGTTCGGCTGCGGACACCCAGTAGGCGTCGATCGCCTCGACGTGTGCGGGGTCGGGCTCGCCCTTCCACCGGACCATGAACCGTTCGGTGACGGTCTTGGCCTCGTCGATCCGCTTCTGTGGGACCGCGGGCACATAGATGCCCCGGGCGGACTGGGCGACGTAGGACAGCGCCATCACGGAGGCGCGGGCGAGCTGTTCGCGGGCGGTGGCGTCGTCGATGTCGAGGAGGGGCTGGTAACCCCAGATGGGCGCGAGCATCGCGAGACCGGCCTGGACGTCGACCCGGACGTCACCGGTGTGGATGGGCAGGGGGAACGGCTCGGCCGGGGGCAGGCCGGGACCGAAGCGGCCGTCGACGAGAAGTGCCCACACGTTGCCGAAGGTGACGTGCTTGGAGACGAGGTCTTCGATGTCGACGCCGCGGTAGCGCAGTGCGCCGCCGTCCTTGTCGGGTTCAGCAATATCGCTGGTGAAGGCGACCACGCCCTCCAGTCCGCTGACGAAACCCTCCGGTATAGCCGCGCTCGCTGCCATTGTTCGTGGACTCTCCTCGTTCGAGTGCCCCCGGTCAGGGTGGCACTGCCTCGGCGTTCGGCGATCGCGCGCGACTGTGCATGCAGGATGAGCAGGCACCATCTGTCCGCGCGATCGGCTTCCCTTCCCCTCCGGCGCCGTCCCGCTGCCGGTACGGCCGCGATCAGGGAGGGATATGGTCGGTCTCCCAAACTTTAGCCGGTGTCACCGGAGCGTTGATCAGTGCGTACCCGGGAGTAGCGTTCTCGGCTGTGTCAGGAGATGCGAAGCAGCCGGATCCGGTGGACGACGACCTCGCGGCGATGCGTGTCGGCTACGGCCACCAGGGCGCGCAGGCCGGCGAAGGGTGGTTCGAGGATTCCGATCTCGATGTCGGGCATGTGAGCGACGGGTGGTTACCGCTCATGCGGCGGTGGCTCGAGGACGCGGTGGAGGCCGAGGTCCCGGAGCCCAACGCGATGACCCTCGGAACCGTCGATTCCGACGGTCGTCCCCGCACTCGAACCGTTCTCTGCAAAGGGCTGAGCGAGGACGGGGTGCTGTTCTTCACCAACTACGAGTCGGGCAAGGGCCGTGACCTGGCGGCGGTCCCGTACGCGTCGGTCACATTCCCCTGGATTCCCATCGCCCGCCAGGTCATCGTCCGCGGTCCGGCCGAGCGGGTGAGTACAGAGGCCACCGCGGAGTACTGGCGAAGCAGGCCCCGCGGTTCCCAGCTGGGGGCCTGGGCCTCGGAGCAGTCGCGGCCCATCGGGTCGCGGGCCGAGATGGACGCCGCCCTGTTTCACGCCGCCGAACGTTTCGACGTCGATTCCGAGATCCCGGTGCGGCCGAACTGGGGTGGCATCCTCATCCGCCCCGAAGTGGTCGAATTCTGGCAGGGAAGGGCGAACCGGATGCACAACCGCATCCGGACCACGTTGATCGACGGACGGTGGAACGTGGAGCGCCTGCAGCCGTGAAAAAGCTGCTCGCCGACACCACTCCACTCGAAAACCGCGACTACCGACGGTTGTGGGCTGCCGGGATCGTCACCGTCATCGGTGGTCAGCTCAGTGTCGTCGCCGTTCCGCAGCAGGTGTACGAGATCACCCGCAGTTCGGCGTACGTGGGACTCACCGGCGTCTTCGCGCTGGTGCCGCTCGTGGTGTTCGGGCTGTGGGGCGGGGCCCTGGCCGACGTCATGGATCGCCGGAAGCTGCTCACCGTCACCACGGTCGGGCTGGGTGGCACCGCGGTGCTCTTCTGGCTTCAGGCGGCCCTCGGACTGAACAACGTGTGGCTCGTGCTGGTGCTGCTGGGATTGCAGCAGGCGTTCTTTGCTGTCAATCAGCCCACCCGCAGCGCGGTCATTCCCCGGCTCATCCCGGCGGAGCAGCTGGCCGCGGCCAATTCCCTGAACATGACGGTGATGCAGTTCGGCGCCATCGCGGGACCGTTGCTGGCCGGTGTCCTCATTCCCGTTATCGGGCTGGCCACGCTCTACCTCGTGGACGCGATAGCCCTGCTCGCCACGCTGTGGGCGGTCGTGAGGTTGCCCGCGATCCCGCCGACAGGGGAGTCGCGCCGTGCCGGGCTGCGCGAGGTGGTCGAAGGATTCGCGTACCTGGCGACGCAGAAGGTACTGCTCGCGTCGTTCGTCGTGGACATCATCGCGATGGTGTTCGGCATGCCGCGGGTGCTGTTCCCTCAGATCGCCCACGACACGTTCGGTGATCCGGCGTCGGGTGGTCTGGCCCTGGGCCTGCTGTTCGCGGCGATGTCGATGGGCGCCGTGGCGGGCGGGGTGTTCTCGGGCTGGCTTCCGCGGGTGCGGCGGCAGGGCCGGGCGGTGGTCGTGTGCATCGTGTTGTGGGGGCTGGCAATGCTCGGCTTCGGACTCGTGGTCGGCGTCGCGTCCCCCGGGGACAGTCCCGTTCTGCTGTGGTCTGCGCTCGGGTTCCTCGCGTTCGGTGGCGCTGTCGACATGGTCTCCGCGGCGTTCCGGAGCACGATGCTGCAGCAGGTGGCCACCGACGACATGCGCGGGCGGCTCCAGGGTGTGTTCATCGTCGTGGTCGCGGGCGGTCCGCGGATCGGTGACGTTCTGCACGGCGCCGCGGCGGCGGCGGTAGGCACCGGTGTGGCCGCAGCAGGGGGCGGCGTACTCGTCGTGATCGGTGTGGTGATCGCCGCCGCTGCGTTCCCGGCCCTGATGCGGTACAGGGTCACCCGCTGAGGGCTCGCACGTCAGGTCCTGTGCGCTATCGGCACTTTCGGGCACACTGAAATGCATGGGTGAACCGCAGTCCTCGGAAACACGCGTCTCGAGAGCGCAACCGGACGGGGCGGATACCCGGAGTGTGCGGATCAGCAGTGCGGAGTTCGGTGGCGGCCGCTACGTGGCCGACATCGCGGTGACCGGTGCGGGTCTACGAGTGCTCGAATGGGAGGGACCGCACGGTCCCCGCGCGCTCACCGAGACCTGGGAGGTGGGGACGCGGCCGCCGCTGTCGGCCGGGTTGATCCTGGCGCCGTGGCCCAACCGGATCCGTGACGGTCACTTCGTGTTCGACGGCATCGATCATCAACTCGAGATCACCGAGCCGGTGCTGGGCAACGCCAGTCACGGGTTCGTCCGGCGCCGGGACTGGCGGGTGACGAACCGGGCGGACGACCGCGTCGCGCTGGCGATCGACGTCGGGCTGCACAAGGGATGGCCGTATCCGCTACGCCTGACGGTGGAATACGCCGTCGGTCGCGACGGCCTGACGGTGACGCACACGGCGACCAACACCGGCGCCATCCCGGCGCCGTTCGGGATGGGTTTCCACTCGTACGTTCGCGTCGGCGACGTTCCGCTCGACGAGTGCACGCTCAGGCTGTCGGCGGGCACCAGACTGCCCCTCGACGAACGGATGCTTCCCAGCGCCGCTTCCCAGGCGGTGATCGGAACCGACTACGACTTCACCAGCCCCAGGTCACTGGCCGGAGTGGTGCTCGATACCCCGTTCAGTGCACTGGACGTCGATGCCGACGGCAGGTCCCGGCACGTGCTCCGTGCTCCGGACGGCACCGGAACCATGCTGTGGGCGGCCCGTGAGTTCGGCTGGCTCCAGGTGTTCATCGCGGACCCGGACTCCGGGAAGTCGTATCCGGGGCGAGGGCGCGCACTGGCACTCGAGCCGATGACGTGCCCGCCGAATGCGTTCAACTCCGCGATCGATCAGCTGGTGCTGACCCCCGGACAGCAGTGGAGCGGATCGTGGGGGATGTGCGTGTCGGACGCGTGAGCCCGGCCCCCGACGCCGGGTGTCCACCTGGTGGGATGCGTGTAACGCGACTTCCGCGCCGATCGATAGGACATGACGGCTCTCCGTGGCGTCGGTCCGGCGGGCCTCGGCGAACTTCTTCCGGATCGCTCCCACGCTCACCACCGGGCGAACCCGGATGTGAGTTGCCCCGCTGCGGGCGATATCGATGCAGGTAGCGCGGCACCGGTCGCGATCCTCGGGCCGCCGGAACCGGTTTCGGGCAATTTCCGGCCAGCCGAACAGGGAACTCGTAGAACCCGCCGGACGCTCCGCCGCAAACGTTGTCGCGGGCCGCCCGCAGTGCTGCCGGGGTGCCTTCAGTGGACCCTCTTTGGGCACGGTAGCCCGAGTGCGACTAGTTTCTAGCTGAATGAAGTTGTTACTCATTGGTTTGAGCTTGAGAGGGATGCTTCGTGCCTGACAATGACACAAAGCCCACACTTACCTACCCCGGTGGTGAGTACACGATGTCCATTGCCAGGGCAACCGAAGGCAATGACGGTATCGAATTGGGAAAGCTGCTGGCCAGCACCGGGTACACCACCCTGGACCCGGGATTCGTCAACACCGCCTCGACCAGTTCCGCCATCACCTACATCGACGGTGACCAAGGAATTCTCCGCTACCGCGGATACCCCATCGAGCAGTTGGCGGAGCACTCCACATTCATCGAGGTCAGCCATCTGCTGATCTACGGTGAGCTGCCGACGTCGACGCAGCTGGAGTCGTTCACGGACCGCATCCGCAGGCATACGCTGCTGCATGAGGACCTCAAGCGGTTCTTCGACGGATTCCCTCGCAACGCTCATCCGATGCCGGTGCTCTCGAGTGCTGTCAACGCGCTGTCCGCGTACTACCAGGACTCCCTGGACCCGGCGGATCCGGAACAGGTCGAATTGTCGACCATCCGACTTCTGGCGAAGCTGCCGACCATCGCGGCCTACGCCTACAAGAAATCCGTGGGTCAGCCGTTCCTGTACCCGGACAACTCGCTCAACCTCGTCGAGAACTTCCTCCGGATGACCTTCGGCTTCCCCGCGGAGCCGTACGAGATCGATCCCGAGATCGCCAAGGCGCTCGACATGCTGCTGATCCTGCATGCCGATCACGAGCAGAACTGCTCGACGTCCACCGTGCGCCTGGTCGGTTCTTCGGATGCCAACCTGTTCACGTCCATCTCCGGCGGCATCAACGCACTGTGGGGACCGCTGCACGGCGGTGCCAACCAAGCGGTGCTGGAGATGCTGGACGAGATCAAGGCGGGCGGCGGAGACGTCAGCGAATTCGTCCGCAAGGTCAAGAACAAGGAAGACGGTGTGAAGCTCATGGGCTTCGGGCACCGCGTCTACCGCAACTACGACCCGCGTGCCGCCATCGTCAAGAAGACGGCCCACACGATCCTCGAGAAGCTCGGCGGCGACGACGAACTGCTCGAGATCGCGATGAAGCTCGAAGAGGCGGCGCTCACCGACGACTACTTCGTCGAGCGCAAGCTGTACCCGAACGTCGACTTCTACACGGGGCTGATCTACCGCGCGATGGGCTTCCCCACGCGTATGTTCACGGTGCTGTTCGCCATGGGCCGGTTGCCCGGGTGGATTGCGCACTGGCGTGAGATGCACGAAGATCCCGCTACCAAGATCGGTCGCCCCCGTCAGATCTACACGGGTTACACCGAGCGTGACTACAAGAACGTCGAAACCCGCTGATCGACCAGCCAGTGCAATCCGCAGTACCCACAGCCCTCATCGAGGAGGACGCATGACCAAGCCCGAGATCGAGTTCCAGGAGGGGCCTGCCCCCACCGACCTGGTCATCAAGGACCTGGTGGTCGGAGACGGCGCCGAGGCCGTTCCCGGGTGCACCGTCGAGGTTCACTACGTCGGAGTGGAGTTCGAGTCCGGTGAAGAGTTCGACTCTTCGTGGAGTCGCGGCGAGTCCATTCAGTTCCCCCTGCGGGGCCTCATCAAGGGCTGGCAGGACGGAATTCCCGGTATGAAGATCGGTGGGCGTCGTCAGCTCACGATCCCGCCGGAACTTGCCTACGGTCCTGCCGGTGCCGGACATCAGCTGTCCGGTAAGACCTTGGTGTTCGTCATCGACCTGCTCGACGTCAAGGAGTAGTTCTCCGCGGTAGAAGCCCCGCGTCACCTCGGTGACGCGGGGCTTTGCTGTCTCTCGACACCGTTGGTGTGGAGTTCGAACACCAGCCGGGAACCTCCGAGGGGACTGTCCTCGAAGTGGGCCCTGCCGTGGTGCAGCGCGGCCTGCTGGGCGACGAGCGCCAGACCGAGACCCGATCCGCTCTTCGTAGCAGTGGAACCGCGGTGGAATCGCTCGAACACGACAGTTCGTTCGTCTTCGGGGATGCCGATCCCGTTGTCGTCGACGGTGATTGTTGCGGTTCCGTCGCCGGACGAGCCCAGGGAGATGGTGACCTCGGTGGCCTCGCCGTGGCGGACGGCATTGCCGATGGCGTTGTTCAACGCGAGGCGAAGTCCGCCGGGTATTCCGCGGACCGTGGTCGGCGCGCCCTCGACATCGACCAGCAGGCCCGGGTGGTGACGCATCGCGTCCTCGGCCGCAAGGTCGCAGATGTCCACGAGGTCGCAGTTCACGAAGTCCCTGTCTGTGGACAGTTCGCCTCGGGCGAGGCGCTCGAGATCGGACAGTGTCGATTCCACCCGCCCCTGCGCGCGGGCGAGATCGCGGAGGATTTCGTCGCGTTGATCGGGCGCGAGGTCGTGGGTGGTGAGAACCTCCAGATCGGTGCGCATTGCGGTGAGCGGTGTGCGCAGTTCGTGCGCGGAGACGGCCGCGAAGTCGCGGGCGGTGCCGAGAGCGGCGGTGGTGGCGTTCTGGGCCTCGGCCACGTCCCGCAGCATCGATTCGGCGGCGGCGGCGAGTTCGTCCGCCTCCCGGACACCGGACGACGCGGGCGCCAGTTCCGGTTCGCGGCGCACGATGCGGCCGGTGAGGTCGACCAGGGGGCGGACGGCGCGGCCGCCGAACAACCAGCCCAGTGCGCTGGCCGCGGCGACCGCGAGCAACCCGGCGATCGCCACCTGACGCTGCTGGTCGGAGGTGACATCCTGCGCTTCGGCGTACGGCACGGCCAGCGAGATCCGGGTGCCCAGGATCGGTGCGACCGCGGTGAACGCCCGGTATTTCGTACCGCCCACCTCGACCGTCTGCCAGCCGGGCTCGAGCTCGGGAAGTCGGGTGGGGGTGCTGACGAGAACGACGTCGCCGCCCGGCGATCGGATGGTGATCGCGAAGGCACCCTTGTCGCCGAGAGCGCCGAGGAACAGGCCGGCGGTGGCCGCGTTGGGGATGAGCACGTCGGACGCCGTTTCCAACCGCCGGTCGAGCTGCGACAGATTGTTCTTGTTGATCGCCAGCGACACCAGGATGCCCAGTGCGACGACGATGATCGTCGCCCCCAGGGCTGTGGCTGCGGCCACACGCGTCCGGAGTGAGAAGGAACGTTTCACGGGGTGTCCCGGAGCACGAAGCCGACACCGCGGACCGTGTGCAGGATGCGGGGCCTGCCGTCGGCTTCGAACTTGCGCCGCAGGTACCCGACGAACACGTCCACCACGTTGGTGTCCGCCACGAAGTCGTAACCCCACACCAGTTCGAGGAGGCGTTCGCGGCTCAGGACGATGCCGACGTTGCGGGCGAGGACCTCGAGAAGCTCGAACTCCCGCTTGGTCAGCGTCACTTCCTGACCGCCGACGAACACTCTGCGCCCGGACAGATGGAGCTCGAGCGGTCCGACCCGGATGGGTGGCGTGGCCGAGGACTCCGGTGCAGCGACGACGGTCGTCGTCCCCCTCCTGCGGAGCATCGCGCGGATCCGTGCGACGAGTTCGGCCAGGACGAACGGTTTGACCAGGTAGTCGTCTGCGCCCGACTCGAGGCCGGAGATCCTGTCGTCTACGGTGTCGCGAGCGCTGAGAACACAGATGGGGATGTCGTTGCTCATCGCGCGCAGAGCGGTGACCACCCCGGTGCCGTCGAGGACGGGCATGTTCATGTCGAGCACCATGGCATCGGGGCGTTGGGCGCTGATCACGCGGAGGGCGTCTGCCCCGTCCACAGCGGTGAGGACAGTGAAACCGGACAGGCGCAGGCCGCGTTCGAGGGAGGTGCGTACATCCTCGTCGTCGTCGACGACGAGCACACTGGCGGAGTCGGTTTCGGTCACCCTTGCATTGTGCCGTGGGAACGGCCGGCGGGGTGGTGATGTGATGTGTGGGACCGAGTCTCATCCGTACACTCGTGGCTGATGTTCTCACAACTGCTGGCATTCGAACTGACCGAAACCAACCGTGACTGGCTCATCCACAGACCGATAGAAATCGCCCTCTATATGGTTCTCGCGCTCATCCTGCGCTTCGCGATGCACCGGGCGATCGACCGGTTGACCCGCCCACGTGAATTCTCGGCCAAGCCCGCCATGCTGCGACCGCTGCGCGAACGTGCGCCGCGGGGTGTGAAGGATGCGATGGTCAGCGAGCGCCGGGCCCAGCGCGCTCGGACCATCGGTTCGGTACTCGAGTCCACCGTGTCGATCGTGGTCCTCACCTGGGTCGTGCTGCAGATACTGGGCATCGTCGGTGTCAACGTTGCGCCGTTCATCGCCTCCGCCGGGGTGATCGGTGTCGCGCTCGGTTTCGGCGCGCAGAACCTCGTCCGGGACTTCCTGTCAGGTATCTTCATGCTGCTCGAGGACCAGTACGGCGTGGGGGACGTGGTGGACCTCGGAGAGGCCGTCGGTACGGTCGAGACGGTGGGACTGCGCGTCACCACGATTCGCGACATCAACGGCACTCTCTGGTACTGCCGCAACGGCGAGATCGTGCGGGTCGGCAACATGAGTCAGGGTTATGCCGTGGCCGTCGTGGACCTGCCGGTTGCGCACGCCGCCAACGTGCAGGAGGCCTGCGAGGTGGCGTTCGATGCCATCGCCGAAGCAGCCGAAACCGACGTGATCGAGCCGGACCTGCTCGAGCCGCCGGAACTGCTGGGCGTCAACTCGGTCACGCCGGAGTCGGTCACTCTGCGGATCACGGCACGGACCAAGCCCGGCAAGCAGTGGGCCGTGCAGCGCACGTTCGCCCGGGTGGCGCTGGCGGCGTTCGAACGCAACGGTGTCGAGGCACCGTATCTGCCGGTGATGGCGTCGGCCCGCTCCGGCGACTGAGGCCCTCCGATTCAGTACCGTGGCAGGCATGACGGGGACACCGCGCGGCACCTCACTGGTCTGGTTCCGGCGCGATCTCCGGCTGGGTGATCTCCCCACCCTGTGTGCCGTCGCGCGGTCGGGGGCACGGGCTCTCGGCGTGTTCGTGCTCGACGAGCGACTGCTGCGGGCCGCGGGCACTGCGCGTCGCGACTTCCTCTTTCGTAGCCTCGTGGCTCTCGACGAGCAACTTGACGGCCGGCTGCTGGTGGTGAAGGGCGATCCGGTCGACGTGATTCCGGCGGTGGCCGACACGGTGTCAGCTGCGGAGGTCCACGTGAGCGCGGACTACGGACCTTACGGGCGGGTGCGTGATGCGGCTGTCGCGGAGCGTGTCCATCTCCTCGGCACCGGGTCGCCGTACGCCGTGGCACCCGGGCGAGTGATCAAGAGAGATGGTGAACCGTATCGCGTCTTCACGCCCTACTTCCGTCAGTGGATGGAACACGGCTGGCGCGGTCCCGCCGACACGGGCGCCACGACGGTCGAGTGGGTCGACCCGGACGACGTGGACGTCCGGCGCGCGGAGATCCCTGCGGCCGAAGCGGGCGGGTCGGTGGCCGGTGAGAAGGCGGCGCTCGAGCGGTGGGCGGAATTCTGTGACACTCACCTGGACGCGTACGACGACGCTCGGGACCGTCCCGATCTGGATGCCACCAGCCGGATGTCGGTGTACCTCAAGTACGGCAACATCCATCCGCGCACGATGCTCCGCGACCTGGCGGAGCATCACGGGAAGGGTACCGAGCAGTACCGACGGCAGCTTGCGTGGCGGGACTTCTACGCCGACATCCTGTTCCAGCGCCCGGACAGCGCTCGTGGCAACTACGACCGACGGTTCGACGGCATCCGCTACGACACCGGGCAGGCTGCCGACGAAGCGTTCGCGGCGTGGCGCGCAGGCAGGACGGGTTTCCCGATCGTGGACGCCGGGATGCGTCAGCTGAATGCCGAAGGGTGGATGCACAACCGCGTACGCATGATCGTCGCCTCGTTCCTGGTGAAGGATCTGCATCTGCCGTGGTGGCGCGGGGCCCGGTACTTCATGAACCGCTTGGTGGACGGTGATCTGGCGAGCAATCAGCACGGCTGGCAGTGGACCGCAGGCTCCGGCACCGACGCGTCGCCGTACTTCCGGGTGTTCAACCCGACGACGCAGGGCGAGAAATTCGATCCCGACGGAGAGTACATCCGCCGGTGGGTGCCCGAGCTGCGCGCAATCGAAGGGCGTGCCGTTCATTCTCTGAAAACCGGCCGTCCCGAGGACTATCCGGATCCGATCGTGGACCACGCACATGAACGACAGGAAGCACTCGCGCGGTACGGCGAGATCAAGGGCCCGTGATCAGTCGCGGAGCTGCTTCTCCAGCGCCTCCAGCACGGCGACGTCCTCGATTGTCGACGGCACCGAGTACTGCTCGTGATCGGCGATCTGCCGCATCGTCTTGCGGAGGATCTTGCCCGACCGTGTCTTGGGCAGGGCCTGCACCACGGTGACGTCCCGGAACGTCGCGACCGCGCCGATCTGCTCGCGCACCATCGCCACCAATTCCTTGCGGAGCGTCTCCGGGTCGATGTCGGCTCCCGCTTTGAGTACCACGTATCCGCTGGGGCGCTGTCCCTTGAGTTCGTCGCGGATACCGACCACCGCGCATTCGGCGACGGCCGGGTGTCCCGCGACCACCGCCTCCATGCTTCCGGTGGAAAGCCGGTGTCCGGCAACGTTGATGACGTCGTCGCTGCGTCCGAGGACGAAGAGGTAGCCGTCCTCGTCGACGTAACCGGAGTCGCCGGTGAGGTAGTAGCCGTCGAACGTCGACAGGTACGACTTGATGTATCGGTCCTGGTCGCGCCACAGGCCGGTGAGGGTTCCGGGCGGAAGGGGCAGTGAGATGACGATGTTGCCCTCGGTGCCTGCGGAAACGGGTGAGCCTTCCGCGTCGACCACCTCGACGTGGTATCCGGGTACCGGGACGGTGGGTGATCCGGCCTTCAGCGGCATCGGTTCGAGGCCACGGAGATTGGCACAGATGGCCCAACCGGTTTCGGTTTGCCACCAGTGGTCCACCACCGGCAGACCCAGTATGTGGGTGGCCCATCCGTACGTGTCCGGATCCAGGCGCTCGCCGGCGGCGAACAGGGTCTTCAGCGACGTGATGTCGTACTTGCCCAGTTCCTTCGCGTCGGGGTCGGCCTTGCGGACCGCCCGGATCGCGGTGGGTGCGGTGAACAGTGCCGACACCTTGTAGTCGGAGATCACTCGCCAGAAGGCGCCGGCGTCGGGTGTGCCCACCGGTTTACCTTCGTAGAGAACGGTGGTGGCACCCGTCAGCAGCGGGCCGTACACGATGTAGGAGTGGCCCACCACCCATCCCACGTCGGAGGCGGTCCACCAGACATCGCCCGCTGAGATGTCGTAGATGTTCTTCATCGACCAGGTGAGCGCGACGGCGTGCCCACCGTTGTCGCGGATCACGCCCTTCGGCTTACCGGTGGTCCCGGAGGTGTAGAGGATGTACAGGGGGTCGGTTGCGGCGACGGCGACCGGTTCGGTGGACGAGGCGTCGGCGATCAGCGCGTCCCAGTCGAACCAGGCGGTTCCGGTGCCCTGGTAGTCGGCTGCCGAGCCCGGGATGTGCGCCCGGTTCTTCACGATCACGGTGTGCGGCGGGGTGCCGGCGAGCTCGAGAGCCTTCTCGACCATCGGGAGGTATTCGATGGTGCGGCCCGGTTCCATGCCACCCGACGCGGTGACCAGCACGACGGGTCCGGCGTCGTCGATGCGGGTGGCGAGTTCCTTGGCGGCGAACCCGCCGAACACCACCGAGTGGACGGCTCCGATGCGGGCACACGCGAGCATCGCGACGGCGGCCTCGGGGATCATCGGCATGTAGACGATCACCCGGTCCCCCGCCACGACGCCCTGCGCGGCGAGCACGCCGGCGAAGCGGGACACCTCGTCGAGAAGTTCCGCGTACGTGTAGGTGCGGGACGCCTCGGGGATCATCGCCGAGTCGTAGATGAGGGCAGCTTGATCACCTCGACCGTCTCGGACGTGCCGGTCGAGGGCGTTGAAGCAGGTGTTGAGCGACGCGTCCGGGAACCACCGGTACATCGGGGCGGCCGAGTCGTCGAGGGCGCGCGTCGGCGGCGTCACCCAGTCGACTCCACCGGCGGCATCGAGCCAGAATTCCTCGGGATGCTCGGTGCTCGCACGGTAGACCTCGGCGTACGAGCTCATCGATGTCGTCCTCTCGTCGTTCGGCTTGCGATCTGAGACACCCTATGCGACCGTGCGCCTCGCAGGCACCGACCGGACAGCGTTCTGCGTTGGACGGCGGTCTTTCGTCGCCCAGCGGAGTTGCGATGAACCGGTCAGACGCCGAGTGCACCGGCGAACATGGGCCACGAGTTGTGCAGGTCGTCCTGCCAGTAACCCCAGGAGTGGGTGCCGGTGGGCCGGAAGTCGAATGTGGCCGGGATTCCCAGCGAGTTCAGTCGGTCAGCGAGCCGGTATGTGCACTGGTTGGTGCCTGCCTCGATGATTCCGCCCACGATCACCTGGTTGGCCAGCGCGGCCGGATCTCCGTTGACGTCCGGAGCACCGAGGTTCTCGTGGGGGCCGGGCAGGCCGGTTCCGTTGCTGATGTACAGGGCGATGCCGCGCAGTTTCTCGGCGTTGACGACGGGGTCGTTGGCCACCCAATCCGGATCGTTCGGCGGTCCCCACATGTTCACGACGTCTCCGCCGCGGGCGCTGACGACGAAGTTGACGTAGTCGCGGCCGGGTTGGGTACTCGTCTCGGCGCACCCGCTGAAGGCGCCGACCGCGCGATACAGCGAGGGGGCGGATTCGGCCAGGCTCAGCACGGACGTGCCCGACATCGAGAGTCCCGCGATGGCATTCTCCCCGGTTGTTCCGAACGTGGCATCGACGATCGGGGGAAGCTCCTCGGTGAGGAAGGTGGTCCATTTGTTGAGGCCGAGGGCGGGATCGGGCCTCTGCCAGTCCGTGTAGTAGCTGAACGCGCCGCCGACAGGGGTGATGACATTGACGTTCTTGTCGGCGAAGAAGCCGACCACGTCTGTCTTGGCCTTCCAGGTCGCCGAGTCCTGGCCGCCACCGGCGCCGTTGAGCAGGTACAACGTCGGTCGGGGCGCGCTGGTATCTGCCGGACGGATCACCTCGAGGAGGATCACCTTCTCCATGGCCGCCGAGTACACGTACATGTTCACTTGACGGTCGTCGACCTGTTCGATGTGGTCGAGGGCAGAGCCATCAGCCGATGCAGGCTTGTCGGCTGGAAGGGCTCGCCATTCGTCCGCTGACGCCACGGCCAACTCGCCGAACAGGCCTGACGAGGCAATGACCGCGGCGACCAACAGTGTCCGACAGTGTCCGATCGAGGTCCGACGGTGTCCGATCGAGGTCCGACGGTGTCCGATCGAGGTCCGACGGTGTCCGATCGCGCTCATATCCGCTCCTCGTGCGTGATTGCGGTCCCCGACGACGGTTGGTTCATGCTCGGAAGCATTTCCCCATCACGGTAACCGGAAAACGTCCCACGGGCGGCTGAACGGAGACAGGACTTCGCCGGCGGCGCGCGCCGGGTCAGGCCTGCTGTGCGTTCAAGGAATCGATGGCGGCCTGAAGTTTGGCGGTCGCGTCGTCTGCGACGTCCTTCAGTGCTGTTTCGTCGGTGACCTCGACCATGATGTTCGGGTTCATCGCGTCGACGATGATCGTGTCCTCGGAGGAGGGGTCTGCGCGTACGACGACGTTGCAGGGCAACAGCAGTCCGATCTGCCGATCGACGTTCACCGCCCGATGCGCGAGCGGCGGATTGCAGGCCCCGAGGATCAGGTAGTCCTCCATGTCCTCGCCGAGTTTGGCCTTCAGGGTGGCCTTCATGTCGATCTCGGTGAGGACGCCGAAGCCCTGTTGGAACAGCGCCTTACGGGTGCGCTCGACGGCGTCCGGGAAGGAGGTCTTCAGAGTGGTCGACAATGCGATCTTCATGGTCGGTGGCCTTTCTGTCGTCGAATACGTCAGGCGAGCGCGAGAAAGAGCTTTTCGAGCTGGGCTTCGGTCATCGGTTCGGAGCCTTCGGGAGTCTCCCCGGAAAGGCAGTCCCGCAAACCGCTGGCGACGATCTTGAACCCGGCCCGATCGAGTGCACGGGAGACGGCGGCGAGCTGGGTCACCACGTCCTTGCATTCGCGGCCCTGCTCGATCATGGAGATCACTCCGGCGAGCTGACCATGTGCCCGGCGCAGACGGTTGAGTACCAATGCGATGCTGTCTTCGTCGCCTACCATGGCGGTTCCTTTCGTAGACCTGCCACCATGGTACCCCTAGGGGTATGGTGGCGCGAGCAGACGCGTGTGTGCCCTCTCACCCTCTATCGGAGGCCCAGGTTTCGGTAGCGGGCGAGACGCGCCGCGAACCGCTCGCGTTCCGGCACCTCGGTCAGGGAGCGTAGCTCACAGGAGATGGCCTCACCGACGCGCTTGGAGAAGTCCACGGGCTCGTCGGCGGCGTCCGGCTTCTCCGGAATGATCGCATCGATCACTCCGTCACGGAGTAGATCGAGTGATCGAATACCCTGAGCTGCAGCCATTTCGGGCGCATGGGTGATGTCGCGGTGGACGATGGCGCTAGCGCCCTCGGGGGGAAGGGGAGCTAGCCAGCCGTTCTGGGCGGCGAGTACCCGGTCGGCGGGCAGGAATGCGAGCGCTCCACCGCCGGTGCCCTGTCCGAGCAGGACGGACACGGTCGGAGTCCTCAACGTGACGAGATCCGAGATGCACCGCGCGATCTCTGGAGCGAGGCCCCGTTCTTCGGCTTCCTTCGACAATGCGGCACCGAGGGTGTCGATCACCAGAACGAGCGGCAGCTGCAACTCCTCCGCCAGACGCATGCCGCGGCGGGCTTCACGAAGGGCCGCCGGGCCCATCGTGTCGACCGCGGACTGTCCGCTGCGGTCCTGCCCGAGAAGAACACAGGGGGCACCGCGGAACCGGGCCAGCGACAGCAGCACCGTCTTCTCGGTTTCGCCCTGTCCCGTTCCGCTGAGCGGCACCTGCTCCGTGGCGGCATGCCGCAGCAGATGGCGGACGCCGGGACGGTCTGCTCGACGCGACAGCATGACGGACTGCCAGGCGGGGACGTCGGGGATCTCGGTCGTCGGCGCCGGACCGGTGGACGACGTCGTGGGTGAGTCGATGAGAACGCGCAGCACACGATGGACCAGGGTGCGCAGACGGCTGACGGGAACCACCCCGTCGATGACGCCGTTGCGGTACAGATTTTCGGCGGTCTGCACACCTTCCGGAAACTTCTCCCCGTAGAGGGCCTCGTAGACGCGTGGGCCGAGAAACCCGACGAGAGCGCCGGGTTCGGCGACGGTGATGTGGCCGAGCGAGCCCCAGGATGCGAAGACGCCGCCGGTGGTGGGGTTCCGTAGGTACACCAGGTAGGGCAGGTGCTCGGCCTTGTGGGTGGCGACGGCGGCGGCGATCTTCACCATCTGCACGAAGGCGACGGTGCCCTCCTGCATGCGCGTGCCGCCCGAGGTGGGTGAGGCGAGCAGCGGAAGGCCTTCCTCGGTGGCGCGCTCGATGGCCGTGACGATGCGTTCCGCCGCGGCGACACCGATCGATCCGGCGAGGAAGGCGAATTCGCAGGCGATCACCGCGACCGGCCGTCCGCGTACAGTTCCCGCCCCGGTGATCACCGACTCGTCGACTCCGGACTTCTCCGCCGCCTTCTCCAGGTCGGCGCGGTACTTCTCGTTCGGCCGGGGATCGACGGGAGTGGTATCCCAGGAGACGTAGCTTCCTGCGTCCAATACCAGTTCGAGGACGTCGTGGGCGGAGATCTTGGCGGCCATGGCCCTGAGAGTAGCGGCCCGTCGGCCGGTCCCCAGGGCAGCGGTCAGTCCTTGACGGTGGTCCGCCCATCCGGCGGGCGCGTCGGGCGCGCGGACTGCGGAGCGCCGCTCACGCAGGCCGGGACGTGCATCTCGTCATGAAGTCCCGGGCCACCTCATGGAGCTTGGTGTTGGTGCGTTGTGACATCTCCGCCAGCCGGCGGAATGCTTCCTCGCCGGTGATTCCGTGCATCGCCATCAGGACTCCCTTGGCTTGGTCGATCTCGGCCCGGGAGGTCAGCGCGCTCCGGAGCTGGACTACTTGTTCGCGTGCGCGCTGCCAGCGCTGGGCGTTGGTGATGGCCGCCGATGCGGCGGTGGTCAGCAGCCGTACCAGCCGCTCGTCGAAGGGGTCGAAGGCCTCGGCGTGGTAGCTGTAGCCGCTGAACGATCCGATCAGTTCGTCCGGCGCGTCGGAGACCTCGACGAGGATCGGCACCGACAGATACGCGCGGACCCCGGTTTCTTCGGCCGCTTCGGTGAATTCGGGCCACTCGGAGCGGTGTTCACCGATAACCGCCCGCACGGGTTTCAGCGTGCGGGCGGCCTCGAGGCATGGTCCCCGGCCGGTGGCGTACTGACGTTCGTCGATGGAAGCCAGAGCGTCGTCGGTGAGCGCCACGGTGGTCGGTGCCCCCTTGACGAGTTGTGTGACGCTGACCGCGTCGACGTCGGGCAGGGCAGCGACCGCGGTGTGAGCGAGGCGGCTCAGGACGGTTTCGAGGGGCTCCTGGGCAACGGCTTCGTCCCGCAGTGCATCCAGCGACGCGGTGACGACATCGAGCGATTGCGCCACATCGTTGATCGACCAAGCCTCGGTCGGGTGCTCGGTCATGTCATTCTCCTCGGTCGCCGGACGTGGAGTTGCCGGACGCGGAGTCCCCGTGCACCGCACAGGCTTCGGCGAGTTCTCGCAGTCGTGCGTTGTCGGCGGCGAGGCGATTGTTCTCTCGTTCGAGTTCATCGGCGCGAGATTCGAGGCGGAGGACGAACCCGATGCCGACCAGATTGACCCCGACCTCGATCAGTTCGGCGATCCGGCGCAGGCGTGCCAGGTCGTGGTCGCTGTAGCGGCGAGTGCCACCGCTGGTCCTTGCCGGTGACACCAGTCCGTAGTGCTCGTACAGGCGCAGGGCCTGGGTCCCGAATCCCGAGAGTTCGGAGGCGACGGAGATCCCGTACACGCCACGACGGGATCGTTCGGTCGACGTATCGAACATGGGGCCTCCCAGCTGGGACTTCTCCTGCGTGCTCCCGATCGATTATAAGCCCGGCGGTATACAGAATTTGTCGTAAATACGGGAGGTCGGCCCTCGAGGGGATGCGGCACCCGCGGTGCTCTAGTGCTGGTGTCCCGAGACGGGCACGGTGCTGTCGCGCCACCAGCAGAAGACGAACAACGCCAGCGAGGCCACCAACGTTGCGACCACCCACACGGTCAGGGCGATGTCGACCCACGATCCGATCGGCGGGCTACCGGGCAGGATTCCGCGCAGGGGAACCACCGCGAACAGCATGGCGGCCATCCATCCGAGCATGTCGGTGTTGACGGACCGCTTACGCCGAAAGGTCTGTATCGACACGAAACCCGCCAGGAAGGCCAGGACCACCATCATCATCAGAAGGATCCCCGCATAGATCAGGTTTCCACCCGTTCTCGCGAAGGTGACCGCGACTCCCTTGCCTTCGCGGGCGAGCTCGGTGTCCACGCCCACCGCCCAGGCATCGATGTTCCAGCCGTCGACGTGACCATCGACGACGACGCCGGTGGGGATGAGCTCCCGCTCCGCCCCGTAACCCTGATATGCCTCCACCACCATGGGATTCACCGCGAAGGTGTCGAACGGCCACGCGGCCGCCTGCCCGCTGACGATGAACTCGGGCCTTGACCCCGGTTCTTGGACACGCTGAATCCAGCACCTGCTGGGGAAGCGAGATGATCTTCAGTCATGTCACGCAAGAACTACTCGGAAGAGTTCCGGCGCCAGGCGGTCGAGTTGTACGA
>NZ_JBAQEO010000730.1:0-2146 GCF_049286785.1 Rhodococcus sp. (in: high G+C Gram-positive bacteria) | reverse complement strand
GTCGATGTGGATTCTCACGCAGTGTGTCGGCCACGGCGACCGATCAGGGGGTCACGCCGACCATGCGGGCAGCCGCCTACAGCCCGCCCATCCCGTTGCCGATCAGAACCACGCCCAGAATCAGCAGGACCGCCGCCATGATCGCCGCGTGGTGCCGGGTCATCCACTCATCGGCCATCGCGAGCGCGCGATCGGCGCGGTCCGCGAACACGCCCCGAACCACGGCCGGGGCGGCCACGCCCAGGCTTGCCACGACCGCGAAGACAACCAGCGCCACGACCTGCTCGAGCACCCGCGCAGTCGCGTCCGCAATGACAGCTGTGCCGGCCACGACCAGGGCGAGGTTCTTCGGATTCGCCGCCGCAAGCAGAAACCCCAGACCCAGAGCCCGTCGAGCGGTCATGGTCTGTGCGGCCGCCATCCACCGGGGCACGGTGGACTCCTCTCCGGACTGCGGCCGTGCGTACCACTTCCGGACAGCCATGAGGACCAGGACGATCCCGAGCGCGAGTTTCACAGCACCGGCCCACCAGGTGGGCTCGTCGGCCAGCATGATCACATCCGCAACCGCGAGCACCACGGCGCCCACGACGATCAGGCCCGCGACCCAGCCACCGATGAAGGCGTACGACACACGCACCGGCCGTTTGGTGACCAGGACCACCGACAGCATCACCATCGGCAGCGCGGCCAGTAGCAGGCCTACCGCGATCGGTAGGGACTGCCCGATCACGCCTATCACGGATTACCCCTCGGAGTACCGATCATCGACGAAGAATAGTCGCATCAGCTATCCGCTGGAGGACGGCACAGGCACGCGATCTTCTCTGGACCCTGAGAAAGGGGTCTTGCTCGCAGGCGCGGCTGACATCCCATACCTGACAGTGCCAAATGAAATGTTGGACGACTACATCCAGTGGCCGACGATCAACGGAAAGATCGTGACACCTTCCACCATGGATGCTTGTGCTCTTCTTTCGACGCCGTCCGGTGCGGACCTTGATGCCCGGCCGGTTCCTCGGTGATGTCCTCGAGTAACCGGGCTTGTGCCCGCCGCTTCACCGACGAGATCGATGACTTCGCTGCCACGCCCACACCCGTCCTCCGACCTGCTCGACAACGACCACTGAGCACCGTGGGTGCTGCGGACGACAGCGTGCCACGCCGCTACCCGCACAGCACGACGGAGGGCGCGATGTCCGCACTTGCCCGGATCGGCGCGTGCACAGAATTTTTCGCACGCAATATGCCCATACAGGACATCCCGGTCACCGGAAGCGTATCGATGCCTGAAATGCCCTCTCCCGTCTTAGCCGGGGAGAAGAATCAGGGTGGTGAGCCCTCTGGGTCGGATCAGTCGAGCGCTGTTGGCGTTCGCGCTGGTGGTTGTCGCCGGTACGGCCGGTTACATCTGCCTCGGCTTCGGGGTCCTGGACGCCCTCTATCAGACCGTCACCACGATCACGACCGTCGGATTCCGCGAGGTACACCCGCTCACCGGCGTCGGACAGTTGTTCACCATGATTCTCATTCTGGCTGGGGTAGGCACGGCGCTGTACATGTTCGGCGTCCTCCTCGAGGCGCTCATCGAAGGCCACCTGCGCCATCACATGGAAAGACGGCGAATGGATCGACGCATCAGCCGGATGACCGGCCACATCATCATCTGCGGATGGGGAAGGGTGGGCACTGCGAGCGCGCAGTACCTCAGTACCCTCGGCCGCGAAATCGTGGTCATCGACCGCGATCCAGAGCGACTCCGAGGCATTGAGCATCCCACCGTAATCGGAGACGTCACCGACGACCGAACCCTGGAAGCTGCCGGGATATCGCAAGCCCACGCCTTGATTTCTGCGCTCGACACCGATGCCGACAATGTGTACGTCACGTTGTCGAGCCGGGCACTGCGGCCTGACCTCGTCATCATCGCCCGCGCCCGTAACGAGGGGTCGATGTCCAAGCTGGTCCGCGCCGGCGCCAACCGGGTGGTCAACCCGCAGCTGATCGGCGGGCGCAGGATGGGCTCCTTTGCACTGCAACCCCACGTGGCCGAATTCCTCGACGTGGTGATGCACGACGAAAGCTTGGACTACCGGCTCGAGGAAATCACGGTTGGCCCGACTTCACCGTGGTTGGGGTACACGCT
>NZ_JBAQEO010000729.1:0-2358 GCF_049286785.1 Rhodococcus sp. (in: high G+C Gram-positive bacteria) | reverse complement strand
GGGTGCTTGGTCACCTATCCGTGCAGCAGTCCCCTGTGCCGTGACCTGCGTCTATCGTTTCGGCGGTCTCGGGTACGGTGTCACCGAAAGTGTGTGCCGATGGCCGGGGTCAGCTTCAAGGACTTCGTGTTTGATGTGCGTTGTCATGCGGCACCGGGTGGTGCCGGCTACCAACAGGCAAGAGCATCACCGGTCCAGCAGTTCGACGAAGGGTGTGAAAGTCCGCCGGCTTCGTCCACTCCGACGGTCGTCGCTGCCGTGGCGTCTTCACTACTGATCGGCTCTGGCCGCACGTTGCCGATTGTGAAGAGTGCGCCTGCCGGTCAGGCTCACTCTCTGAGGCTGGTCGTAGCTTCGCCGAGTGTGGAAAGCGGCGCGGAGTGTGGTGATCGCTACCAGTTTCGGCGTATCGAAGCTACGGAGGTGGGCCGGGCCCCCGGCCTCGTTCGCCGAGCTGAGGATGTACGTTGTGCTCGAAGCGGTCTCGCACCAGCCAGCGGAGAGGTGCCAGCCCCCGGTGCGCTGGTTTGTCGCTGGTGAGGCATGGGGTTTGAAGGGGAGTCCTTGTGCAGTTGGTCAGTGGATGGGAGCAAGCGCTCACGATCCTGCTGGTGGTGATTCCCGGATTCGTGTACCAGGGTGTTCGGGGCCGGCTGCAGGGTCCTACCCTTGCCGAACGCGAGGTCAGCGTCAGGTTCTTGCGGGCGGTATCGGTATCCGGCCGGGCTCGCCTTGGTCTACATCATCGTCCTGGGTGGCACCCTGACTCGAGCAGTGACCGAGCCACTGTCCTCACTCGAGCATCCGCGATTGACGGCACTGGCTGCGGGGGTGATGGTGTTCGTGGTTCCTGCTCTTGTTGCTGTCGTCGAGTTCGCATTCAAGGTCAGACGGGTGCTTCCCGACTCGAAGTGGGGTGAGCGATTCCGGTCGTATGATCCGACACCTACGGCATGGGACTACTACTCCTCGCGCATGATCGCGCCAGACGACTTCGTGAGGGTGTTGACGAAGGACGGCGGCTGGATCGGGGGCCAGGTGGGTGCCACCGGGTTCTTTACCGGCTATCCCGAGACCCGGGAGGTGTTCCTCGAGACCGCGTACGCGCTCGACGAGAGCGGCACGTTCGGAGAGACAGTCGAGGCTTCGGCAGGTGTATGGGTCGACTGCAGCGACGCGCAGCTGGTCCAGGTTCTACGCAACCCGGCCGAGGTAGGGGACTCGAGTGATAATGGAACGAACGGATCGAATGAGGCGGGTGATGGTCAGTGACGACGAACAGTGAGTCGACTGCTGATGGCGAGGCCAAGGTGCCGCGTGGCTGGCTACCGCCGCGGAAGGGCGGCTACACCCCGAGCGTTCGCGCGAAGACGCTGCGAGTGAGGGGACGAAAGCCGACGCCGGCGCCGGGGGGGGTCCGCAGGTATCGGACAGCAACACCAGACCAAGGCTGCGCATACCGAGACGAGCGCGAAGTGACCGGCGAGGACGACTCGCCGACCGGGGGAGAGGATCGCCCCATCACGCACAGGATGGATACCTCCGCGAACGAGGAGAAGGGCTATCGCCCGACCTCCCGCAAACCGCCACCACCACCGGCACCGAAACCGCCGCCGCCCGCGGGCGGCGGCGGAGTAACCAAACCCAAGAAGTACACGTAACTGGCAGTCGCTGGAATCTGTCACCAGTGGTGGTCGTCGAGCGGGATCGTTCTCATCGACACTCGCCGAACCGGTGAAACCCGGCGGTGATCGAGCAACCATCGCTCCCGTAGGAGCAGCGCGTGATCAAGCCCTCCTGGACCGTCGTCTCGAGGCCGGTGTCGTCATGGATCGACAGCCGTACGGCCTTTTCCCGTTGAGGGCTTCGATCCCCTTGGCTTCACCGATCAGCACCGCCGACAGCTCACCGTTCGGCGACATGAATTCGGGGCCGAACCGGGTGAGGTCCGTGACGACCTCAGCGGGCAGGGCGACGTCACCCGGCGCACCGAAACCGAGGGCATCTCGAATGCTGCCGGCGAGCGTCTCGTCTGTTTCCGCGATATCGATCCCGAACTTCACACCCAACGGGCTCGCTTCCGCCGCACGAGGATGCTTCGCACGCCGATGTGCTTTCAAGTCCCCGACAGCCCGCGAAATGTCGATGACCTTGTGCCCTACCCGAGTGGGGAATCGAACGGAACACTCGAAGAGGGTAACGGGGAGAGGTGCCAGGGAGCGGTTGTGGCCTGCGCTGAGGTGCGATTCGGTCGATAGAGGCCGATCCGGGAAACCTGCATATCGGTGCGTGATCGCTTCTACTCGCGATCACCTCCTATCAACAGCGGATCACTTCGCATTCGGCAACGGGACGTAC
>NZ_JBAQEO010000728.1:0-14652 GCF_049286785.1 Rhodococcus sp. (in: high G+C Gram-positive bacteria) | reverse complement strand
GGGTAGCGGTGGCCGTCTGCGTCACTTCTTGCCCGTTGTCGCCCTGTTCACCCTGCTCGGGCGCTCCCGGCCGGCGGGAAGAACCGCGGCGCGGACGCCCGCGGCGGCCACCGTCGGCGGTGTCGGTGTCGGTGTCGGAAACGTTGCCGACTGCGGGCCCGGACTGGGCCGCAGTGGTCTCGGCCACCTTTTCGGCGACGCCCTGCTTCTCAGTGACGCTCTGCTTTTCAGTGGCGCTCTGCCGAGGGCTCACCTCGAGCTCGGTCTGGTCGGACTGCTCACGCTTGGCGCGCGTGGTCTTGGCGCGAGGCGCCGTCTCGGTCGCTACAGCGGCCGGTGCCGCAGCTCCGCCCTGACGTTCTTTGATGGCGGTGATCAAGTCGCCCTTGCGCATCCCCGAGATGCCTTTGATACCGAGGTCACCCGCAAGGGAACGTAGCTCGGTCAGCACCATTCCGGACAGCCCGGCACCTCGGCGCGCCTCGGCGCGCTTTGTGGAGGCCGTTACGGCACCGGTTCCCGGTGCGGAAGATGACGCCTGTATGGATTCGCCTGCCTGCGCGTCAACGGTATTCACCGAGGAGGCGTGCAATGGAGTGGCGATGAGGTCCGTATCGGTCACGGAGGTCCTTTCCTTCCCTCACTCGCGCTGCGCAGAGTCGAGGGTTCGTCCCGTAATTCGGTTTCAGTACCGAACTCGGATGTGCCGTACGTAGTTGCATGTAACGAACTGCCGGCTTGCCCGCCATCACATCGCCTTGAAACAGGCGCGCTTTGCGCAATCCCAACACCACAGATAGTGCGGAGGATCGTGCCAGAAGCTGTCAACCCCGATTACCCTGGAGTGATTGCCCTGGTGAAGCACCGGCGTCTGATGCGCACGATGTGCGGACAATGCCCAGGATAGCCGTGAACGACCGGGGGGGCAAGGAGAGGCCCGTCACGGCATGTCGGCTAGCGACACCTCAGCTGATCTGCACGCCGTCTGCGATGCCGAGTTCGAGTACCCGCAGCCCGTCGGCCTCGGCTTGGACCCGAAGATCGTCGGGAAATGGCTCCGTTGTCAGTGCCAGCACGGTCGGACCTGCACCGGAAACAGCGGCAGCGATCCCTGCGTTCCGCAGTACCGCGATCCAGCGAGTGGTGAGGGGAAGCGCGGGGGCGCGCTGCGCCTGGTGCAGCCTGTCCTCGGTCGCGGGCATCAGCAGATCCGGCCGTTCGGTGAGCGCTACGACCGTCAATGCGCCACGGCTGACGTTGAAGGCCGCGTCCCCGTGCGGAACCGTCTCGGGAAGCAGACCCCTCGTGTGTGCGGTCGACGAACGTTCACCCGGCACCAGTGCGATCACACGGATCGACGGATGCACCTTCAATGAGACCGCAGAGTACGTGGTCGTCGCAGCCGAGGAACCATCTGCCGAGTCCGATACACAGGTCCATGAGACCACCGCGCCGCCGAGGACGCTGGCGGAGGCGTTGTCGGGGTGGCCCTCGAATTCGGAGGACAGCTGAACGAGCTGCTCGACCGACAACCCGAGTTCGGGATCGAGTTTCTTGGCCAGTCCGTTTGCCGCTGCCAACCCGCCGACCACCGCGGAAGCGGAAGAGCCCAGCCCCCGTGAATGCGGAATCGCATTGCGGCACAGCACATCGAGACCTTCTGCCCACACCCCGGCAGATTCCAGACCGCGTTCGATCGCCCGTACCACGAGATGAGAGGGACCCCAGGGCACGTCTTCCGCACCCTCGCCCTCGACCCTGATCCTCAGTCCCGAGCCCGTGGTGGTGACCGTGATTTCATCGTAGAGCGCGAGTGCGAGACCGAGGGTGTCGAAGCCTGGACCGAGGTTGGCGCTCGACGCCGGGACCCGGGCGGTCACGGTCAGCCCGGTAGGCAGGGTCTGTGTCATGGCAGCGGTCTGATCCTGCGGCGTGGTGGGTGTGGACGCCACCACTACGCCAGCTCGAGGGCCGACGCGACAGCTACGGGATCGACCGGAATCGGTTGCACCTCAGGCATGCCCGCGAGCGCAGTGTCCGGGTCCTTCAGTCCGTTGCCGGTCACCGTGCACACCACGGTGAGACCGGAATCCAGCCAGCCCTCCTTGCGTGCGGCCAGCAGACCGGCGACGCTTGCAGCCGACGCGGGTTCGACGAAAACACCCTCGGTGGCAGCGATCAGGTGGTAGGCGACCAGGATTTCCTCGTCGGTGGCAGCACGGAAGGCGCCGTGGGATTCTTCTTTGGCCGTGACGGCACCATGCCACGAAGCGGGTGAGCCGATACGGATCGCCGTGGCGATGGTCTCCGGGTCCTTCACTGGCGCACCGTGTACCAGCGGCGCGGCGCCTGCCGCCTGGACGCCGAGCATGCGCGGCTTCACGCTGGTCAGCCCGTCCGCGTAGTACTCGGAATAACCGCGCCAGTAGGCGGTGATATTCCCTGCGTTGCCGACAGGGAGAGCGTGCACGTCGGGAGCCTTGCCCAGCGCGTCGCAGATCTCGAACGCCGCGGTCTTCTGGCCCTCGATTCGAACGGGGTTGACCGAGTTCACGAGTCCGATCGTCGGGAACTCGGCCGTCGTCTTGCGGGCCAGTTCGAGGCAGTCGTCGAAGTTGCCCTGCACCTGGATGATCCTGGCGCCGTGCATGACCGCCTGGGCAAGCTTGCCCATCGCGATCTTGCCCTGTGGAATCAGAACCGCACAGCTCATCTTCGCCTTGGCGGCGTATGCGGCGGCCGACGCGGAGGTGTTGCCGGTGGATGCGCACAGCACGGCCTGCTGCCCACGAGCGAGGGCGTCGGTGACAGCCATCGTCATACCGCGATCCTTGAAGGACCCGGTGGGGTTGAGCCCCTCGACCTTGAGGTAGACGTCGCAGCCCGTGATCTCCGAGAGATGACCGGCGGGCAGCAGCGGGGTGCCGCCCTCTCGGAGCGTGACGGTCTTCCAGTTCGGTCCGATCGCGAGACGATCGCGGTAGGCCTCGATCAGCCCCGGCCACGGAGTGTGAACGGGATTACGGGTGCCGGTCATTGTTCGGTGCCTTCCAGTCGCAGCACGCTGGTCACAGCGGTGACGAATTCGAGTTTGCTCAGCGCCTCGACGGTGTCCGAGAGAGCCGAGTCTGCGGCAAGGTGCGTGACCACCACGAGACGGGCACCTTCGCCCGCCCCTTCCTGCCGCACGACGGAGATGCTGACGCCGTGCTTGGCGAATTCCGCGGCAACGGCCGACAGCACACCCGCCTTGTCTGCCACCTGCATGTTCACGTAGTAGCGGGTGGGGATGTCGCCGATCGGCGCAATCTTGAGCTCGGCGTACTTCGACTCGCGGGGGCCGCGTCCGCCCTGAACCTTGTTCCGCGCAGCCATCACCAGGTCCCCCATCACCGCCGACGCGGTGGGCGCGCCGCCTGCGCCCTGGCCGTAAAACATCAGGCGGCCGGCGTTCTCGGCTTCGACGACGACGGCATTGAACGCACCGTGGACGGACGCAAGCGGGTGGCCGAGCGGCACCAGAGCCGGGTAGACCCGGGCGGAGATACGTTCCTTGCCCTTGGAGTTGACGATGCGCTCACAGATGGCGAGCAATTTGATGGTGCAGTCGAGGGCCCGCGCGGAGGTGAGATCAGCGGCCGTGATCTTCGAGATTCCCTCGCGGTAGACGTCGGAAGCGGTGACCCGGCTGTGGAACGCGATCGAGGCGAGGATGGCAGCCTTCGAGGCCGCATCGTAACCCTCGACATCGGCTGTGGGATCGGCTTCGGCGTAGCCCAGCCGTCCTGCCTCTGCCAGGGTCTCCGCGTAGTCGGCCCCGGTCTCGTCCATTGCCGAAAGGATGAAGTTGGTGGTTCCGTTGACGATTCCGGCGACCTTGGTGACGCGGTCACCGGCCAGGGACTGCGTCAGTGGACGAATCACGGGAATCGCGCCGGCCACCGAAGCCTCGAAGTTCAGGTCGACCCGCGCCAACTCTGCAGCCTCGGCCAGCTCCCCCGTGTGCTCGGCGAGCAACGCCTTGTTGGCGGTGACGACGGACTTGCCGGAGTTCAGCGCCTGAAGGATGAGCTTGCGTGGCAGCTCGATGCCACCGATCAACTCGACGACGATGTCGACGTCCTCGCGGGCGACGAGTCCCTCTGCATCGGTGGTCTGCAACTGTTCGGCAATACCGCGGTCGCTACCGGTACGCCGCATTGCGACCCCGCGGAGTTCCAGGGGGGCACCGACCCTGCCCTCGAGCTCGTCGGCCTGCTCACGCAGGATCCGGACGACCTCGCTCCCGACGTTGCCGTAACCGAGGACAGCCACACCGATAGGGCGCTGCGCCGATACGCTCGTCACTCCTGTACCTCCAAGCTGAGCAGATCCTGCATGGTTTCCCTCCGTAGAATCACGCGCGACACACCGTCGCGAACCGCTACCACGGCAGGGCGGGTGAGTAGGTTGTACCTGCTCGACATCGAGTAGCAGTATGCACCGGTGGCCGCGACGGCGACCAAATCCCCGGCCTCGATGTCTCCGGGCATCCAGGTGTCGCGGATCACGATGTCACCGGTTTCGCAATGCTTGCCGACCACACGGGACACCACCGGCGCCGACTCACTGACCCGTGAGACCAGTTTCGCCTCATACTCCGCCTGGTACAGCGACGTGCGGATGTTGTCACTCATTCCGCCGTCGACGCTGACGTAGCGACGCGTGAGGGAGCTGCCGACGGTGACATCCTTGATGGTGCCCACCTCGTAGAGCGTCACGGTGCCGGGTCCGGCAATGGCCCGTCCGGGCTCGACGGCCAGCGTCGGCTCCGGCAGGCCGACGAGAGCCGATTCGTTCCGCACGATGTGGCCGAGCTTGGCAGCCAGCTCGTCCACCGGCGGCGGATCGTCCGTGGGAACGTAGGCGATTCCCATGCCGCCGCCGAGGTCGATGATCGAGATCTGCGCAGTCTTGTCCACACCGAACTCCGAGACGACCTCCCGGAGGAGACCGATCACCCGGTGCGCAGCCATTTCGAAGCCGTCGACGTCGAAGATCTGCGAGCCGATGTGGCTGTGCAGACCCACCAGGCGCAGGTGATCCGCCGCGAAGACTCTGCGCACGGCATCCATGGCGTCGCCACCGGCGAGTGAGAATCCGAACTTCTGATCCTCGTGCGCCGTGGAGATGAATTCGTGGGTGTGTGCCTCGATCCCCACCGTGACGCGAATCAGGACGTCCTGAACGACACCGGCTTCCGCGGCCACCTTGTCGAGACGGTCGATCTCCATGAGGGAATCGATGACCACGTGCCCGACCCCGGCCTGCACCCCCGCGCGCAGTTCGGCGACCGATTTGTTGTTGCCGTGCATCGCAATCCGCTCCGCAGGGAAACCCGCGTGCAGTGCGACGGCCAGTTCGCCTCCCGAGGCCACGTCCAGCGACAGGCCCTCGTCTGCCACCCAGCGGGCGATCTCACCACACAGGAAGGCCTTGGACGCGTAGTGCACCCGCGCCGACGGCCCGAAGGCGCGGGCCATGTCCCGGCACCGCGAACGGAAATCGTCCTCGTCCACCACGAACAGCGGCGTGCCGTACTTCTCGGCGAGCTCGGTAACCGGAACACCGGCAAGGCGCACGACGCCGTCGTCACCGCGATTCGCGTTGCGGGGCCACACCGCAGGGTCGAGCGCAGCGAACTCGGTTGCGTCCGATGGGCGCTCGGGCAGACCAGGAGCGTGGAGTTGCTCGGCATGCATGGGACCTGCCGGATGCGCGCTCACATCTGCTCCGGAGCACCGACACCGAGCAGTGCGAGCCCGTTGGCGAAAACCTGACGGGACGCGCTGCAGAGCGCGAGGCGCGCGATGTGCAGCTGGCCGACTTCTTCGTCGCCCTGCGGCAGCACCCGGCAGGCCCCGTAGAAGCGGTGATACGCGCCGGCCAGTTCCTCCAGATATCGCGCGATCCGGTGTGGCTCACGAAGATTCGCGGCACTGGCGACAACACGGGGGTATTCGCCGAGGGTGCGGATGAGGTCGCCCTCCTGCTCCGAGACGAGGAGGGAGAAGTCGGGATCGGCGACGGCGATGCCGAGGTCGACGGCATTGCGCGCGATCGCCGACAACCGGGCGTGCGCGTACTGCACGTAGTAGACCGGATTCTCGTTGCCTGTGCTCGTCCACAGTTCGAGGTCGATGTCGATGCTCGAGTCCACCGAAGACCGGATCAGCGCGTACCGCGCGGCGTCGACGCCGATCGCCTCGACCAGGTCGTCGAGGGTGATGACCGTCCCGGCGCGCTTGCTCATCTTCACAGCCGCACCGTCACGGACGAGATTCACCATCTGCCCGATCAAGACCTCGACGGTGTCCGGGTCGTCACCGAACGCCGCGGCCGCGGCCTTGAGGCGGCCGATGTATCCGTGGTGGTCCGCCCCCAGCATGTAGATGCACAGGTCGAAGCCGCGGGCGCGCTTGTTCTGGAAGTATGCGATGTCGCCGGCGATGTAGGCGGCATTTCCGTCGCTCTTGATGACGACACGGTCCTTGTCGTCACCGAAATCGGTGCTCTTGAGCCACCATGCGCCATCCTCCTGGAAGAGGTTGCCGGAGGCTTTGAGTGTTTCGACCGCCTCTGTCACGGCTCCCGATTCGAACAGGGAGTTCTCGTGGAAGTACACGTCGAAGTCGACACCGAAGTCGTGCAGCGTGTGCTTGATGTGCGCAAACATCAGGTCCACACCGATGGCCCGGAACACTTCCTCCTGTTCACCGTCGGGAAGTTGCAGTACGTCGGGACGTTTCTGCAGTACCTGTGCGGCGATGTCCGCGATGTAGGCGCCCGCGTATCCGTCGTCCGGCGCGGGTTCCCCCTTGGCCGCCGCGATCAGGGAGCGGGAGAACCGGTCGATCTGGGCACCGTGATCGTTGAAGTAGTACTCGCGGGTGACCGCAGCACCCTGCGTGGACAGAATCCGTCCCAGCGCGTCTCCGACGGCAGCCCAGCGGGTGCCACCGAGATGGATGGGGCCGGTGGGGTTGGCGGAGACGAATTCGAGGTTGATCTTCTTGCCGTCCAGGGTGTGGCCGGCACCGAAGTGGGAGCCCTCCTCGAGGATCTTGGCCACGATCGCGCCCTGCGCGTCGGCATGAAGGCGAATGTTGAGGAAGCCCGGTCCAGCGATCTCCGCGCTGTCGATACCCTCGACCGCGGTCAGCGCCTGGGCCAGCCAGCCGGCCAGCTCCCTCGGGTTGGTACCGACCTTCTTGGCCAACTGCATCGCGATGTTTGTGGCGTAATCGCCGTGCTCGGGGTTACGCGGACGCTCGACCGTCACAGTGTCCGGGAGCACGGAAACGTCGAGTCCGCGCTCGGCGAGCACTTTCGCGGCGGTTCCACGGAGGAGTTCGGCAAGGTCAGCTGGAGTCACAGGTATCTATCCTATGACCATGACGCTGCGGACGGTGACCCGCCTGGCGGGGAGGCACACAGCCGTGGGCCGGGGCACCGGCGGGGGTGGTCGACGCCACTCTCCCAGATGCCCCTCAGGGTGAGAAAGTACAGTGGTGTGGCCCGTAGATCCAGGTCCCTGGACTGAGCGCTTCAGCCCTCCAGCCCCACACACACCGAAAGATCACAATCGATGCCAAGCGGTTCGGAAAGTCGCGGTCCCGGTAAGAATGCGGGAGCCAAGTCAGCCAAGGCCCTGAAGGCCGCCAAGAAGAACAGCGGCGGCCAGAAATCCAAGGTCGGCGGCGCCAAGCCCCCCCGCAACATTCCCTGGCTCACGATCGGTGCCGCGGTAGCCGTCCTCACGCTCGTCGGCATTCTCGCGATCAACCTGGTGCCCAAGTATCAGGCCAAGGAAGAGGCCGCCCGATACGCGCCGAGCGCGGACAATCCCGATCCCTCGGTCGAAATCGACGGGGTCGCGAAGGTCGACTACCCCGCCGGAATTCACATCCAGCCCATGCAGCGCGTCGCGTACGATCAGTCGCCACCGTTCGGCGGACCGCACGACGCCAACTGGGCCACCTGCACCGGAACGGTCTACCCCGAAGCGATTCGCTCGGAGAACGCGGTGCACTCGCTCGAGCACGGCGCGGTGTGGATCGCGTACAACCCCGACACGGTCCCGGCCGACCAGGTGGAGACGCTGAAGGACAAGGTCGACGGCGAAAGCTTCACCCTGCTGTCGCCGTACCCCGGCCTCGACAGTCCGATCTCCCTGCAGTCATGGGGCCACCAGCTGAAGCTCGACAGCGCTGACGACGAGCGGATCGATCAGTTCGTCAGCGCCCTGCGAATCAACAAGAACACCTACCCGGAGGTCGGCGCGAGCTGCTCGAGCATCCCCGGCTCCGGTTTCGATCCGGACAACCCGCCGGCCTTCGACGCAGCCGCACCCGGTCCCGATGCAGTGCCCATGGACGGCGGCAACATCGAGCCGGACCAGACCGAAACCGGCGGAATGGGCCAGCTACCCTCCGGCATGCAGTTGCCGACCGACCTGCAGCAGACGCCGACGGGGGGCCAGTGATGGCAGACGCGCCCGTACCCGATACGGCACCCACGCCCACTCCTCGCAGCCAGCGCACGGCGCTGCTGGTCATCGGGCTGATCGGGGCCGTCGCGCTCGGCTTCGTCCTCGGTTTCCTGGCGCGAATTCCGTTGGACGACAACGAGTCGCCGACGCCCGAAGCCGGTTCGGTGGACGTCGGTTTTGCACAGGACATGAGCGTGCATCACAGCCAGGCCGTGGAGATGTCCGCGATCGCGCTGGCGAACGCCGCAGACCCGGCGGTGCGGAACCTCGCCTACGACATCCTGACGACGCAACAGAATCAGCTCGGGCAGATGCAGGGCTGGCTCGCATTGTGGGACCAGCCGTCGTTGCCGTCCGGTGGCTACATGGGCTGGATGTCCGGCGGTGAGGACAGCGACACGGACGACGACCACGGCCACGCGTCGGGTGCCGGTGAGCACATGGGATCGATGTCGAAGATGCCGGGTATGGCGTCGTCCGAGGATCTTGCTGCCCTACGCCAGGCCACCGGTCCCGCGGTGGACGTGCTGTTCCTCCAGCTGATGCTGCGGCACCACGAGGGTGGGCTCCCGATGATGGAGTACGCCGCCCAGCATGCCTCGACCGATGTCGCGCGTGCTCTCTCGCAAACCATGGTCGACGCCCAGCAGAGCGAATCGACGCTCATGAAGAACATGCTCGCCGAACGCGGCGCCGCTCCCTTGCCGATGAACTGAGCCGCCGATGAACTGAGCCGCCGATGAACTGAGCTGCTGCTCAGGACCAGGTCCAGTCTCGCACCTCGGGCATGTCTTCGAAATGCTCGACCACGTATTCGGCGTGCCTCTCGAGCTGGGTGAGACAGAAGTCGGCGAGCTCCACCGCGCCGCGGACATCCGTCCCTGCGCGCCGTAAGACCTCGCGAACCAAGTGGTACCGGCTCATTCTGTTCAATACCACCATGTCGAACGGCGTGGTGGTGGTGCCCTGCTCGCTGAAGCCGCGGACGTGGAAGCGTTCGGGTTCCGGACGTCCGTGCAGCAGTTCGTGCACGGCACGCGAGTATCCGTGGAACGCGAAGACCACGTGTGTGTCGGCGGTGAAGAGATCGACGAACGTCTGTTCGTCGAACCCGTGCGGGTGTTCCGTCGGCGTCAGTAGCGCCATCAAGTCGACGACGTTCACCACCCGCGTGACGAGGTCGGGAGTCCGGTCGCGGAGCAGCTGCGCCGCGGCGAGAACCTCCTGTGTGGGAACGTCGCCCGCGGCGGCGAGCACCACGTCCGGGGTGGAGTCCCGTTCCGTGCCCGCCCAATGCCACACCGAGGCGCCGGCGTCGCAGTGCTCCTTTGCCTCGTCGAGGGTCAGGTACTGAAGATGCGGCTGCTTGTCGACCACGATGATGTTCACCTTGTCGGTGCTGCGGAAACACTGATCGGAGATCACGAGCAAGGTGTTCGAGTCCGGCGGAAGCCACACCCTCACCACGTCCGGCGCGAGGGGAATGACGGCGTCGATCATTCCCGGCCCCTGATGGCTGAATCCGTTGTGATCATTGCGCCAGCACGTGCTGGTCAGGAGCACGTTCAGTGAGGCAACCGGCGCGCGCCACCGCAGCCCCGCAGCGTGCTGAAGCCACTTGGTGTGCTGGATGAGCATCGACACGCTCACCATGGCGAACGCCTCGTAGCTGGCGAAGAGTCCGTGCCGCCCCGACAGGAGGTAGCCCTCGAGCCACCCTTCGCACAGATGCTCGCTGAGCACCTCCATCACGCGGCCACCGGCGGACAGGTCGTCGTCGTACTCGGTGACGGGAAGCTGCCAGCACCGGTCGGTTTGCTCGAACACGGCGCCCAGCCGGTTGCTCGACGTTTCGTCGGGGCAGAACAGACGGAAATATCCCCCACCGTCGGGGGTGGTTGTCGCGGCGTAGAGATCGCGGAGCAACTCACCGAGTACGCGCGTGGTCTCGTGCACGGTCGCGCCCGGCTTCGCTATGGTGAGCGCATATTTCTCCAGCGGCGGCATCGGCAGATCCGCTCGGAGACGCCCGCCGTTGGCGTAGGGGGAAGAGCCCATCCGTTTGTCGCCCTGTGGCGCCAGACGGGCGAGCTCGGGCACGAGCGCACCCTTGGCGTCGAACAGCGTCTCGGGAGAATAGGACCGCATCCACGCCTCGAGTTGGCGGAGGTGCTCCTCGTTCGTCCGCACACCCGACAACGGAACCTGGTGGGAGCGATGGGTTCCTTCCACCAGCACCCCGTCGACGATGTGCGGACCCGTCCATCCTTTCGGTGTCCGCAACACGATCGCGGGCCACGCGACCGCGTCGCCACCGCCGGCGCGGGCCTCCCGCTGGATGTCGCCGATCGTGCTGTGCGCCTCGGACAGGGCCCGATCGAGGTCCCGGAACACCGTGCGCGGGTCGTTGCCGGAGACAATGACGGGGGCCCATCCCTGCCCGCGCAGAAACGCACCGATGTCGGCGTCGCTGCTGCGACCGTAGACGGTGGGCCCGGCGATCTTCGCCCCGTTGAGGTGGAGGATCGGCAGCACCGCACCGTCGCGTGCGGGATTGAGGAACGCAGGAAGCTTCCACGATCCGGACAGCGGGCCGGTCTCTGCTTCGCCGTCACCGATGACACACGCCACCAGCAGATCCGGATTGTCGAACGCCGCACCGGCCGCATGCGCGAGCGAATATCCCAGTTCACCGCCCTCGTGGATGCTGCCCGGCGTCTGCACGCTGACGTGGCTCGGAATCCCCCCTGGGGTGGAGAATTGACGGCACAGCCGGTGCACGCCGGCGGCGTCCACGGAGACCGCCGGGTACACCTCCGAGTACGTGCCCTCGAGGTAGGTGGCCGCGACGAGCGCGGGTCCCCCGTGACCGGGTCCCGTCACGTAGAGGCAGTCCACGTCGGTTCGCCGGATGAGCCGGTTCAGCAGCGCGTAGATCATCGACAGACCCGGACTGGTGCCCCAGTGCCCGAGCAGCCGCGGCTTGATGTGCTCGGGGCGCAGTGGCTCACGGAGAAGCGTGTTGTCCTGGAGGTATATCTGAGCCACGGTGAGATAGTTCGCTGCCGCCCACCACCGAAGATCCAGATCGAGTTCGGACACCGAATACTGCGCATCCATCTGTTGCCGACCGGTCATCCCCGACCCTCCCAGAAAGTTCGTGTGCGTCCGTGTTTCCCCCGAGACTAGGCGCTGTCAGCCAACTCGGGGGGACCGGTTTGGTCCATCCCACCACTGATGCGCTACGCTAAGCGCGCCCAATCGGCACACCGGGTTTACCGGTGCGCCCCCGTAGCTCAGGGGATAGAGCGTTCGCCTCCGGAGCGAAAGGTCGCAGGTTCGAATCCTGCCGGGGGCACGGCGTTGATGCAGGTCAGGACATGTTCCTGGCCTGCATTTTACGTTTCGTGCGATTCCCGTGCCATTCGATCCTGGACTCAAGCGGCATCCGTTGCCACAAAAGAACGGCCCCGCACGGTGCGCTAACACCTTGCAGGGCCTCGGCCGCAACGGAGTAGACCCGTGAACCGTCCCACCAGGATACCCATATCCACTGACACCAGGCTCGAGCTGCTGCTCGCCGTCGTCGGAATCATTGCCCTGATCGACCTCTACGCCGCCACCCTCGGCGTGTTGCGGCTGGCGATCTCGCTCGGCTGGTACGTCTCGTGAACCGCGACGAACTTCGTGCACAGATCGCTGAGTCGATCAAGAACGATCCGTCCTACGTGGATATCTATTGCGCCGTGTGCGGCGTCTACATCACTGCCGTGAACCCACCCTTGCCCCCTGTGCCCGTGAACTGCACCGGCTGTCGAGAGCTTCACGGCCAGTAACGAACCTCGCTCCACGTCGTTCTCAGGGCCAGCCCGACGTAAACCAGCGCCTCCTGTTGCAGTGTCGACAATCCCCGGAACCAGGTTCGGGGAGCTTCCAGGCCGACTGATCATCGGCCAGGAGGTCAACCACCGGCTCCCCACGCTCACAGCGACGGGGGGCTAGAGGTCGTGGAGCGGAACGACGGTCGGCGGAAATTTGGGAGGTGGCTTGGGAGGTTCCAAGCCAGGGCCTTTAGTCCGTTCGGAATCTCTACACCTACACAACACACAAGGAGAGTGCTCGATGTTCGTTGGTTCAACCGTTGGCAGATTGATTGAAGTCTCCACCAGCACTATCGATGATCTTCCACTGGTAACTGTCAGCTACGGGGCAGGTGTCGCGGAGTTGTTCGACCTCACTCCAGAAGCCGCGAGGTATCTTGCGGCGGCGCTCTTGTCCGCTGCCTCCGGGTAGTGCGAGCACAGGAATGTCCTCCACTATGAAGGTGGAGGGGCATTCTGCGTTCTCAGAGCCGATCGGCGTACTCACTCCAGTCAATTCGATCGAAGTCCGGATGGGCGCTCCAGTGCTTCGCTACCAGCTCGAGAGCGTGACCACGCTCCGCCCCACCCTCATCGTTGTTCGCAATGTGCCGTGCGGACCCGAAGTAGCTGTCGCGGGGGAAGACCTCGGTCTCCGATGCCGCTTGTTCTTCATCGAGGCGGGCGTCGATGAACTGTTCCGGTGTGATCGTCATTTCACTACATGATTGGAAGTGGGTCCGCACTCGCCGAGTCGATTGAACCGTCGCTACTGTCGCTCTCCCCAGATTCTCCCGCTGAGCCATCGCGACCGTTGCTAGGCAGTCGCGGTTCCGCCGACGTGTCATCATCAGCGCCGTTCTCAGCCTCAGCCGACTTGACCGCATTTCGCTGTCCCGCCATCTTTCGGAAGTGCGCAGCCAACTTGGAGTACATCAGCGTTATGGCGAAGAAGCTAACAATGTCGAGCGGGCGAGCGATGCCGCCTTCCCAGAGCGCGCCCTTCGGGTTAAATACCAGAACAACATATCCAAGCATCATGGAGCCGAACGAAACGGCCAACATCGAAAGCCACACGATCCGCTGAGGCAGTGTGAGCGCCGCAGGGGTTATGTGCTCGCGCCATCGTCTCTTGGTGTACTTCTCGGTCCGTTCCTCCAGGTGCTGAGCGAACCTCTCCTTCGCTTCCGAGGCGGGCAGCTTGTCAAAGAGTTCGAGATCATGAAGCAACTTGGTTCGGTCATCCCGGCGTCGAAAATCTTCAGTCACACCAGCCGCAATCGACGCAATGAAAGGTCCGACAACGATCGCCGCCGCCGCCACGATCCACGGCATCTGTTCCCACCAGTTCATTGGAGCATTGTGCCTGACCGGAACGATCTTGTACGTCAAGGCCAAAACGGCATGCGGCCGGGGATTATCCTCCGCGCCTCGAGCGGCGACAGCCCCACGTCACCGGCCCAGCAACCGATCGCCCGCGCCCAGTTCTGACGCGCCGACAGCATCACCTCGCCCATCAGCTCCTTACGGTTCGGATGAGAGGAACCCATGCGGTCAATCTGTGCCAGCAATACCGGATCGGCCCAGACGCGGATGTTCGGCCCCTCCGCCAGCTCTGCGGGCACGTCATCGCTGACGGAAGTTGGTAGCTCTGGCTCGGCAGCTTTCGGGATCACTTGGCATCACGCACCACGGCAAGAGCGGCCGGATTCGTTGCATACGTGCCGCGAGCACCACCGCGACGCTGCGGACGGTTCACCGGCTGTTCAGGTGCAGCATCGGGGATACGCAGGGATGCGATCAGCTTCGTGAGTAGCTGTGCCTGTAGGCGAAACTCGACCATCAGCGGGTTAGCTACGGGCTGCACCTTGCCCTGGACGACGAGAGCTTGCCCGTTCATCTCGGTCTGAATCTCGTCCAGGCGGTCGGCAGCACGACAAGCCTGCTTCAAAATGAGCTTTTCGGGGGTAGAAAGGGCGAATTTACCCTCGATATCGGCCCAAAGTTCCCTACCTGAGGAGCCGAACCGTTCGGGATACTTGCTGGTAGAAGCCATTTGGGCCTTCTTTCGGGGAGGTTCAACGGAGAAGTTCAGGGTCACGCACCGCGATCCACAGAGCGCTGCGCTGACGGCGCGGCCCCCAGGGAGTGGTGGTGCCCCCACCCCCTGGGCTAAGTGCAATACCGTTCAGTTAGAGGGTTGTGCGGTATCGTGTCGGCGTGCCGCGTAGTGGATGGGTGAAGCCGGAGTCGGATCGTCGG
>NZ_JBAQEO010000727.1:0-2686 GCF_049286785.1 Rhodococcus sp. (in: high G+C Gram-positive bacteria) | reverse complement strand
CATCGGCTCCGGGGCCGTGGTGGGAACTCCGATCTCGGAAGCCGCGGACGGGGCGCTCTCGGCCGACGCCACGGCTGTCGCTCCCGGCGGGCCCGCGTTCTCGATCTGGTCGCTGATCTATCTCGGTTTCATCGCATTCGCTCTCTGGCAGGCATTGCCGTCGCACCACGGGGATTTCCGGCAGCGCCGGGTCGGTTGGTGGATCGGTGCCTCGATGTTGCTCAACGCGGTGTGGATCGCCACGGTGCAGTTCGACCAGTTGGTGCTGAGCGTGCTCGTCATTCTCGCGTTGCTCGCCGTCCTGGTGGAGGCATTCCTGATTCTGACGCGGTCGCCCTCGTTCTCGAAGGTGGAGGCCGTCTCCGTCGAGGTCACGACGTATGTCTATCTGGGCTGGGTGTGTGTGGCTGTGGTGGCCGACATCGCTGCCACTCTCGCCTACCACGACATCGATCCGCTCGGGCTCGGCGCAGACCTCTGGGCCGTTCTCGTCCTCATGGTCGTGGCCCTGGTGTCCGTTGTCCTCGCGGTGGTCGGTCACGGACGGTGGTCGGTCACGGCCGCGATCGTCTGGGGCCTCGCCTGGATAGTCGTCGCACGCGCCTCGGGGGACGGTTTCGAGTCGCAGCCGGCGGCCATAGCCGCAGGTGGCGCCGCCGCGGTTGCCCTCGCCGCCACCGCGTTCGTTCGGTGGTCAGAGTCGCGTTCCGCACGCGAGCACCCCGCGCTTCACTACTGGACATGACACAACTTCTACGTACCGCCCGGTCTGGTACAGGACACAGCCGACGTTCGGATCTTTGTGTTCGTGGGCCGGTGAACCTCCCTCGGATCCGCCTTACTGTCGAAGGACAGCTCGATCCGGTGTGATAAGGCGTCCGCGCGACAAGCGATCGCCACCCCGACAGGGGCAAAGTCCTCCATGTACTCGAAGGGAGCAGTCATGCACTGCCGACAGATGTCGAAAACAGGACGGCCGACGTTCGTCCGTCAGGAACCCTCGGACCCGAGGCGTGACGAGCTGGTGATTCCACGCTGCACGAACTGCGACAACCTGCTTCCGTCGTTGACTGCGGCATGCACGTCCTGCGGAGGTTGCGAGCTCGAGAATGTGGCGTCGTCGGGCACGGGATCGGTGGTCTCGTCCAGGGTGGTGCAGCGCTCTCCGAACGGGTTGTCCGGCGAAGCGGTGTCGTACACGATCGCGATCGTCGCGCTCGACGAGGGACCGTGGGTCTACACGTCCCTCGAAGGGGATGTGCCCACGGTGTCGGACGAACCCATCCGTGTGCAGTTCCGGCCGTCGACACCAGGCGAAAGATTCCCCGTGTTCGGTGTATGCGCCGCCTGACAGGCATTGGGTCGACACCCCACCGTCTGCACCGTTTGTGTTTGACAACTGTGTGTGCTGACGACCCGATGAAATATGTGCACCCGACCCTGATGTCGGCATGGTGCGAAGTCCCCGATGACGTGTGGCACACCCGTCCGGGGGCGCTGGACGAACTGATGTGAGGACTATCGTGACGATCACCCAACCGCTGGGACCCGGCGATATCGACGGGTGCACCGTGCATGACCTGCACCAATTCCACGTTCGACCCACACACGTGCGTCGGCGGCATTTCCCCGGAGCCAGCGTGCAGGCGCGATTGCTGGCTCGGTCGATCCAGATGACCCTGCGTCCCGTGCTCGGGCTGTGGGCGCGCGCGTCCGGACTGCCGTGGCCCACGAACCTCATCGATTCCGTCGGGAATCTGTTGCCGCCGATCGAGGGCACCCGGTGCCGGCCCGCGACGCTCCCGAATTGCGGTGGGCTCTGGGTGGAAGCCGGGGGCGTCGGTCACGAACGCGTAGTCCTCTACCTGCACGGCGGCGCTTTTCTGTGCTGTGGAATGCGCACGCACCAGCGCCTCGTCTCACGAATCTCCGCCGAGGCGCAGGCATCGGTGCTGATGGTCGACTACCGGATGCTGCCCGCCCATTCGATCAGCGACGCGATCGACGACAGTGTGGACGGTTACCGTCTGCTCCTGGCCGCGGGTTACCGTCCCGAGCAGATCGTGATCGCCGGCGACTCCGCCGGCGGCTACCTGTCCTTCATGGTGCCGCTGCGGCTCCGGGACGAGGGCCTGCCCGCGCCCGCTGCCATCGTGGCGCTCTCACCGCTCACCGAGCTCGATCCCGCCCGCAAACTGGCTCACACCAACGCGGATCGGTGCTCACTCCTGCCCGGGACCGCCGTGTCGGAGCTGACCAGGCTCTCCCGGCGCATCGATGCACAGCGGGCGACCGACCCCAGCAGCGCGCAGGCCCGGATCTGCCCGGTGGATCACGATCTGCGCGGCATGCCCCGCACGCTGATCCAGGTCGGTTCGGACGAGCTGCTGTTGTCGGACGCCGAAGTGATGGCTGACCGCCTCGCCGAGGCCGGTAGCGAATGCGACCTGCAGGTCTGGGACCGGCAGGTGCACGTGTTCCAGGCCGCGGCCGATCTTCTACCCGAGTCGAGGCGTGCCATCGCCGAAATCGGCCGGTTCATCCGGTCCGCGGTCCCGGGACGGCCACCCGGTGTGTGGGGAATTGTGCGTGATCCGAGTTAGCCCTGGGTTAGCCCCAATACCGTGTACTTAGGGCGACGGGGTGGAGTCGCCCGAGAGGACGACAGGACGGCGGCCGATGCAGG
>NZ_JBAQEO010000726.1:0-6169 GCF_049286785.1 Rhodococcus sp. (in: high G+C Gram-positive bacteria) | reverse complement strand
GCGCAACCGGATCAGACCGGACTCGAACTCGGCGAACGTCGTCGACAACATCGCGAACACCGTTCGTCCGATCGGATCCTGCGGATCGTGAACCGCGCCGTCGAACATCAACAGCACATCGCGTGCCTGCAGGTCAGCGGCGATCGCACTCAGATCAGCGACCGAGCGGGCCAACCGTTCCAGGGAGGTGACCACGAGGGTGTCCCGGGCGGAAACCGCCGACAACGCCGCCGTGAGGGCAGGTCGAGGTCGGTCCGTGCCGGTCAGGCCGTGGTCGATATGGATTGCGCCCGCCTCGACCCGCGATGCCACCAGTTGATCCCGCTGAACCTGTTCGTCGTCCGCAGACGACGAACAGCGTGCGTACCCGATCAACATCCCACCATCGTATTCTACAAACACACCCCTTCACATAGCACTCTACGATCACACCTCGTCACCGAGAATGTGCTGTTCAGTGCAGCACAGCCACTCCGCGCGGCGGGTTCGTCCCCCGAGACGTCAGGTAGGCGTAGTCGCCTTTGAGCTGGTACAGCCGCGGTGTCGCCACAGTCGGCCCTTTTGACCGAGGACGAACGCAGCCACTTCATTGATGCCTTCACAGAATTGGGGTGCCCCCTGTGTTGGGGCATATCCACCCGATTTTCGGCCAGTACGCAACCCCGTGTTGGCTCACGAATGGGCGCGCCTAGGTCGACGCGTGGTCTGGGCACAGCAGTGGCGGGCTGGTGTGCCATCCGTCCTCCGCCAGCCAGCGCAGCACCCGACCGGAAAGGCCGTCCTTCCCGGCGGCGTCGGCGAGGGGTCCGCTGAGGATGGGGCCGTCACCGCAGAGTGTGCAGGCGATGTCGAACGCGGTCTCATGGGGTTCGCAGTGCCGGCAGTGATGTTGGGTTACGACGCCGTCTGGATCGGCGGGGTCGGGGTGGAGCCAGGTGACGGCCAGGTCCGCGCGCTGATGTGCTGCCTCGGCGCGGGTGGTGGGTTCATGCCCGCAAGTGGGGCATGCGCGTGAAACACGTGTCGGCGGAGTGGGTACGGCGATTGCCGGTGTTTCCGTGCCCCCGCTGGTCTTCTTGCCGAGGTGCCCGTAGACCGTGGTGCGGGGTACTCCCAGCATGTCGGCGATCTGGGCGACAGTGTGATCGCCGGCGTCATACAGGCGTTGGGCGAGGTCGATTTGATCTTGACCGAGTTTCGGTGGGCGCCCGCCTTTCCGACCGCGGGCCGCGGCGGCGGCGAGTCCGTCGCGGTGGTTGGCCACGATAAGCTCGCACTGCAACTCGGCCAGCACGGACAGCATTCCGAACATTGCCCGTCCTTCGACGGTGTCGGTGTCGATGCCCTGCTCGAGCACCTTCAACCCAATGCCCCGCTCGCGCAGCTCGGCGCCGAGGGTGATCAGGTGCATCACCGAACGGCCGAGCCGATCGAGCCGGGTAATGACCAGGACATCCCCCTCTCGCAGCAGCTGCAGCACGATATCGAGCTGCGGTCGGGACGCCTTCGCCCCGCCGGCGTGTTCGAGGTGAATGTTCTCGACAGCGACACCGGCCCGGCGCAGTGCGTCGATCTGATGGTCTGAATTCTGGTCTGCGCTGGGGACCCGTGCATAGCCGAGCAACATGTGTCGAGAATAGACGGCGGATGGGTTTTTCGACACAGATTTACGACGCCGTTGGCGTGCTGTATGTGAATCGCGGTGACAAGTGGCGTATTTCATCCGGGGTATTCCCTGTGGCAACCAACCACGCACCGGACAGACTTCACGACATTCCGGTCCGGCACAAACGCGTGGTGACAGTGCCGACCTCTAAACTGTTTACGCAGTACAGGAGGTACTGGGAAGTTCCTATCTTGGCCGGGCGCGGCCGCGACGCGATGTTGGAGGTTCCGATCAACACCGAACCCGGTAAGCGCTGCTGTCCCGGTCCGGGCACATGCGGGCCCAGTTACGCTGCCGTACGCCCGAGGCCCGGGAATGGGTGAGTCGTGGGATGAGGTCAGCCTGAAAGATTCCCGGCCGTCGCTCGACAAGGAAGTGTACGAAGTGGTCGAGGATCTCGTGAAGAACAAGGGCTGGCGTCTCCGTGAGCAGGGCCACAAGTACGCGGTGTACTGCCCATGCACTGACGGTCGGGCGAACTTCATAACGCTCCCTGGGACATCCAGGAACCCTGGAAACGCCGCTAAGCGGGTAAAACGATCCGCATCGAGGTGCCCTGATCGTCACGAGCTGATGAAATAACGATCTGCTGTTTCCGGTTGACAACAGCATGCGGAATGATCAAGCTGGGGTCATGCCCCCGACCGAGTTTGAGCTTATTTTCGTGATCCCAGAAGTCTCCGGTCCAGGTGACGCCCGGATCGCGGAGGTCGAGGAGCACTTGGACATCGTGGTGGAGTCGCACAGCGGTTTGACGCTTGCGACGGTTACCTCAGAGGGTGCCGATGCTCTCACCGCAGCTTTGGGAGCTGCGGCAGTGCTGACGTCGTGTGGGCTCACGGTCATGCGGTCGTATCCTGATCTGGTCACCCGCCAGGATGTCGCCGACCGAGCTGAAGTTTCGCGACAGGCAGTCGGAAACTGGGTGCGCGGCGACCGCATGCAGTCGGACCCCTTTCCTGCGCCGGTGAACCTGGTCGGTGGGGGTGCCTGGTTGTGGGGAGATGTTGTCGCATGGCTCCGCCGACATGACTACGAGATCGACGCCATCGGATTCCCGTCGATGGACGACCATGCCCGCATCGACGCCGCCCTCGTCGGCGCCTCGAGAAGGTCGCCTAAGATCAGCGGACACCTGGAAGTGGACGTCAGGTTCGCCCCGTCCGTTGTCGGAGCCAACCGCGACTGGGCCGGGGTTAGCTTCCAGTCGAGCTATGCACTGGCCATATGACAGATAACTCATCTCCCCGTACTGTCGCCGACGCGCGAGAGCTCCTCGAACTGACAGAACTGACCGATATCGTGTTCTTCGAAACGGGTGCGCGGCGCAATCCCGATGTGGAAGAAACGCCACTTTCCATGCAGATAGCGCTGCGCCGCGAAGAACTTCTCCTCGAGGTTCGATGCAGGGCGACCGTCTCCGGCTCGGGGGGCGAGTACGTCGCCGATGCCTCGGCTGTATTCAAGCTCCACGAACCGATTGAAGCCGCTGACGACGTCATCACAGAGTTTGTGGAACGGGTCGGGGTTATGTCCGTTTACCCGTACCTCCGTGAGTCGATCACCCAGTCCGGCGCCAAACTAGGTCTCGACCGCCCAGTCTTGAAATTGCTCCGGCCCGGCGATATCCACGTAACTGTCGACGACTCCGACAGCGAGGATTCGAAGGACGCCTACGCGACCTAATCACGTCGGGGGCCTCGCGCCCTACCGTGAGGTCAGGTGCCAGCGCAGCACCGCGGGTCTCTTCGCGGATTTCCTAGGGCGCCCGAACCAGTTGCTCCAACTGTCGCGGGCCGTCACCTGACGCCGGGGCCGCGGCCCTCTCCGTGTCAGGTGATGATGCCCAGAAGTGCGTGCCGCTGGTTAGTCCCGAGACCGCGGATCCGCCGGTTGTCGGCGATCGCCAGCTCCTCGAGGATCTGTGCAGCTTTCACTGGACCGACGTGCTCGACGGTGGCGCCAGCAGATGGATGCCGCCGAGACCGACCACCGTGAAAAGACGGCCGAGCAACACCAGCTCATCGAGTCCCTACGTGAGCGCAACACCGAGCTCGGCAACGAGATGGCCCGGATCCGCGCTGAATCCGACCGTGCCGCCGCAACATCGGCCGCCACCATCGACCGTCTCGAAGCGGACCTCGCCGAGGCCCGGACCGCAATTCAGTCCGAACGCACCCGAATGGACGAAGTCCGCGACGAACTCGCCACCACCAAAGCAGATCTGGGCACGGCCCAAGCGCAAGCAACCGCCGCCCGTGAACGAGCGGAAGAACTACGCGCCGACCTCGCCGAGGCTCGCAGCCGCGCCGCGGCGGTGAAAGATGGACGGAGTGAACGTTGACCGACCGGATGACCTTGGTCGCTGAGGCAGAAACCGTTGCACCGACAACCGTGGACCCGGCTGCGCTCCCTCGTGAAGATCTGCTCTCTTTCGTCGAATCGAGCACTCTCGAGCTCGTGGTCAAAGAAACCTCCCGCCTGAAGGTGGTCGAACCGGACAACACGTTCGAGGAGGTCGCAAGCAGGCTGGTCGCCAGCGGGTTGGTCACCACGTGCCATACGTCGACCGCGGGGCGCAAGTACAAGAAGTTCGAAACCGCCGCCCAAGAAGCTGGATTCACCGTCCCGCCGCGACCGGACCTCGCTGCCGAACGCGGACAGTACGAGCAACCGCCGATTCGACATCTGATCGCACGAGGACTTGAGAGGAGTGAGGATGCCTGACCAACTGACGGCGATAGCCGCGGCCGCATACACCGCGGGCGCGCGTCCTGAACTGCACAATTTGGGTGGCGTGCACGCAGACGCCATCACGCGGCGCTGAGCCTCGGACGGTATGACCTGGAGCAGCTGCCAAGGGTGACATGGTCGGTCATCCTTGCGCGCCACCTTGTCGCCGGTGGGATGCGTTAGCGTGTCGACACAGACAGGGGGGAGCGGTCAATGTTTGCTTGGTTTCGTCGGCCCAGCCGACCCACACGACTGCAATCTCCGGCGGAGCGCAATGAGCGGTTGATCAACAAGGCACTGGTTGCGGCCCTGACCGGCGATCAACGCGAGAAGTACATCACCGCCTGGGCTCGAGCGAGCCGAGATGATGAAGGAATTCAATCTCGAAGCAGCTGGTTCGATCGCCTGAGATTCGAGAAGAGACCGCGTCTCTGCGCAGGCAGCTGAGCTCGCGATAGGTGCGCCAGAACGCCGCGGCGGGTGTGTGCAACAACGCTGACGACACCGAATTGAAAGGGAACGATCGTGGCGATCTTCCCGTCATCTCGTCATCTTTCCGATCCCCCGTAGCCGCATGCTCTCCTGGATCGGTTCGAGTCCGATCTGGGGCCACCCGGCCGTCAACGTGACAATTTCCGAGTCGAGGCTGTTGACCCAGTACTGCGGACTGGTGCGGTATTGCGGTGCCGAGCACGTACGGGATGACCTCGTCACCGGTAGGTACGGGTCCGCCTCGCCCTCGATATCCCCGACGCGTACCCGCACGGATAGGTACGACCAGCTCCCGGAGAAGTCGTCAGGGTTGGTCAGCAGCCGAGTTTCGTGGTGCGCGAGCTCGGCGCAGAGGTTGGTGGCCGTCAAGGCGAGGCGCACATGCATTCCGGTCGGGTAGACGGTGATGTCGTCGAGCTGCAAGGTCAGACCGGGGTGCGCGGCGAGTACCCGCCGGCCGTGTACGGGCACCCCGCCGGTGCTTGGTGGTGGCTGCGTCGGCCACCGGTGTCTGCGCATGGATCGCATGAATCGATCGTCTCACCGCTACTCCACCGAAGTCACGACCCGTTCCCGGGCGAGTCGAATCCGGCACTGCTCGTACCGCTTTGATCGGGTTGGGGTGTGGTGGACCCTCCGGCCGAAGAGGGGTCAGCCGGCCGGAGGGTCCGGCTGTCGCGGCGGGTTGCCGTCCGAGGTCCCGCGGCAGCGAGCATCGGATACCCGTATCCGCCTGGATTACTCCTCGGTCGAAACGCCTCTGCCAGGACGCCCATGCGGTGATTGCTGATCTCATTGGCGGCCGATGCCCGGGGAGCAGGGTGGCCGTGGGCGACTCGCCGTGCCCGAAATCGTGTCCGTCGTGTGAGGTAGCGGATTAACTGATCTACGCAGCCAAACCGAGTAGTGGAGGTCACGCACATGGCAGGTATCGCGTCGAAGTTCGACAAGGCCTACGAAACCCTTCCCATCGAGGAACTCGCGAAGGCCCCGGTCGCCGCGCTGCAGGGGGTGACCGAGTCGAACGCCGAGCACCTCGAGGCCGCGTTCGATATCAAGACCGTCGGCGATCTGGGCACCAACAAGTTCTTCCTCTGGGCGCAGGCAGTCGCGAAACTCGCCGAATAGGCCGCCCATACCCGGGAGCCCAGTACCGCTCGTCTATCCGCTCAAGGGTTGGCGAGGCGCTGTCGGAGGTCCTCCTTGCCTGCACCGACCTCGGTTTCGGGACCTGCCCGAACGGCTGGCTCCGGGTGCCCCGCACGACCGACATCGTCG
>NZ_JBAQEO010000725.1:0-10757 GCF_049286785.1 Rhodococcus sp. (in: high G+C Gram-positive bacteria) | reverse complement strand
CACACTGGCAGTGTGGGGGTCAGGGGTTCGAGTCCCCTTAGCTCCACCCGATGAGAAACCCTCCTTCGCGAATCGAGCGAAGGAGGGTTTCTCGTTCATATCCCGCCCACCGGGGTCGAACATGAGTTCGATTGCACGAGTAGGGTGAGTTGATGGCTCCCCGCACCGAGACGGCGCCGCCGGTGTGTCCCAACGATCACCCGTTGGTCGCCAATACGTGTCTGGTGGGTTGGGAGGTGTGCGCATGCGCGACAGCGAACAACGGCGGCCATCGCACCCACTTCTGCCGACGATGCGGCGCCACGGTCCGGACACCGCCCTGTAGTGCGGCCATCGTGCCGTCGGGTCAGGGCTGAGTCTGTGTCAACACGGCCGCCGGGGCGGCGAACATGGTCGCCTTGATCGCGCCGAGTGTGACCGCGTCTTTGCCGATCAGTGGGGTCACCAGCTCGGCGGCGGCGATGAGCAGTCCGCTGTCGTCGGCGGTGACATCGACCAGGCCGGAGCCGTGGGCGTCGTGTCCGCCGAAACGGCGTCCCGTCGTCATGGCGGCCACGGCGGTCTGCGGCGTGGTCTTCGCCTGGATCAGGGCTGCCATTCCGGGTGTGAACGGGATGCGGATGTCGATCTCGGGGAAGCAGAAGTAGCCCCGATCTGCGCGCATCGCCCGGAAGTCGTGGGCCATCGCGAACATCGCGCCCGCCCCGAAGGCGTGGCCGTTCACCGCCGCGACCGTGGGCACCGGCAGGGTGAGAACGCGCGCGAGCAGTTGCTGCACGCGACCGACGTACCACTGCGCCCGGTCCCCGTGGCTCGTCAGCCAGTCCAGATCGAGGCCGTTGGAGAAGAACTTTCCGGTACCGGTGGACACGAGGGCGGTGGGATCGCCGGCCTCGACGGTATCGAGGGCGGAGTCGATGGCATCGAGCCATTCCGGAGAGAATCGGTTCTCGTCGTCTCCAAGGTTCAGGACGGCGATCTTGTCTACGTAGTTCAGGGTGACGTTCACGAGAGACCTTTCGAAGTCGGGGGGCGGGTGTGATCGGCGGTGTCGTCGGGTCCGACTGCAACCACGGCTCGCACCGCGGCCTCGAGGCGGCGTCGCATCACCGGGTCGCGGACGCGGTCGCCGTGCAGGAGCAGCACGGTGGGCAGGCCGACGATGCAGGTGTGGATGACGTCCACGGCCAGGCGGTCGCGGCGATCCCAGACTGCGGAGGCGAGGGTCGTCATCAATTCCACCAGTGCCCGGTCCAGGCCGACGAGTTCGGCTGCAAGGGCGTCGGGTAGTTCGGCGCCGAGCAGGGCCTCGCGGCGCACGGTCAGCAGGAGTCGCGCCGACGCGGGGCGTTGTTCGGCGAAGACGGCCGGTGCGTCCGCGGCCGCGACCACCGCGTCGATTGCCTCACCCCGACCGCGGGACGGCGCCGAGAGCGCTGCATCGACCGCGGCCTTCTGAATCCCGAGATAGCGTTCGGCGGCCCGGAGCCATGCCTGCCCGACGACACCCAGCCTCGAACCGAATGCGTGGTAGATCGCACCGTTCGACATCCCGGTGGCGTCGGTGAGGGCACGCAGGGTCACCGCGGCGGGACCGAGTTCGGACGCGATCCGCTCGGCCGCATCGATCAGCGCTCCGAGATCGTGCGTCCGGGGGCGTGGCATGGGCGGAACAGTAACAGATCAAGCGCTCTGTTATCGGTCCGCGACGCCCGGGCTAGGATGGGCGCCCGGTAGTTCGTCGAGGTCCCCGGAGGTCGCAGCGTTGGCGAAGAAGAGAATTCCCGTCGTCGTCGTCGCCGGATTCCTGGGTTCGGGAAAGACCACACTCCTCAACCATGTTCTCCATGACAACCGCGGGGTCCGCGTCGGTGTGATCGTCAACGACTTCGGTGCCGTCAACATCGACTCGATGTTGGTGGCCGGTCAGGTCGATTCCATGGTGTCGCTGAGCAACGGCTGCATGTGTTGCGCCGTGGATGTCAGCGACATGGACGAGATGCTCGATCGCTTGGCGAACCCCTCCTCGCAGATCGACGTGATCGTCGTGGAGGCGAGCGGACTTGCCGAGCCGCGCAACATGATTCGTCTCGTGCTCGGAAGCGGCAACCCGCACGTGGTGTACGGAGGTCTCGTCGTGATGGTCGACGGCGAGCAGTTCGAGCAGACCTCCGACCAGCACCCCGAACTCGTCAAGCATGTCGCGCTCGCAGATCTCGTGGTGCTCAACAAGATGGATCGGATCGACGGCGACCGCCGCGCCGTCGTGGAGGCGATGGTACGGACGTGCAACGAGCGGGTGCCGATCGTGGCTACCGCGCACGGACGCGTCGACCCGGCGCTTCTGTTCGATCGTGAGCCGGGTCGTGAGCCCGCGCCGGGGGAGCAACTCACCCTGGATCGGCTCCTGCTGGATCAGCACGAGGAGTGCGGAGATCACGAGCACTTCCACTCCACGTACGAGGCAGTCGATTTCAGCTCGACGTCGCCCATCGATCCGCGGCGACTCGTCGACTTCCTCGAGGAACGGCCGGTCGGGATCTACCGCATCAAGGGTTTCGTGCACTTCGCGGTGCCGGGGCAGTCGAGGAAATTCGAACTGCACACGGTAGGACCGCATATCCGGTTCACCTCCACGCGGTGGGAGCCGGGAGAAGACAGATCCACACAGTTGGTGCTCATCGGTACCGGTATCGACGCCGAGCACGTGCGCACCCGGGTGGCGGAATGCGTCGTCACGGACGGCGAAGCCGTGACACGTGGAGTGGTGGACCCCGGTGCGATGTTGGGAGTTCATCGCTATACCGTGACGGCGTGAACGAACCGAACCGCTCTCCCGGGCCCACTGTCTCCCTGTACGACGCGATTCGTCGTCGCCGGGATGTCCGAGCGGAGTTCACGGGAGAGCCTCTCGGCAGCGAGGTGCTCAATCGCATTCTCGGTGCCGGACACTGTGCGCCCAGTGTGGGAAACACGCAGCCATGGGACTTCGTCGTGGTACGCGATCCGCAGACGCTCGACACCTTTGCCGAACACGTCTCGGGTGCGAGGAAGACGTTCGCGGAGTCGTTGCCGGACGAGCGGAGGAAGACCTTCGATCCCATCAAGATCGAGGGCATCCGCGAGAGCGGTATGGGTGTGGCGGTCACGTACGACCCGGGTCGCGGCGGCACGCACATTCTCGGCAGACACACGGTCGACGACACCGGTCTGTTCTCGGCGGTACTCGCGATTCAGAACATCTGGCTTGCCGCGGTGGCCGAGAACGTGGGTGTCGGCTGGGTGTCGTTCTACGACGAGGACTACCTCACCGCACTGCTCGGCATTCCCGAGCCGGTACGTCCCATCGCCTGGTTGTGCATGGGCAAGGTCGCAGAATTCCAGCAGGTGCCGGATCTCGAGCGCTTCGGATGGCGACGGCGCCGGCCATTGGCCGACGCCGTGCACCTCGAGAAGTTCTAGCCCTGACGGCGGCGTGAGCTACCGGCAGACGCGGCGCGGGTCGCTCCGCTGGTGGCACCCGCGGTACGCGGACGCCCGGCACCACCGGAACGGGCGCGCCGTGCGCCACCGCCCTGACCGTGACCCTGGCTCCGGCCGCCCTGCGCGCCGCCCGGACGCTGGCCGCGTCCGCCGCCGTTCGAGGCGGGTGCAGCCTTGGGAGCCGGGGTGACGTGCGGTGCGATGGCCCCGACCAGCTCGAGCACGTGTGCCGAGTCGGCGGTGCTTCGCACGGGGGTGACCTTGATGGCGGCCTTGCGCATGAGGATTGCCAGATCCTTCCGCTGTTCGGGCAGTACGACGGTCACGACGTCACCGGCGCTGCCTGCACGCGCGGTCCGGCCGGAGCGGTGGAGGTAGGCCTTGTGCTCGGCGGGCGGATCGACATGGACGACCAACTCGACGTCGTCGACGTGAACGCCGCGGGCGGCGACATCGGTGGCTACCAGCACGCGCGCCTCACCGGCCGAGAAGGCTGCGAGGTTGCGGTCACGGGCTGCCTGCGACAGGTTGCCGTGCAGGTCGACCGAAGGGATGCCGGCCTCGGTGAGCTGGCGGGCGAGCTTCCGTGCCTGATGCTTGGTGCGCATGAACAGGATTCGGCGTCCGGTGCCCGACGCCAGCTTCTCGACCAGCTTGCGCTTGGCCTCGGCGCCGTCTACATCGAACACGTGGTGGGTCATGGCGGCGACGGGGGAATTGGCCTCGTCGACCGAGTGGAGCACCTCGTTCTTCAGAAAGCGCTTGACCAGCTTGTCGACGCCGTTGTCCAGCGTTGCCGAGAACAGCAGTCGCTGTCCGTTCTGCGGAGTGGCCGACAGGATTCTGGTGACGACGGGGAGGAAGCCCAGATCCGCCATGTGGTCGGCCTCGTCGAGCACGGTGATCTCGACAGCATCGAGGCTCACGAACTTCTGCTTCATGAGGTCTTCGAGACGGCCTGGGCAGGCGACGACGATATCGACACCCGCCTTGAGCGCGGACACCTGACGGTTCTGTGAGACGCCACCGAAGATGGTGGTGACCTTCAGGTCGTACGCCCCGGCGAGCGGCTCGAGAGTGGCGGTGATCTGGGTGGCCAGCTCACGGGTGGGGGCCAGGATCAGGCCGAGGGGGCGGCCCGGCCGACGCTTTCCACCGGACAGCTCACCTGCGAGCCGGGCGACCATGGGGATGGCGAACGCGAGGGTCTTGCCGCTACCGGTCTTTCCACGACCGAGGACGTCGCGTCCGCCGAGGGTGTCGGGAAGGGTATCGACCTGGATGGGGAAGGGGGACGTGATTCCCTGGGAGGTGAGCACCCTCACGAGGGGCTCACGCACGCCCAGTGCGGAGAAAGTCGTGTCGGGTGCGGTGGTAGCAGGAGTAGCAGACAAGTGTCAGGGCCTTTCGGGCACAGGGTTGTGCCCGAAGGCCCGATACGGAACGTGGTTCCGTCGGTGCCCGAGCACAGGTTGGCGGCATTGCCGGTCGGCAAGCTTCTTCGCCGTAAGAAGAGCGGATGCACACGGGATGCACACCCAACAGGATTCGGAGTTTCCCGAACTGAATGCGTTCTACGACGCTGGACGACCTCAGTGATCGTCTAGTGCTGCCGAGTCTACCTGCTGTGGTGAGAAACCACCGACCGGGCCGTCACAAACCCACCCACTCCGAGGCCCCGTCGGCGAAATGCTGGCGTTTCCAGATGGGTACTTCATGCTTGATCCGTTCGACCAATTCGGCGCACGCAGCGAACGCCTCCGCGCGGTGCGGTGCGGCGACCGCGGCGACCAGAGCGAGATCTCCCACGGTCAGAGCACCCACGCGGTGCACTGCGGCAACCGGTAGTCCGGTGGCGGCGGCCACGCCTTCGCAACACGTGCGCAGAAACCGCTCGGCATCAGGGTGCGCCTGGTACTCGAGGGCCGAAACAGACTGTCCACCATCGTGATTACGTACGACCCCGGTGAAGACCACGACAGCTCCATGTTCCGGTCCGGTCACGGCGGCGTCGACCTGGGCGGGATCGAGTGGCTGATCCGAGATCTGGGCGAGCAGGCCGCTCATTCGTGAGCACCTCCGCCCGCGACCTGGGCGAGGAGGTGGTCGACGATGGGGTCGAGCACCGCCAGTCCGTCCTTCACCGCGCCGGGTGAGCCGGGCAGATTCACGACGACTGTTCCGTTCGCCACACCCGCCAGCCCCCGGCCCAGTGCGGCGTGCGGTGTGACGGCGGTGCCCTTGTTCCGGATGGCATCGGCGACCCCGGGTAGTTCCCGGTCGAGTACCGCGCGCGTCGCCTCCGGAGTGGCATCGGTGGGGGAGACGCCGGTGCCGCCGGTAGTGACGAGCAGTGCCGGGTATCCGGTGAGGGCGTCGGCGATACCGCGCGCGATATCGGCGTCCGCGTAGACCAGGGGGCCGCGGGTGGTGAATCCCCGCTCTTCCAGCCACGCGACGATGACCGGTCCGGTGCTGTCTTCCCGGGTGCCTCTCGCCCCGCCCGTGGACGCGACGAGCACGGTCGCGGTCCGTGGTGTGACCGAGGCGCCTTCGGATGGTTGTTCCCGCGTCCAGTGCCCTCGCTTGCCGCCGTCCTTGCTGAGCAGCCGAACGCCGTCGAGGGTGGCGGCGGGATCGACGGCCTTGACCATGTCGTGCAGCGTGAGCCCGGCTACCGCCACAGCGGTGAGCGCTTCCATCTCGACTCCGGTCGGGCCCTTCGTTTTTGCTCTCGCCTCGATGGTGATCGCGGTCTCGGTGAAGCCGAACTCCACCTTCACCGACGACAGGGCGAGTTGGTGGCACAGCGGAATCAGTTCGGACGTCTTCTTCGCGCCGGAAATGCCGGCAATCCGGGCCGTGGCGAGAACGTCCGCCTTGGGAAGGTTGTCGGCGCGAACCAGATCGACCACCTCACGAGTGGTGACGAGTTGTCCCGCGGCCACCGCGGTGCGAGTGGTGTCCGCTTTGGCGCTCACGTCGACCATGCGCGCGCGGCCCTCGCTGTCGAGATGCGTCAGATTGCTCATAGGGGAATCACTTTCACGAGTTGTCCGGCTTCGAGAGCGGTCACGTCGGCCGGAACATCGACCAGGACGTCGGCCCAGGCCATGGCGGCAACCAGGTGGGAGCCGGGACCGGAGACGAGTTCCACTCCGGAATCGGTGCGGCGGGCGCGAAGGAACTGCCGTTTGCCCTCGATCGATGTCAGCGGCGCCGCCAGTGGTAGATGCTCGGGTTGCACCGGTGCCAGTCCCGCGGCCCGGCGGATCTCCGGCTTCGCGAAGATCTCGAACGAGATGAGGGCACTGACCGGGTTGCCGGGAAAGTTCAGGACCGGAACGCCGCCGACCACGGCCGTGCCCTGGGGTCCTCCCGGCTGCATGGCCACGTGACCGAACTGCGCGCCCATCGGAGTGAGAGTCTCCTTCACCACCTCGAAATCGCCCATCGAGACCCCGCCGGAGGTGATGACGAGATCGGCCGCCGCGGTCGCGTCACCGAGCAGCCTGCGGAACGTCGCGACGTCGTCGGTGCTGCGGTCGATCGAGACCACATCGGCGCCGTTCGCGCGGGCGCTCGTCGCGAGGGCGATCCCGTTGGAGTCGTAGATCTCGCCCGGGCGCAGCGTGCAACCGGCGTCGACCAGTTCGGCACCGGTGGTGATCACCGCAACCCGGGGTCTGGGGCGGACGGACACGCTGCGGAGTCCGACGGCCGCGAGAACCGCGATGTGCCGGGCGGCGAGCAGGTGACCGGCGGGGCACAGAAGTGTGCCGGCCCGGACGTCGCTTCCGCGTTCGCGCACGAACTCGCCCGCGGCCCGGGACCGGTTGATCCGGACCTTCCCGTCGCCGGGGGTGGTGTCCTCGACGGGAACGACGGCGTCGGCGCCCTCCGGGATCGGTGCCCCGGTCATGATCCGGAAGGCGGTTCCGGGAGTGTGAACGATGTGCGGGACCGGTCCCGCGGCAATCACGCCCTGGACGGGGAGAATCGCGGGCAACGTGGTGATGGAGGCGGCGTCGACCGCGTAACCGTCCATCTGCGAGTTGCGGAACAGTGGCAGGTCCACGGGTGACAGCACATCGGCGTCCAGTGCACGTCCGAGTGCGTCGCCGAGCGGTACCTCTTCGGCGGGACGCGTGTGGAGTCCGGCGAGGAGGCCGGCCACGTCCCGGGCATGCTCCTCCACCGAACGCGCGGTCACGAGAATTCTCCGGCCATGATCGACAATCCTATGCATGCTTCTGCGTGGTGGCCGGACAAGGATCAGCCTTTCGCGGCATACTGTAGTGATGCGCGGTCTGGAGATCAGATGACGACGGTAGCGATGGGCATACCCACCGTGAGATCGTCGGCCTCGCTCGACGGGCGTCCGGACGTCGACCATCTCGTCGACAAATTCGGCCGTGTCGCACGGGACTTGCGTGTCTCCATTACCGAGAAGTGCTCCCTGCGCTGTACCTATTGCATGCCCGAGCAGGGCCTCCCGGCGATTCCGGCGCAGAATCTGCTGACCGCCGACGAGATCGTCCGACTCGTCGGGATCGCGGTGCATCGACTCGGCGTGCGCGAGGTCCGGTTCACCGGCGGTGAACCGCTCATGCGGTCCGATCTCGAGCACATGATCGCAGGATGCGCCGAACGTGTTCCCGGGGTGCCGCTGGCAATGACCACCAACGCTGTCGGGCTGGAACATCGCGCCCGCGCGCTCGCGGACGCCGGTCTCACCCGCATCAACGTCTCGCTCGATTCGGTCGATCGCGAACACTTCGCGAGCCTGACCCGGAGGGATCGGCTGCCGTCGGTCCTGGCGGGTATTCGCGCCGCCGCGGACGCGGGACTGGCTCCGCTGAAGGTCAATGCGGTGCTGATGCCCGAAACGCTCAGTGGTGCAGCAGATCTCCTGGAGTGGTGCCTGAGCGAGGGGTTGGCGCTGCGGTTCATCGAGGAGATGCCGCTCGACGCGGACCACCGATGGGCGCGCGATCACATGGTCTCCGCCGAGCATTTGCTGTCGGTTCTGGGGGGGCGATTCACCCTGAAGGGAATCGGCAGAGACGACCCGGCGGCTCCCACGGAGGAGTGGCTCGTGGACGGTGGACCCGCGACAGTCGGGATCATCGCCTCCGTGACGCGCTCGTTCTGCGCCGACTGCGACCGGACCCGTCTCACCACGGAAGGCACAGTGCGGTCATGCCTGTTCAGTGACCAAGAGGTCGATCTGCGCGGTGCGCTCCGCTCCGGTGCCGACGACGAGGAACTGGCGCAGCTGTGGCGCGGAGCCATGTGGAACAAGTGGGCGGGCCACGGGATCAACACGAAGGGGTTCGCTCCGCCGGAACGCAGCATGGGAGCAATCGGTGGGTGACGTGACCGGTGTTTCGGTTCGGTACTTCGCGGCCGCCGCCGAGGCGGCCGGCTGCACCAAGGAGACTCTCGATATTCCGCCGAGTGCAGACCTGGGCCAGGTCAAAGAGCATCTGCTCGCAAAATACGGACCCGACATGGCGCAGGTTCTCTCGGTCTCCGCGTTTCTGGTGGGCTCCGAGCTCACCCGCGACCTCACCCGGACGGCAGGCACTCAGGTGGACGTGCTGCCCCCGTTCGCCGGCGGCTAGGTGCTAGGAGCCCGACAGCCACTGGTCGAAGGTGATCGTGCCGAACGGGTTGTCCGGAACCAGATTCAACCCTTGCCGCAGGAACTGTCCCATCGCGCCGGGAAGGGGAGTGCGGACCACGATCCCGTGGGTGTGGGTCGCCTTCTTCCAGGCCTCGGCGAGTGAGCGCGCGGTCCGGATCTCCGGACCTCCGACCGTGACGGGACCGTTCGGGGGCGGGTCGGGGCTCAACGCGGCGTCGACCAGGGCCTGGGCCACGTCGCGGGTGTCGATCGTCTGGAAACGGATGTTCGAAAATGCCGGAATGATCCCGACGCGACTGGGCGGCTTGACGATCATGGGAATGAAGTCGTGGAATTGGGTCGACCGGAGGATGCACGTTTCGAGCGGTGAATGTTCGTAGACCAATTCCTGTTTCCGCTTGGCCTGATAGTAGGCGAACCGACCCTGGTCCACATTGGCGATGGACAGGAGCACGGCACGAGACACACCCGCTGCCGCGGCCGTCTCGACGAGATTGGCGGCGCCCTGATCGAAGACTGCACGGGTGCCGCGGGTCTTGCCGTCGGTGGTGTCGACGAGGACACCGACCCCGTCGAGGGCCTCGGGCAGACCTTCACCGGTGACGAGATCGCCGTGCACGTGCTCGATTTGGCTACCGGGAGCCCCGCCGTGCCGGGTCAGGACCCGGACGGAATGCCCACGCGCCAGGAACTCCTTGACCACATGCCTGCCCGCGGCGCCGGTACCGCCCGCGACCAGTACCTGGACCACGATGTCACCGCCACCAGGTGTCGAGGGGGGTGACCGGGACGGTCCGCTTGTGCCGGGTGGCGAGGAACATCGACTCCAGCTTCTTCCCGACGTCGTCGTCGACGTCCTTGCCCTCGAGGTAGTCGTCGATCTGCGCGTAGGTGACACCCAGCGCAACCTCGTCGGGAAGCGCGGGGCGATCGTCCTCGAGATCAGCGGTGGGCACCTTCTTCCAGGTGGTCTCGGGGGCGCCGAGTTCGCGCAAGAGTGCGACGCCCTGGCGCTTCGTCAGTCCGGTGAGCGGGGTGACATCCACACCACCGTCGCCGTACTTGGTGAAGAAACCGGTGATCGCCTCCGCGGCATGGTCGGTGCCGACGACGAGATAGCCGAGCTGGCCGGCGATCGAGTACTGGATGACCATGCGCTCACGAGCCTTGATGTTGCCCCGGACGAAGTCGCGGAGTTCACCACCGTCACCGATGAGGGCGCTGAGGGCGTCGGACGATTCTTTCGCGGTGGCGTCCGCGCCGGGCTTGACATTGACCACGACGGAGCGGTCGGGCTCGATGAACTGCAATGCGATCTGAGCGTCCGACTCGTCGGCCTGAGTCCCGTAGGGAAGCCGCACGCCTACGAACTCGGCCTCGTGTCCCTCTTCCCGTAGTTCGCTCGCGGCCATCTGTGCCAGGCGTCCGGCGAGTGTGCTGTCCTGTCCGCCGCTGATCCCCAGGACGAAGCCCCGGGCAGGCGTGGACCGCAGGTAGTCCTTCAGGAACTGAACACGTTTGCGGATCTCGGCGGCGGGGTCGATGGTGGGCTCGGCACCGAGTTCTTCGAGGATCTGCGCACGGAGATTCGACATGACAGAACTCTAGCGAGTGGCAGCGGTGA
>NZ_JBAQEO010000724.1:0-7880 GCF_049286785.1 Rhodococcus sp. (in: high G+C Gram-positive bacteria) | reverse complement strand
CGTGTCGACAACGACCAGTTCAGCGGTTCGGACCACGACAATGACACCTCCCCGGTCCACAACACCTGCCCCGGCGACGACCACAACAACGGCTCCCGCTCCCGTACCGCTGGTGCCTCAGGTGGAGACGAGTACGACCACGGAGTACACCCCACCCCCGACGACTCAGCAATCGCTCGAGTACTCCTGTAGTGACGCCGATTGGAGGGAAGCGATGGGCGCCGAAGGCGACGCCTTGTGCGGCTCGACGTGGACGCCCTACAACCAGCGCACGACGGAGTACGCCCCGCCGCCAGTTCCGACACGCCAGCAATCGAGTGGCACTGTGCATCCCGGTTCGTTCTGTGACACGCCGGGGGAGACCGGAGTCACCACGAAGGGCACTCCGATGATGTGTGGTATCGGCTCTGACGGTGAGTACCGTTGGAAGTCAGCGAACTGAGTGTGTCTCCTATCGGAGAAAGTCCCTCGACGACATTTGGAGTCGTGTCACGTACCGAGTACCTGTCCGACGCCCAGTGGGCGCTGATCGAACCGATGCTGCCCTCCTCCGACGGACGCAGTGGGCGTCCCTTCCGGAACAACCGCAAGTTGGTCGAGGGCGTTATCTACCAATCCCAGGCCGGCGTGGCGTGGCGGGATTTCTGCTCCATCAGCGCCGGAGGCGAAGCGGGGCCGGCGATCTCAGCGCGAAGGGATATTCCAGATGCAGGGAAGTGATATCGACGGTCGGGCGTACGGGCCTGTTCAATGCTCAACGCAGGGCCAACTTCGTTGCTCGGTGTGTCGTTCGAATCTCCTTCGATGGTGTCATGGGTGATAGGTGCTTGTCGACGGTGGTTTCGTACTCCATCGCCGATGTGCGAACGTTGCGACGAATGTCAAGAAGCCGGTATTGGAGACCTGCCACGAAGTGTTTAAGTCGCAAACCAATAACCAACATGGTCCCCGGCTACGGCTGTCCGCGTTGGATCAAACACTCCGTGCAAAGCTGATGCCATGGTGATCCGAATTCCCGAGAACCCGCGTCTGGTGAACGGTGCCGAGGAGTCGGTGTGGAGAGCACTTCTTGGTCAGCTTGGCGATGGCGACTTGGTGGTGGCCAACCAGCGGGTCACCGACCGGCTCAAGGACCACGAGATCGACTTCGTGGTCGCGCTTGAGGGTTACGGGATCGTGTGCCTGGAGGTGAAGGGCGGGCAGATCTGGCACGACGGCACCGATTGGTACCAAGAGCAGCGAAAAGGGCCCACAATAATCAACCCGGTCCGGCAGGCGCGAGATGCGCTTTACGCCCTTCGGAGTTACGTGGAGGCCGATCCGCGGTGGAGTCAGGGACGGCTCCGTTGGGACCACGTGGTGGTCTTCCCGAACGCGGAGATCGCCGACGACTTCGGCCTGCCGGAGTGCCCGCGCTGGAAAGTGATCGACCGCACCGAGCTCGACCAGGTGGTGCCGCGACTGCAGCATGTGCTGGCCGAGCAGCAGCTTGATCGGCCGGCGTTGTCCGCCGATGGGGTCGACCAGCTCACCACGGTGCTGTCCGGGCGTGGACTTCCGCAACGCGACGTGGTCGCACGGGCGATCGCGAACGAGGACGCCGCCGACGCTCTCACCGCTCAGCAGGCGGTGATCCTCGACGCGATCCGGCTGCTCAACCGGGTGGAGGTGAGGGGCGGCGCCGGAAGCGGCAAGACGTTCCTCGCCGTCGAGCAGTCTCGCCGGTTGGCGAAGCAAGGGAAACGGGTGGCACTGATCTGCTATTCGCACGGGCTGGCGTCCTATCTCGAACGGTTGACCGCCACGTGGTCGTACAAGGAGCGTCCGGCATACGTGGGCGAGTTCCATGCGCTCGGTCAGAGGTGGGGGGCACCCGAGGGCCCGGACGAGAGCATCCGCAACACCGATACCGTGCAGTTCTGGGAACACGACCTGCCGCGCCACATGGCGGAGCTGGCGTCGGAACTGCCTCTACGGGAGCGCTTCGATGCCGTCGTGGTCGATGAGGCGCAGGACTTCGCCGACGACTGGTGGGGGCCACTGCTCGCGGCGTTGCGCGACGAAGAGAACGGTGGAATCTACGTCTTCAGCGATGAGGGCCAGCGGGTGTTCGACCGGCAGGGTGTGCCTCCGGTGCAACTGGTTCCGTTGGTGCTTGATCACAATCTGCGTAATACCCGCCAGATTGCGGATTCGTTCACACCGTTGGTCGGGCAGCGAATGCGTCTGCTCGGTGGGGACGGTCCGGAGGTTCGATTCGTGCCTTGCAAGGCGGAAGACGCGCTGGCGGTGGCCGATGACCAGATCGATTCGTTGATGGACGAAGGGTGGCGTCCCGAGGATCTGGCATTGCTTGCCACAGGCAGCCGGCATCCGGAGCAGGTGAGCCGGCAGTCAGAAGGCAACGCGGCATATTGGGACAGCTTCTGGGATACCGAGCAGGTGTTCTACGGGCACGTGCTCGGATTCAAGGGGCTCGAACGCCGTGCTGTCGTATTGGCACTGAACGAGAAAGTGGCGCAGGAACGCTCACGCGAGAGGCTGTATGTGGGATTGTCGCGGGCGCGGGATCAGCTGGTGGTGTGCGGGGATCCGGACTTCATCCGTGAGGCCGGGGGAGCGGAGCTGGCGAAGCGGTTGGGCTTGTGAGGTTCCTTCTAGAACCTTCTCCTGGTTCTTGGCGAGGCCGTGTACCTGCCGGGCTCGGAGACCGGTTGGTCTGATCGAGTTCTATTTGGTAGGGGTACATACGATACGCCCGCTCGGTTTCCGAGCGGGCGTTTGCGTGCAACAGCTTGTTCCGGCCGCTTGTCGGGGGTCGAGCGTACAGTCGTCACCAGCTTCACGAGATGCCGTCGACAAGCCCCGACTTGGCGGCACGCCAACCCCACGCTCGAGGGTGGCTCGGGTGACGAAGCGGCTTCCGCCGACCGGTGGGAGCAGGAGCGCCCGCCCTGTGGGCGGTACCCGAGGAGTCGTCATGACCAACCGATCTGACCGCATTCCCGCTGTCGATCACGGCTGCAAGCTCTACACCCCCGGACATCAGGTGCATTGGATTCAAGCACGCAAGTCCTGGGCGAGAGACACATTCGTATTACCTGTCCGGTCGTTCGTGGGGAACGACGGAGTGGTGATCACCGAGTTCGACGGAAGCAGACTCGAACACCGAAACCATGAGCCCGCCCGCTTGGCCGCAGCCTTGGACACTTCGGTCGGGTACGCCGAGTGGAGGCCCCAGTGGCACGTCCTGGCGGTGCCGAACGAGCGCGGCTACTACCTGTTCTGCCTGGCTGCGCCAGACCAGTGGTCCGACTGCGTGCGCCGCGATCTTGCTGATGGATGACGCCTCAACAGCCACGTGGGAAGCGCTCCGGTTGCCGTTGAGGTCCGCCAAGTGGAGGCGACGGTGTGTCCGCGGAGTTCGACGGGCAGTTCGTTCGAGTCCGTAAGTCGCCGGACACACGTGTCCGAGACTCAGTAACTACCTGGCTTTCTCAACCTTCCTGGGCACCCCTGACGGTGGCCCGGTCGCCTTGAGCTTGGTCGCGGCGTGCGAGTCTAGATCGATACCTGTCCTAACCGTCGGCTACTGTCGTTCTGTTGCGGCGGGAAGGCTGAGTACGTGAAGGAACAACCGGTGGCGGACATACCTGGAATTGCCAACGTCGTGGCACCAGATTTTGATACGCGTTTGCGTAGCGAGGCCATGAAATTCCTGGCAGTCCGCACGAATGATGGTCTCGATTCGATCAGTCGACAAGAACTTCTCGACTTCACCATCGACGGTGAGATGTTCCGTTTGATGGATCCCACTCGCGGTATTCGCAAACCACGTCAGCTCGCCTCCGCGCTGTCAATCAGCACCACGTACCGTCCTGCTGGTGAAGACCGACCGTACGAGGATGCAGTCGGCGTGGACGGGTTCCTTCGCTACAAGTGGTCCGGGAAAAATCCGGAGAACATGGACAACCGCGGCCTTCGTGCAGCGATGGAGTTGAAGGTTCCGCTGATCTGGTTCTACGGCGTGGGCCCGAGTCGCTTTCAGCCGATCTACCCGGTCTTCATTGTCGCCGAGGAACCCGAGCAGCATCAGTTCGTTGTTGCAACGGAAGTGGCGCGCGATTTGCACCGGACGGAGTCGCCTGTTGAGGAACATCTCCGCCGATACATCGTGGCGGAGACCAAGCGGCGATTGCATCAGCCTGTCTTCCGGTCCACCGTGATGCGCGCGTACGACACCCGATGCGCGGTGTGCGCGCTTGGGCATAGTCAACTACTGGACGCGGCGCACATCGTGCCGGATTCCGATGATGGCGGAATTGCGTCTGTCCGAAATGGACTGGCAATGTGCAAGATTCACCATGCGGCGTTCGATGCACGCATTCTGGGTGTTCGCCCGGACCTTGTGGTCGAAATTCGACAAGACCTGCTCATCGAGATCGACGGGCCGATGCTCGAATATGGATTGAAAGAACGGCACGGCCAGACGCTGATGGTGATTCCATCGGTGCGGGCAGAGCGACCGGATCGGGAATTGCTCGAGCAGAGTTACGAGGGGTTCCGTTCAGCGGGGTAGCACCCAACTGCTGACAGCGTCGGCGGCGCGCATTCTTCCGTATGCAGTTTGGTACGTCCGAAGTCGGTGCCAGGTCCGTGAAAGCTGATGGAAATATGCCGTCTGACCCGAGGATCCAGACGGCATTCGCTCCCGATGCCCATTCGATATTCATCGCTTACGGACTCTGCGAAGCAGAAGTCCAATCGCAGCTCTCGCAATGCCGGCGCAGGGCGTCGCGATCCGGGTGATGACTCGGGTTCGCTGGAAGTCGTAAGGGCATACCGTGGTGACTGCCGTACTCGGTGTGGATCAGGGTGGGCGCGACCTGGATCCGCAAGTACGCGTCGACGGTGATGCGTTGGAGGTCGAACAGGGTGTGAATATCGGCCCGGAGTAGCAGGCCGTTGGTCACGTGGTTGGTGTGGTCGCCGTAGTAGCGGTCGATATGTGCGGCCTCCAACACGGCGAGAACCTTGGACCCAGTGATCGCGCAGGCGCCGTCGAATGCGTCGATCAAGGAGTCTCGGAACTGCCCTTGTCCGCGCCGTATCGCGATGTCTCGCTGCGCATATTTGCGGAGGTCGTCGCCTGGCTTGTAGGTGGTGAGACCACTGGCGAAAGCCTCGTCGGATTTGATTGCCCCCTCGAACAATGCGCGTAGGTAAGCCTGTCCCTTGGGGTCCTTCACTTCGATGCGACCATTACTCGCCGGAACGGTGATTCCGGTGGCTGCAGCCATCTCCTTCCACGGTGGTTGCCTCAGGGGTGCGGAGCTCTGCGCCTCCAGGGCGAAGCGCCACCGGTATCCACCGGTTGTCACGTCGTGCCAGTGCGCAGGTGGATGGGAAGCCGTCAACTCGAAGGTTGCGGAGGTTGCTCGTGCCCATCCGATGAGACCCGTGCCCGACATCCAGAAGAAGATGTCATCGTCCGGTTCGATCTTGGTGCGTGGCCGCGTATCCCAGAAGCCATCCTTCTGCGCCAGGTCCCAGTGATCGGGGTAATCCTTCGATATGACCAATACCCATGCAGTCAACGCTCATGCGCCTATCCGGTATCGCGCCGGGTAGAGGCATGTCCTGAAAAGGAAGCCTGTCGGGCCGTGCTCGTGTGTGTCGTGTCGTAGTTCGGTCGTGCTCTGTCAGACTGTTTCGTTCACCAGATCCTGTAGCGCATCTCGTGTCTCCGCGTCGGTGGAGTAGATGACGGTACCGATCATCCCGCGGGTGAGGAGCACCTTGTAGACGTTGCGGACCAACTTGTCGAACCGCACGTCGCCGATCTTCTTCGAATTCCGCATGTCGGGGTCCCGGTTCGCGGCGCGGACAGTCTTGAACCTGCCATCCCGCCACACCAGGTCAGGACCGATAATGACGCCGTTCCAGTCGTATTCGAAGCCCTGGGCCGTATAGACGCATCCGACCTGATCGAAACCACCATCCTCGGTCGCCCACAATGGCGCGGGCGGCGCGTCGCCGATACGCCTGTCGCTCTTGCTGTTCCAAGGCCGCGCCCAGTTGCCGATCTGAACATCGGGTACGAGAGATCCGTCCTTGTGAGCGTTACTCCATGGCCAGCAGTATCCAGCTGTCATGCGTGCCGAGTAGCCACGGCCCTGCTGCTGGGCGAGGAGGTGCTCGAGTTCCTGAGGAGTGTCGGCCACCCGGACCGCGAATTGCGGATCGCCCTTCCACTCATAAGGGCCACCTTCCTCGAGGCCCAGTAAGCGTTTGACCCACAGCACGTACTCCTCACTGCCACCACAGCGGAACTGTTCTCCGAGGTGCACGTGCTGCGTTTCGAGACCGAGTGTCTTGGCATGGCGTTGGATCTGCTCGAGTGAGCCCATTTCACCAGGCCGGACCACTTGGTGTTCGTCGAGCAAGAACACCGGAACTCTGGCGGCGGCGATCAGTTCGTCGATCTGCGGGCGGTCGGTTCGTAAGTCGGCTTTGGTGTAACGGTCGACCGACGTTTCGCGGATGCGGTGTGCCTCGTCGAGGATGAGAACGTCGAGTCCGTTGCGTTCGGCCGTCATGAATTGGTTGAAGTACTTGAACATTTTTTGCACTCGAGGCGCGCGGGCGCCGGCCACCTTGCGAAGGGTCTGCGTGAACGAGCGTGAACCTGTGGCATGTATGACCGTCCGACCTCGCCTCGCCAGCTCGCCGACGAGGGAAAGCGCGATGACGCTCTTACCGCTGCCGGGACCACCGGTTACAACGATGATTCGCTTCGTGTCGTGTGCGCGGGCCTGCTCAACTGTATGGAGCACAAGATCGACGGCCAGCTGCTGTTCACCGAGCAGGTGGAACTGCGGTCGGTCGCGCACTTCGGCAGCCGCAACTTTGAGCAGCTGCTGGGACGGTGCGACAGCCGAACGAATGAGCGTGTCGCCCGCAGTGTGGCCGGCGTTCGCTGAGAGGCGGCTCTTGAGGAACGTGAGCATATCGCCGCGGTCTGCAGCGGTGAAGAGGCGAGCAGTGGTGCTTGCGGGGAAGGCTCGCAGGTCTGCGACTGCGCCGGCATCGGTGGCGTTGTGAAGGTACGCGATGCCCGCGAGTGCGTCGGGTTGGTCGGCGAGGGCTTTCGCGAAGTCGGCAAGATAATCGCAGTACCCCTTCACCTGAGCGACGGGGTGCAGCTTCGGTCCGCCAGGCATGCCCGGGACTTCGACGAGCTCGGCGCTGTCCTCAAAGTGCGTGGCTGCTGACCACTGTTTGAGTTCGACCACCACATATGACGGCGCACCGGTATCGGGGTGTGTTCCCGCGAGTACGACGTCAGCGCGCTGCGACGTCAGTGGCAGGTGGTATTCGACAAGCATCTCGACGCCACCAAGACCTGCGTCGACCAGGTCGCGAGCCAACACAGGCAGACTGCGGCTCCAGGACTTCTGTTCGGATTCGCTGGCGCGGTGACCCGTGCGAAAGAGCATCTGTTCCAGCAGCTGCTCAGCGAGCGACTCGGGATGAGCCATGCCGACAATTCTGTCGGCTGAAGTACGAAGCAAGGTCACAGTGGGGTCCCCCGGGCAGCACGAATCCAGTCGTGCGGGTGGGGGCATGTCCGTGGCTGTGGATCACAGCGGAAGTCCGTCGGGCCGCATGAAACAGGTTAGCGGAGGGTCAAGTCCCAGGGCGTCCGTGTACGAGTTTGTCGCGTGACTCCTCTGGGGTGGTTATGCGGTTAGACGCAATACCGTTCAGTTAGAGGGTTGTGCGGTATCGTGTCGGCGTGCCGCGTAGTGGATGGGTGAAGCCGGAGTCGGATCGTCGGCTGTCGGATCTAGTGTCGGTAGGGTTGCTGACCAGGGTGT
>NZ_JBAQEO010000723.1:0-24613 GCF_049286785.1 Rhodococcus sp. (in: high G+C Gram-positive bacteria) | reverse complement strand
ATGCAAACCGGGGCGATTCAGGCCATCCCAGGACTGCGAACCAATTCGGTACGGTCCCGGGAAGTTCAGGCGCCTTCGTCCAACCTCGTGTCCCCGACCTTCCGGCCGGGGTTGGTGTCCGTGTCGCTCTGACTTGGAATAAGTTACGCGACTCCAACCATCCCACCAAATCGCCAGGTCAGGAGTACCGGGCCAATCTGTTCAGGTGCGGAGTTCACCCCTAGGGGACCCAGTACTTCGCCGCCAGCTCCTCGATCACCGCATCCCCCTCGGCCGCTTGCTCCAGCAAGGCCAGATCGTTGTCGATGGAGACCAGACGGGGGTCGTCTCCCTCGACCTCCTGGACCGGGTGTCCCCCGTCCTCGGCGAGCTGGCGGAGCAGCTTCTCGCGCACTCGGTCCTTCAGCGAATCACTCATATCGAGATCATGGCCGGGCTGCGACGGGTTTGTCGAGAGTGCAGCACGGTCACTCTTCCGTCTCGTCCGGGGTCTTCGCGTTCTCGCTCTTGCCGAACACACGTAGTGCCGTCGGGATGATCACGATCAACGCACCCAGGATCGCGATCAGCGAAAAGACCTGCATTGCCATCTCTGAACCGACTCTCTGTTTCGTGCTCGCTGTGGCCAGGTATCAGGCCGGCGCCAGCCAGCTTCCCCAAGTTGTATTCCTCGTGACGGTAAACGCCGCAAGAACGATGAGCACAAAGACTGTGGCACGTGGGCCGAGGGCAAGCGCGCTCGGCGGGCGATCATGCCTCCGTCGACGCACCCACCGGATCCACGCGAACGTCAGTACCGCGAGCAGCGGGAGGATCAGAACGTTGCTGGATACCGCCGATCCGAGGTCCATGTTCGTGAGGTCGTGCACCGCCCGCAAACCGCCACAGCCCGGACACCACAGCCCAGTCATGGCGTAGACAGGGCAAAAGCCGTACGCACCCTGTTGATAAGGGTCTCGGAAGTGGAGGATCGTGGCCGCGACCAAAGCGCCTGCAGCAACTGCCGCCGGCGCGCGGAGTGCGCGAAGACCGGACACCGAAGACGTCGACGGTTTCTTCTGCGTGGCCACGACACCAGTGTTCACGATTTTCGATTCGCGCGACATCGGAACCCCGAGCACAGAGCGGCCCTCGACCGGCAAGTAGGTCGAGAACAGTGCAAGGAAGCCGGGCCGCGAGGGTCCGGGTCGTCTCGAACTCGTCGTGACCGCCGCCACCACCCTCGAGGAGGTCACCTTGTGACGGCTACGACCGACCATCCCACCGTCGTCGGCAAGCTTCTCGACCCTGGACCGGTTGCTGCCCGTCTGGATCACCTACGGGCAGGCCTTCGGCGGTGTGGTCGGGTCGCTGATCGAGATTCCCGTGCTGGTCGCCCTGGGTGTGCGTCTCACTGGCCTGCGTAAGCGTTTCACTCGATCGGAATCTTCCCTGCCGTAAGGAGACATCGATGTCCCGGCACGCATCGCAACCGGAGGTGCTCATGCCGCAAGACGCAGGCGAGATGCTGCTCGTCTGCGTGCACAGCGCCGGATGCCCCCAGATGGGGGACATCAACCCGGTCATGGTCGAGGCCATGGCCGAACTCGCTACCGACCAAACCGCTCACCGACCACGTCGTTGGTCGGTCACACTGGAGATCGGGTCGACTCCCACCCTCCCCCTTGAACGAGAAAGGGTCTGCAATGACCCCACTGCCCATCGTCTGGCAACGCCTCGTCAGCCAGGGACAGACATGCCGCCGCTGCGCCGGCACCGGCCAGCAGGTCCAGCGCGCGGTCGGCACGCTCGAGCAGGTCCTCCGCCCGCTCGGCATCACACCGCAGCTCGAGGTCCGCGAACTCGACGACGCCGACTTCGCCGCGAACCCGGCCGAATCCAACCGCATCTGGATCGCCGGCCGCCCGCTCGAGGACTGGCTCGAGGCCGAGGTCGGCAGCAGCCGCTGCTGCTCGGTGTGCGGCGACTCCCCGTGCCGGACCGTCGCGCTCGGACAGGCCACATTCGAGGAAATCCCCGAACGATTGATCGTCAAAGCCGCCCTGATCGCCGCGGCGAGCGTGCTCGACGCCCCCGACCATTCCTGACTGGCACACGCCGGCGGGAAGCTTGCGGAGGAGCTCCGAAGAACCACCTCCCAGCGCTTCGTAGGGCTTCGGAGCCGAGTCGTCGCCGCGTTTCATCGGCAACGCGCGTAGGGACGCAGACGGATCCCGTCGCGGCCGGGGCACGGAGACCAAGACCTTTGTGTCCGCCCGCGAGGACGGGGCTTCCTGCGCCCTGGCGAAGTCCTGAAGCGCAGGATTTCCGTAACTGCAGAACCTGTTAGGAGGCCGCCGCTCACGCCGCAGCGGACATTCTCCGAGAGGTTCTTGGGTGCCGCGGCGGCCGAAGCTGCCAACAACCGCACTGTGCAGCGTGCGATCACATCCGGTCCCAGAGCCGATCTTCGCCGAATACGGGGGAAGGCCCCTCACCTGTCATTCAAGGTGAGGGGCCTTCCCCGCTGAGCTGCCTGAGAGAATCGAACTCTCGACCTTTTCATTACGAGTGAAATGCTCTACCGACTGAGCTAAGGCAGCGGTGCCTTTCGGCGGTGGCGAGTCTAGCGCCTCAACGCCGAGTATGCGAAAACGGCTCCCTGAACGCGTCCCCGAGGGTGGCCACCATGGCGTCGACAGCCCACTGCGGCTTGACGTTGACGGTGATGGCTTCACGACACTCGAGCACGGCTTCGATGCACTTCAGGAGGCCTTCCGGGGTGGTCCGAGACGCCAACTCGGCGGACCGGTCGGCCATGTCCGGATGGTTGGACGCGGCGGTCGATCCCCACGACACGGCGAGCGCGTCGCGGTAGAGCCCGGCCAGGTCGATCAACGCACGATCCAGGGCGTCGCGCCCCGTTCTGGTCGCCCGGGACTTCTGCCGCTTCTCCAGATCCTTCAGAACACCAGCAGAGCCCCGCAACGCGCCGGCCGCACCTTTACCGGTTCCACCCGCGCCCAACGCGGTGCGCAGTTCCTCGGTCTCCGGTTCGTCGCGGGCAGCGCTCATTTCCTTCGCCTCGGCGTCTGCCGACCGGACCATCTCCTCGGCTGCGGCGAACGCACTTGCCGGCCGGAGAGCCGCGACCGCGAGGTCGAGAGCTTCCTTGCGACGCACGCGAGCATTGAGGTCTGTTGCCAATCTCCGCGCCCGACCCACATGACCGCCGCTGATCGCCGCTGCCAACCGGGCGTCTTCGGGATCGAGTCGGTCGCGCTCACACAGCACTCGGGCGATGGCCTCGGTGGAGGGAGTAACCAGAGGTATGTGACGGCAACGGGAGCGCAGCGTCACCGAGATGTCCTGCGGGTCGACGGAGGGCGCGCACAAAAGAAAGACCGTACGGTCCGGGGGTTCCTCGACCACCTTGAGGAGAGCGTTCGCAGCACCCTCGGTCAGCCTGTCGGCGTCTTCGATAACCACGACCTGCCACCGGCCAGTGCTCGGCTTCCGGGCCGCCGTCTGCACGATGGCACGCATCTCCTTGACGCTGATGCTCAAGCCCTCCGGTACGACCCGGCGGACATCTCCGTGAGTGCCGGCCATGGCGGTGGCGCACGCATGACAGCGCCCACAGCCCGGGACGCCGTCGCTGGTGCATTGCAACGCAGCGGCGAAACACTGGGCCGCGACCGAACGCCCCGAGCCGGGCGGACCCGTGAACAGCCACGAGTGGGTCATCGCCGAGCCCATCGCGGCAGCTCCAGAACGCGCCGCGGTGGCCGCGCCGGTCAACTCCGCCTCGACGTCCTCCTGGCCCACCAGCCGATCGAATACGGTCACCGCGACAGCCTATCCGGCGCATCCGACAGTGCCGTCGGACCGCAGTTCCGGCTCACGCCTTCTTGTCCGGGGCCTTCTTCGCAGCCGCTTTCTTGGCCGGAGCCTTTTTCGCAGCGGTCTTCTTCGCCGCCTTCTTCGCGGGCGCCTTCTTCTTCACCGGGCCGCGGGCGCGACGGTCGGCGAGCAGTTCGGACGCCCTCGCATCGGAGATCGTCTCGACTTCGTCGCCCTTGCGGAGGCTCGCGTTGGTCTCGCCGTCCGTCACATAAGGACCGAAACGACCGTCCTTGATCACCATCGGCTTCTCGCTGACCGCGTCGACGCCCAGTTCGCGCAGTGGCGGCGTCGCCGCAGCCTGACGTCCGCGGCGCTTGGGCTCCGCATAAATCCCGAGCGCCTCTTCGAGAGTGACCGTGAACATCTGGTCCTCGGTGGCGAGGGACCTCGAGTCGTTCCCCTTCTTCAGGTAGGGACCGTACCGGCCGTTCTGGGCAGTGATCTCTTCCTTCGTCTCGGGATCGACACCCACGACACGCGGCAGCGACAGCAGCTTGAGGGCGTCGTCGAGCGTGACGGTGGCCAAGTCCATCGACTTGAGCAGAGATCCGGTCCGCGGCTTGGGTCCGGCGGCTTTCTTGGCGGCCTTCTTGGCCGGCGCCTTCTTGGCTGCCGTCTTGGTCTTGGTGGTCCCGTCGGCTGGTTCCGGTTCGGTCACCGGTACCACCGCGGGTTCAGGTTCGGGTTCCGGCTCGGGCAGGATCTCGGTGACGTAGGGGCCGAAGCGGCCCTCCTTCGCCACGATTTCGTGTCCGGTGAGCGGATCGACGCCCAGTTTGCGGCCCTCTTGCGGGGTGGAGAACAGCTTCTCCGCGTATTCGGGCGTCAGCTCGTCCGGGGGAAGATCGTCGGGCAGATTCGCCCGCTGCGAGATGAGATCGCCTTCCGGATCGTCGGGGTTCTGCACCGTCCGCTCGAGGTAAGGGCCGAACCGTCCGACGCGGACGCAAACCTCGCGACCCTCGGCGTCGTCGAACAGCCGGATGGAGTTGACCTCACGCGCGTCGATCTCCTCGAGGTTGACGCCGACCATCTTCTTCAGTCCGCCCTCGCGAGCGACCGATCCCTCGACACCGTGCTCACCACCGAAGTAGAAACTGCTCAGCCAGTTGCCCCGCTGCTCGCGACCGCCTGCGATGGCGTCGAGATCGTCCTCCATGCCGGCGGTGAAGTCGAAGTCGACCAGTCGGCCGAAGTGCATCTCGAGAAGGCCGATGACCGCGAACGCCACCCAGGACGGAACGAGAGCACTGCCGCGTTTGTACACGTAGCCGCGGTCGAGGATCGTCTTGATGATCGACGCGTACGTGGACGGACGGCCGATGCCGAGTTCTTCCAGCGTCTTGATCAGACTGGCCTCGGTGTAGCGGGCCGGTGGATTGGTGGTGTGACCGTCCGGGTCGAGTTTGGTGGCCGTGACGGCCTGTCCCTCGACGAGAACCGGCAGGCGCGACTCCGCGTCGTCCGACTGACCGCCCGCTTCTTCGTCGACACTCTCGACGTAGGCCTTCAAGAAGCCGGCAAATGTGATCGTGCGTCCCGACGCGGAGAACGTGCATTCCGGCCCGATCCCCGAGTCGCGATGCTCCGGCCCGCCGCCACCGGTACCTGCGGTCCCGGTGATGCGGAGCGTGAGCGTGGTACCCCGGGCATCCGCCATCTGCGACGCCACCGTGCGCTGCCAGATCAGCTCGTACAGTCGGAACTCGTCGGTGTCGAGACTCGAGTGCAGCTGACCAGGAGTCTGGAAGACGTCACCCGCGGGACGGATGGCCTCGTGGGCCTCCTGCGCATTCTTGACCTTCCGCGTGTACTGCCGCGGCGTCTCGTGCACGTATTCGGCACCGTACAACTCGGTGGCCTGCGCCCGTGCAGCGTTGATCGCCGATGACGACAGCGTCGTCGAGTCGGTACGCATATAGGTGATGTAGCCGTTCTCGTACAACCGCTGCGCGATGCGCATGGTGCGCTCGGACGTGAAGCGGAGCTTACGTCCTGCCTCCTGCTGCAGCGTCGAGGTCATGAATGGCGGATACGGCTTACGCGTGTACGGCTTGCTCTCGGCGGACGACACGGTGAGGTCGACACCGGCGAGTGCCTCGGCCAGACGGCGTGCGCGGGTCTCGTCGAGAACCGTGACCGTGCTCGCCTTGAGCTGTCCGTCGGAACCGAAGTCGCGCCCGGAGGCCACGCGGGACCCGTCGACGCTGACCAGACGGGCGCCGAAGCTGCGGGGACTGGCACTCTCACCGGCGTCGAGGGTGGCCGAGATGTCCCAGTAGGACGCCGCCCGGAATGCCATCCGCTCACGTTCGCGCTGCACGATTACGCGTGTGGCGACCGACTGCACGCGGCCGGCCGACAGCTTCGGCATGACCTTCTTCCACAGCACGGGGCTGACTTCGTAGCCGTACAGACGGTCGAGGATCCGACGTGTCTCCTGCGCATCGACGAGGTCGTTATCGAGTTCCCGGGTGTCTTCGGCAGCTGCCCGAATGGCCGGCTCGGTGATCTCGTGGAAGACCATCCGTCGCACCGGGATCTTCGGCTTGAGGGTTTCGAGGAGGTGCCAGGCGATGGCCTCCCCCTCGCGGTCGGGGTCGGTGGCGAGAAAGAGTTCGTCGGCGTCCTTGAGGAGACTCTTGAGCTCGGCAACCTTGGACTTCTTCTCCGGACTCACCACGTAGAGAGGTTCGAAATCGTGATCGACGTCGACGCCCAGACGCGCCCACGGCTCACCCTTGTATTTGGCCGGCACGTCGGCGGCGCCACGCGGGAGGTCACGGATGTGGCCCACCGACGCCTCTACCACGTAGTTCTTACCGAGATACGGGGCGATTTTGCGGGCTTTGGTCGGCGACTCGACGATCACGAGGCGGCGAGGCTGACCGGAGGCTCCCGCCGCACCCTGTGCACTGCCGTTGTCCCCTTTAGCCACCTGTAGCCCGAGCCTTCCTGAAGTCGATCGCTGCCATCCGGCAGTTGCAGACAAACCCTTTTATACATGTTCGCCCATTACTAGAGTGACATACCCGGAACCCATCCTCGCAGATCAGTACCGTCTGCGGCGCTCTACACATGCCGCCAATCAGTACGATCGTCCAAGTTCGCGGGTGGCTCGCCGATGCTTTCGAGGAGTCTCGCCAGCCTGCGGCGACCCGAGATCCGGAGGCCCGGACCCGCCCCGCGAGTGCCGATGAGCGTCGGGGCGATGCCTGCCCGCATCAACGCCTGGGCCAACGGCTCATGGGTATCCGGTGCGTGCGGATCGAGCCGAGAACGAACCGCTCGCCGTCTGCCTCACCCTTGCCGGACGCCAGCGCCCACACCCTCAACTGCCGTCCGGACGGGACCCATCCGGCGGGCACCGCTTTGACCGCTCCCCGCGTCCACTGCTGGGCGAGCGGCAGCAGATCGACGACCGGAGCGGTGCGCACGAGCGGACTGCCCTCGTCGCTGCGCGTGATCTCCGCGTCGAGGCCGGCCGCCGTGATCAGCTCCGCGATCGCCTGGGCTCGCCACTGTGCGTCGACCACGATCGAGATGCGCACCCGACCACCCGACGCCACCAACTGACCCGGTGCCGCGAGCAGTCCACAGAGGTCTGTGACAGCGGGCGGCATCGCCTCGGCGGAGAAGAGGGAAAGCTGGCTCACCGTAGAACCCACCTTTGGCTACGCGGCTCTCTCGAGACAAGCCGTCAAACGAAATCGTCCCCCATCGCTCGAGGCGATGGGGGACGAATCAGACGCGGTCTTCAGAACCCCGCCTATCTGATTACATGTTCACGAAAGTGAACGGCAGAATCAGACTGCGCGAACGCCGGTAGCCTGGGGGCCCTTGGTGCCCTGGCCGACCTCGAACTCGACGCGCTGGTTCTCCTCGAGGGTACGGAATCCGCTGCCCTGGATCTCGGAGTAGTGAACGAAGACGTCAGCGGAGCCGTCTTCTGGTGCGATGAAGCCGAAGCCCTTTTCCGCGTTGAACCACTTCACAGTGCCCTGTGCCATGCTTTTCCTTCTCTTTCTAACCACCGGATGCGGCGGACAGCACATACAGTCCACCGGGCCGGTTCCGACCGCTGTACTTCTTGATTTCCCCCTCAGGAAAAGCAGAGCACCGCGTTCGCAACATCGATCCTGCGAACGTTCACTCTCTCAAGCCCACGAACACAGAAGCTGCGACCAAGGTGTAGTCAACCATGAACTCCGCGAACACAACAGTCGAAATACGAACAATTCACAAAAAAGTTGATCTTGACGAGAACGACCACGAATCAGCCGTTTCGACCCGGGTCCAGCGGACCCCGGACAACACCTCCACGCCCGCGGTCGTTATCATCAAACACGCAGGTCGCGGCGTTATGGAAGCAACCCGCCCGACCACTACAACAGCCCGGAGATATCAGTGAGCACACCGTTTTCGCCACATGACAACAGTGGCAATACGGGCGAAACATTTGGGCGAACCCTGCTCGACTGCATCCTCGCGGGCGTTCCCGACGACGAAAGTCCACTCACATTCGCGGCAGAACTGCCTGCGCGCACCCCGAAGTGGGCCGAATGGCCCGCTTGGGCGCACCCCGACGTCGTCCGAACGCTCGGGGAACACGGCATCGCTCGGCCCTGGAGCCACCAAGTGGTCGCCGCCGACCTCGCAAAGTCCGGTACGAACGTCGTCGTGTCAACGGGCACCGCGTCCGGAAAGTCACTGGCATACCAACTTCCGGTATTGACCACCCTGGCAACGGACCCGCTGGCTACAGCCCTGTACCTCTCCCCGACCAAAGCCCTGGGCGCTGACCAATTACGGGCCGTGACCTCACTCACCGATTCGGAAATTCTGGACTCCGGCAACACACTTCGCAGCGCCTGCCCGTGTGGGTTCGACGGCGACACTCCACTCGAAGTGCGTCACTGGGCCAGGGAAAACTCCCGTTGGCTCTTCACCAACCCCGACATGCTGCACATCTCCCTGCTGCGGACCCACCAGAGGTGGGCCCATTTCTTCCGGCACCTGGCATTCGTCGTCATCGACGAATGCCACTCCTACCGAGGCGTCTTCGGCTCCAACGTGGCACTCGTCCTGCACCGGCTACGCCGCATCGCCGCACGCTACGGGGCGCAGCCCGTGTTCGTGCTCGCCAGCGCCACCACAGCGAACCCCGGTGCTGCTGCATCCCGATTGATCGGTGCGCCCTGCGCCGAGGTGGTGGACGACGGCTCCCCCCACGGACCGAGAACAGTCGCCCTCTGGGAACCACCTCTGATGAAGGAGGTGCTCGGGGAGAACGGCAGCCCGGTCCGTCGGCCCGCGGGCTCCGAGGCTGCACGCATCATGGCGGATCTCGTGGTGGAGGGCGCCCGCACTCTCACGTTCGTCCGCTCACGCCGGGGCGCTGAACTGACTACCTTGGCCACCAAACGCCTACTCGCCGAAGTCGATCCCCGGTTGGTCCCGCGTGTGGCGTCCTATCGGGCCGGTTACCTCGCCGAGGACCGCCGCGAACTCGAAGCGGCCCTGGCCGACGGCACGCTACTCGGCGCGGCCACCACAAATGCACTGGAGCTGGGGGTCGACATCGCCGGACTCGACGCCGTCGTGGTCGCCGGGTTCCCGGGAACGGTCGCATCGTTCTGGCAGCAGAGCGGCAGGTCCGGCAGGCGCGGAGAAGGATCCCTCGTGGTCCTCGTTGCCCGCGACGATCCGCTCGACACGTATCTCGTCCACCATCCGGCAGCACTGCTGGACAAGCCGATAGAGGCCACGGTCACCGACCCAGGCAATCCGTACGTACTGGGCCCGCAGTTGCTCTGCGCGGCAATGGAGTTACCGCTGTCGGATGCCGAGGTCGACTCATTCGGTGCACTCGAGGTCCTCCGTTCCCTCGAATCTCGCGGGCTGATCCGCCGTCGCACCCACGGTTGGTTCGTCACAGCCGGGACAAATCCACATGGGGCGCTGGATATCCGAGGCGGAATCGGGATGCAGGTTGCGATTGTGGTCGCTGAATCAGGGCGCATGCTCGGAACCGTCGACACCGGACGTGCCCCCGCCACTGTGCACCCCGGTGCTGTTCACATCCACCAGGGTGAGTCCTATGTGGTCGACGAACTCGACCTCGAAGAGGGGCTTGCGCTGGTGCACGCCGAAGATCCCGACTGGACGACATCGGCCCGGGAAACGACCGAGATCACGATCACCGCGGTGCACGAGCAGAAACTGTTCGGCGAGGTCGAGGTGGCGTTGGCCGAAGTGGAGGTGACCCATCAGGTCACCGGATACCTGCGCCGGTCGTCTTCCGGCGAAGTCCTCGACTTCGTGGAACTGGACATGCCACGGCAGACCCTTCCGACACGTGCGGTGATGTACACGATCACCCCGGAACTTCTGCTACAGGCCGGCATCCCCGCAGAACGGGTGCCCGGTTCGTTGCACGCCGCCGAGCACGCCGCCATCGGCCTGCTACCCCTGGTCGCGGTTTGCGATCGCGGCGACATCGGTGGCGTATCGACCGCGCTGCACGCGGATACCGGACTTCCTACCGTGTTCGTCCACGACGGTCACGCCGGTGGAGCCGGTTTCGCCGACCGCGGGCATGCCCAGCTGACTCGCTGGCTCGGCGCGACCCGAGAAGCGATCGTGTCGTGCGGGTGCGCGTCGGGTTGCCCCTCGTGCGTGTACTCACCAAAGTGCGGTAATGGCAATGACCCCCTCGACAAGGACGGTGCCGTTCGTGTTCTCACGGCGGTGCTCGACTCGATCGGCTGAACCGGTTCACTCGGAAGGCCCGGCGCGTGCCACCGCCCGCGCGTCCCGGGCACCGAATGCGGAGAGTAGTACCGGCGCCGAGACCGTGATCACCACATCCCAGTCGTACACGGAGCACGAGACCAGTTCCGCCCGCATGCGTTCCGCGAGTATCCGCGCCCGCGCGCATGCCGACTCGGTCCCCTGGTCGAGCCCCGTCGCAGCCGCCACGGCGGCAAGATCCGCGGCGGACTGTGCGCGGTGACGCACGCTCACCGCCGATCCGACATGCATGAGCAGTGCCGTGACCACCACCATTGCGGCCAGCGCACAGCATGCGAGGACCGTCGCATATCCGCGATCCTCGGACGGTGACACGTTCACCTCCCGTTCTCGTTCCATCCCGGCACCGCCGGTTCGAGTGCGGCAACGGCCTCCGCCGAAATCCGCACCAGCGGAAGCAGAGAACTGTGCGTCCGCACGGTAGCGACCACGAACTCTCCTTCCGTCCGTACCGCCACGTCGGCACCGTCGGGCGCGACCCGCAGCGCCGTGGAAATCGCCGACTCGCGATCTCCGCGGGCTGCGAGCCGGGCGGCCTCGCGTGCCGAATCCACGCACCGAACGTGCAGAGTCGCTGCCGTGATCGCTCCGATACACAACACAACCACCGCCATGATCGACGCGATCGCGATGGCCGCCTCCACCGTCACGCCCCCGCGCTCCGACGTGCGCAGGTCTCCCAGCGCCGTCATCACACCGCGGTGTTGAGTGCTTTGTCGATGATGTTCGTCAGCGCAGTGACGATACTGTCGCCGGTCACGACCGAATAGAGCACGGCTCCGAACGCCGCGGCGGCAATGGTGCCGATGGCATATTCGGCCGTCGACATCCCCTCCTCGCCCACCGCGAGCAATGTCAGCCGCGCAGTGATAGCCCGAACTGTGGAATCCATTGTGTTCCCCCTTTTGAGCTCCGGCGCAGCGCTTCTGCGTCGGAAGTGTCGATTTCTGACAGCAGGCCGACTCACAGCAGTCCGCCGCCCAGCACCCGCGATGCGAGACCGATCACGACCGGGACTATTCCGAGGCAGATGAAGGCCGGAAGAAAGCAGAGCCCGAGTGGACCGCTGATCAGAACGCCTGCTCGTTCGGCCGATGCTGCGGCCGCATGTTCGGCCTGTGTGCGGCTGTCGGTGGCGAGTTCCGACATCGAGTTCGCAAGCGAGGAACCCGACCGTGCCGATCGGCGGGCCATCCGGGCAAGTGCTTCGGTGTCCGGATCCGATGCGGCCGTTTCCCATGCCGTCGCCGCATCGGCACCCAGCGAGAGCAGGTCTCCGGCACGACGCAGCGACTCCGACAACGGATGCGGCGCCGAGTGGGACACCGCCTCGGCAGCGGTTGCGATGGGAAGTCCCGCCCGCAGACATGCAGCGAGCAGGTCGAAGCTCGCGGCGGCCGCGAGGGGATCGTCACGGCTCGCTCTTTCGCGGGACGCCGGCGCCAGGTGGCCCGGGTGACTCTCCCCTCCTCGAATCCGTGCCACCGGCGGCTTCTTCCCGGGTAGGACGAGCATCGAGCAGGCAACGACTAGCAGTGCATACCAGCTCATCCCGTGACTCCTCGGACGATCCGATCGGTCCACAGCAGTCCCGCGCATACGAGCCCCGCTCCGAGGACGAGCAGGAATCCACCCAGGCCCCCGCCGAACAGAACTGTCAGTGGAGCGGCACCCATCATCTGCCCGAGACCCACGCCCAGCAATGGAAGCCCCGCGAGCACGGTCGCCGTGGCCCGCGCTCCGGCCAGTCCTGCCTCCGTGCGCTGACGGAAACGGTTGCGCCCCAGAAGGTCGGATCGCGCGGCGTCGAGTAGTTCCGCAAGCGCCAGCCCGTGGGTCTCTGCCACCGACCAGATGTCGGCGAGGCGTTCCAGTTCGATATCGATGCGGGATTCGACGGACCGGAATCCATCCGCAGCAGATCCGCCTAACCGGGCACGCGCCGAGGCGGCCCGAAATGCCGTCGACATTTCGCCCACACATTCCTCGGCGGCGGTCTCGCACGCCGCCGCGGGATGGGCTCCCACCCTGAGTTCGGCTGTCACCACTTCGAGACTCGACAGCATCGCGCGCAGGTCCCCTGCCTTTGCGCGCGCGGCGCGCCGCTTCGTGTATCTGAAAGCTGTTGTGGAGCCGACGATCACCGTTGCAGCGATGGCCATGACCCCACCGAGTTCGTATACCGGGAACAGCCCGAGCAGTATTGCCGGCACCAACCATGGTCGCCTGATTCGCGCGCGCGGCTCCACTCCGCCCAGGACCGCGACCAACCGTGGCCGCGATCGCGCAGACGGGCTGACGAGAACCGCGCAGGACAGCAGGGCCAGGGCTGTGATCACAGCACACCTGATTCTCTTCGGCGGCAAAGCGATTCGAGACGATCGGCACCGATGTCACGCTCCACCCCGTGAGTCCAGGCGGGCACGATCGTGACGTGCCCGCGATCATCACGAGTGACGACACCGATCTGCAGCAGTCTACGCGGCCCAGACGCGGAACGGTGAACGTGCAAGATCACTTGGACAGCGGCGGCAAGCTGACTGTGCAGCGCCGCGCGATCCATCCCGCCCAACGCGGCAAGCGCCTCGAGCCGTGCGGGAACCTCCTCGGGAGAATTGGCATGCACCGTGCCCGCACCTCCGTCGTGGCCGGTATTGAGCGCGGTCAACAAGTCGACCACCTCACCACCCCTGACCTCTCCCACCACGATTCGGTCCGGTCGCATTCGGAGGGATTGCCGCACGAGATCGCGGACGGTCACCTCGCCGACGCCCTCGACATTGGGCGCCCGGGCCACGAGTCGCACCACGTGAGGGTGTTTCGGCGCAAGTTCCGCGGCATCCTCCACGCACACGATGCGCTCGGCGGGATCGACGGCGCCCAGCAGTGCGGCAAGCAATGTCGTTTTTCCTGCCCCGGTGCCGCCGGTAACCAGGAAGGCGAGACGCGCGCGCACGACCTGCTGGAGAAGGTCGTAAGCCGTCCGCGTGAGGGCACCGCCGACGAGCAGCGCGTCGAGCCCCTGAGTGGCGGGCCGCAGAACCCTGAGGGACAGGCAAGTGCCGCCCTGAGCGACCGGAGCGAGAACAGCATGGAGCCGGACACCGAACGAACCGTTGCCCACGTCGCGCAGCCGCCCGTCCACCCACGGCTGGGCGTCGTCGAGGCGCCGGCCCGCGGACAGGGCGAGCCGCTGAGCGAGCCGACGAACCGCAGCCTCGTCGGCGAAGCGGATTGTCGTGCGCTCGAGCCCTTTCCCTCGATCGACCCAGACTTGATCCGGCGCGGTGACGAGGACATCAGCGACCCCGGCTTCCGTCAGCAGCGATTCCAACGGACCTGCTCCGGTGAGCTCGGTCATCAGGACGCGAAGTGCGCCGAGGAGATCGGTATCGCCCAGCACACCGCCGGACTCGGTGCGTATGGCAGCGGCGACCGTAGCCGGTGTCGGCTCCCCGGCAGTGTGGGCGAGTCGTTCCCTCACCCGATCCAGCAGGTCGGGAGTGACGAGGGAACTCATGCGGCCCACTCCCGCGTCCGGGGCCTGCCGCTGATCGCCTCCAGGACGGCGCCCGCGGCGGCAGACAGGGCCGAGCGGCGGCCGGGCCGCAATCCCCCGTGCTCGAGCATCCCGGTGAGCGTCCGGTCGGCGCGCATCGACGCGATCAGGGGAAGGCCGAGTACCTCGGCGACGTCGGCACCGCGCAGTCCACCGGGCGCCGGACCCCGCACAACCAGACCCAAGTTGGGGTTCCGGTCCGAGATCCACTCGGCGACCTTTCCGGCGGCGATGCAGGCTCGCACCGTGGCAGGGATGACGAGCACGACCATGTCGGCCAGTTCCAGAACCGCCTCAGTGACCGGGTTCGGGTGTCTCGGCGCGTCACAGACCACGAGATCCCCCGCGTGGCGGCCGGCGTCGATGACGGCCCGGGTCGCGGCTGCGGTGGGACCGGACCCGGCCCTGGTGCAGGCCAGGACCCGCAACTGAGCGCCACACGCCGGGAGTGCGTCGCGCAATGCATCGGAGGAGATCCGGCCACCCTCGATCGACAGACCCGACCACCGCAGGCCGGGCACGTCCTCGAGGCCCAGGACGACATCCAGCCCCGACCCCCAGGCATCGGCATCCAGAAGGAGGGTCGATGCCGGACGGGGCCCGGTTGCGGAGATCAGCGCAACGGCCGACGCCATCGTCGACGCACCTGCCCCGCCGCATCCTCCGAGCACCGCGACCACGCTGCCCTGAGCCTCCGGACGTTCGGGTCGCTCCCCGAGGACGGAGACCAGCACTGCCTCGTCGTCCGGGACCGAGAGCACATGCTCGGCGCCGACGGCGGTCGCGATCCGCCACTCGTCGATTCCCGGCGGCCCGTCACACAGCAACACGACTCGACGTCTGCGCGGAAGCCGACCACGGCAGGCGAGAGCGGCCGTGGCGTCCAGAATCACGATGTCCGCGGTTCCCCAACCGTGCCGAGCATCCGCCGTCCCCGACTCGTTCAGTACCCGATCGGCCGCGGCGGCCACGCGCCTGATGCTGTGCAGCAGCGCCGCGTCCTCGACGAGAACCAGAACCTCTCCCCCACCTTCTGCGTCCATACGACGAGAATGCCGGGCACGCAGGGCCTTGCGGAAGGCCCGTCCGCCGGGCTGTGGACAACTTCGGGCCTGTGAATGAAAATTGGTACGGCCGCACCATAACTGGTTCTTGCCTACAGAAGGCGCCGATTCTGCCTCGCTGACGAGACCTTGCCGGAAATAGAGGACGACCCTCGCCAGGGGGGGAGGAGGCGAGGGTCGTCGGTGTTCAGCCCCGGGGGGTCGGGCTGAACATGTCCGAATCAGATCCGGACATTGGCAATACTACACCTCTCACAATCAGTATTTGCAAGTTCAACTGTCGCCCCGGAGGTCGCGTGTCCGCACCCGGAAGACCTCTCCGCGACGGCACTCGTGACCGAACGCCCATTATCCACCGAGATCCGCATATTCTTCTCTCGTGACCGCGAAGCCGCAGAGAAGTGCCAGGACAGGACACACCGAAACAGGTCGAATCGCCGCGTTTTTCGATCTCGACAAAACCATCATCGCGAAGTCGAGCACGCTGGCGTTCAGCAAGCCGTTCTTCGACCAGGGCCTGATCAATCGACGGTCGGTCCTGAAGAGCAGCTACGCCCAGTTCCTCTTCCTGCTGTCGGGAGCGGACCACGATCAGATGGAACGGATGCGCGCCTATCTGACCAGCATGTCCGCCGGCTGGAATGTGGAGCAGGTGCGGGCGGTGGTTGCCGAAACCCTGCACGACATCGTGGACCCCCTGGTCTTCGCCGAGGCCGCTGACCTGATCGCCGACCACCGGCTACGTGGTCACGACGTCGTTGTGGTCTCGGCATCCGGCGAAGAAGTTGTGGGCCCCATCGCCGCGGCACTTGGAGCCACGCACAGCACCGCCACCCGGATGGAGGTGAAAGAAGGGCTCTATACCGGCGAGCTCGAGTTCTACTGCTACGGCGACGGCAAGGTCGAAGCGATCCAGCTGTTGGCGGAGGAGCATCGCTACGATCTGTCGGCCAGCTACGCATATTCCGACTCCGCGACCGACCTGCCCATGCTGTACGCCGTCGGGCACCCGACGGCAGTCAACCCGGACCGAACACTCCGGAAGATCGCCGTCGGAAATGGTTGGCCCATTTTGGCTTTCTCCAATCCGGTCTCGATGCGCGCTCGATTGCAGACACCGTCCGCGGCCACTGTCGCCACCACGGCCGCAGTGAGCGTGGGAGCGCTCGTCGCGGGCGCCTTCACCTATAGCGCCCTGCGTCGCAGACGCTGACCTGCGCTGCTCACAACACGGCCCGAAGCGAATTTGACACTTGAAGTGACGGGTGTCTCGGAGTACAAAGGAGTTACGGAAGAAGGGAAGGCCAAGATCGACCCGGAAGAGAAGGATCGATCTCCCAACCTGGATTCCCGGCACGGGCATAAGGTACCCACGCGGAGCAGCAAGCCACTATAAGGGCAGAAGCGTTGTGGGCCTGCGAGACTCGAGTCTTCACCGGCAAGGACCCTGCACGGGTTGCGGGGACGACCCGATGATATTCGGACTCTCGCCGAGGCCAACCACCACAACCCCTCGAAGCACGCTTGGTAACCGTTGTCCGTGCTGATCGGGCGGCGAAGTCGACGACAGTCGGCAACGCCGCCCGTTTGGGTTTCCGGATCCTTCTGTGTCGCAGTCGATTCCGACGCGGCGCCAGTTCTCAGCCGGACGCGGAGTCGGCAATCGACGTGGCCTCACGGGCGCCGGCCTCCAGGGCGCCGCAGCACAGGATCACCCAACTCCCGACGCCTTCCGGAGTACCGGACGCGAAGGACGCGGCGCCGTTGCGGTAGGCCTGCTGCCGTCGCAGCCAACTGACCTCCGGGACCCCGAGATTGTGGGGATCGAGGCCGGTCGACACACACACCAAACGGGACGCGGCACGGGCCACGATCCCATCCGCCACTCCGAACGGCTTCAGTGTCAGCAATTCCCCGTGTACCACCGCCGCCAGTATCGGGGCGGGCGCATCGGTACCGCCCGTGACGAGGTCGGCCACTCCCGCCAGTCGCTCCGCCACCCCCTGATGGGAATGGGGCCGGCCGAGCGACTCCGGATCGTCGACGAGATCGGCCGCGGCCAGCAGGTGCAGCCGCGCCAGCGCCTGCAGGGGTGCACGCTGCCAGGTGGACTGCAGCAGGGCGAGCGCGTCACCGTCCAGCGCCTGCCCCACCCGCAGGGCTCCGGACAGGATCGGATCGCCGGCTTCACCGGCGGCAGGCAGCTCGGTGCGGCCCCCGTCGAGCGCCGCCGATGCACGGGCCGCCCTCACCGCCGCCTCGGCCGCGGTGGTCGGCCATCCACGCCGGTTCGCCTTGTGCCGGTGAACCTCGCCGAGCGCGTCACGGGCGCGGTCTGCGGCATCGCGGACGCCGGGTAGGTCGACGAGGGGCTGCAACGGGTCACTCACGCCTGTCGACGCTACCCGGCCGGGCCGCGACGTCAGGCGCCGAGCCGGATCGTTCCCCCGGGGATCGCCTCGAGCAGCCTCCGGGTGTACTCCTCCTTCGGTGCCGAGAACACCTCGTCGGTGGTGGCCGTCTCCACGATGGCGCCGGACGACATGACCAGCACGTGGTCAGCGATCTGCCGCACCACCGCGAGATCGTGGGTAATGAACAGATAGGTCAGGCCGAGCTGCGCCTGCAGATCGTTCAGCAGAGTAAGAATCTGGTCCTGAACCAGCACGTCCAGGGCGGACACCGCCTCGTCGCACACCACCATTTCGGGCTGCAGCGCGAGCGCCCGCGCGATGGCGACACGCTGCCGCTGGCCGCCGGACAGCTCGTTGGGGAACCTGCGCATCACCTCACTCGGTAAGGCCACCTTGTCCAGCAGATCGCGCACCCGCGCTTCGCGTTCCTTCCTGGTGCCCACCTTGTGCGTGCGGAGGGGCTCCTCGATCGTCCGGAATATCGAGTACATCGGGTCGAGGGTTCCGTACGGATTCTGGAAGATCGGCTGGACCCGTCGCCGGAAGGCGAGCGTCTCCTTCCTGTCCAGGGTGGCGACGTCCTTTCCGTCGAACACCACGTTTCCCGACGTCGGTGGAAGCAGCCCCAGCACCATCTGCGCCACCGTCGACTTACCCGACCCCGACTCGCCGACGATTGCCGTGGTGGTTCCGCGCCGAACCGAGAACGAGACGTCCTTGACGGCGGCGAACTCGGCAGACGTGCGCAGACCTTGCCTGATCTTGAAGATCTTGTTCAGTCCGGTGACCGTCACCACCTCGTCGGTGGCCTCGACGAACTCCGCACCGATCCGGCCGGGCTCCTCCGCTCGGCCCACCACTTCGAGCGCCTGCTCCCGGACGTCGGCGCGGGCCAGCGACGAACTCCGGCGCTGCGATGCCAGCGACGGCGCCGCGGCCACCAGCTTCTGCGTGTAAGGATGCTGGGGCCGCTGAAGAATCTCCAACGCCGGACCCGACTCCACCACCCGGCCCTTGCTCATCACGATCAGGTGTTCGGCGCGTTCCGCAGCAAGCCCCAGATCGTGTGTGATGAGAAGGACCGCGGTTCCCAGCTCGTCGGTGAGACCGTCGAGGTGATCGAGGATCTGCCGCTGCACCGTGACGTCGAGCGCCGAGGTCGGCTCGTCCGCGATGAGCAGCTTCGGACGTGCCGACAGTCCGATCGCGATGAGCGCGCGCTGACGCATCCCACCGGAGAACTCGTGCGGATACTGACCCAATCGGACCGCGGCGTCCGCGAGCCCCGCCTCCTCGAGCAGCTCGGCAGCGCGTACTTTCGCGGCCCTTCCCTTGGCGATTCCGTTCGCCTCGATGCCTTCCCTGATCTGGAACCCCACCTTCCACACGGGATTCAAATTCGACATGGGGTCCTGTGGCACCAGGCCGATCTTCTTCCCCCGCAACGACACGAAGGCGCGCTCGCTCGCCGCCGCCAGATCCTTTCCCTCGAAGAGAATCTGACCACCGGTGACCTTTCCCGTGCCGGGAAGCAGGTTGATAATCGCGTGCGCGGTGGTGGACTTTCCGGAACCGGACTCACCGACGATGGCGACCGTCTGGCCCGGGTATACGGTGAGGTTCACACCTCGCACCGCCCGAATCGGTCCCGAGCCCGACTGGAACGACACCTCGAGGTCCCGGATCTCGAGCAGGGGAACCTCCTCGGCCGGCGCCTGCCGCTCCACAACTTTGTCAGCGGACATCGCGCTCACCTCTTCCGTGCCCTGGGATCGAGCGCGTCCCGCAGGGCGTCGCCCATCATGATGAATCCGAGGACCGTGATCGCGAGTGCGGTAGCCGGATAGAACAGAATCGCCGAACCCTGCCGGAGGGTGACCTGGGCCGTGCTGATGTCGCCACCCCACGAGACCTCGGACGACGGCAACCCGATACCGAGGAACGAGAGTGTGGCCTCGGCGACGATGTAGACGCCGAGAGAGATGGTACCGATCACAATGATCGGGGCCAGCGAATTCGGCAGGACATGGCGTACCAATGTGCGGAGGTTCGACACACCCAGCGCCCGCGAAGCCATCACGTAATCGTTGTTCTTCGCCGAGATCACCGCGCCACGAGCAATTCTCGCCATCTGCGGCCAGCCGAACAGGGCGAGCACGAGGATGACGGTCCAGATCGTTCGGTCGGTGAACAGCTGCATCAGAACGATCGCGGCAAGGATGAGGGGAATACCGAAGAAGATGTCGGCCACCCGCGACAGGAGCGAGTCGGCCCAGCCGCCGTAGTATCCGGCGACAGCACCGACGAGCACACCGACGATCAGAACCGTCGTCGTCACGCCGACCCCCACCAGCACCGACGCCCGTGCCCCATAGATGGTGCGCGAATAGATGTCGCAGCCCTGCTTGTCGAATCCGAACCAGTGGTCGGCCGACGGACCCTGCATGCTGAACGCCAGGTCGCAGAAGCGGGGATCCGTACTCGTGAACAAGCTGGGGAACGCGGCCACAGCGACCACCGCGAGGATGATGGCGGACGCCACGAGGAAGAGTGGACGCCTCCGCAGCTTCCGCCACGCGTCCGACCACATACTCGTCGGCTGCCTTTCGATATCCACAGCGTCGGTGGCACCCGGCGCTGCCACCTCGTCAGGTGCGACGAAATGCGCCTGCCGAACCTTCCGGCCGCCCGCCAGGGTGATCGCGTCCTTCTCCAGCTTCTCAGACATAGCGGATCCTCGGATCGAGCACGGCATACAGGAGGTCGACAATGAGGTTCGCCACCAGATAGATGACGATCAGCACCGTCACGAAGGAGACGACCGTCGGTGCCTCACCGCGGGTGACCGCCTGATAGATCGTGCCGCCCACACCGTTGATGTTGAAGATGCCCTCGGTGACGATCGCCCCACCCATCAGGCTGGCGAGATCGGCACCCAGAAAAGTGACGACCGGGATCAACGAGTTCCGCAGCACATGAACCCCGATCACCCGACGTCGCGAAAGACCCTTGGCGGTCGCGGTTGTCACGTAGTCGGCGGTGAGATTCTCCGCGACCGAAGTCCGGGTGAGCCGCAGCACGTACGCGAACGACACGGACCCCAGCACGAACGCCGGCAACAGCAGATTCGTGAAACTGGTGTCACCCCCGACGGTCGGTGAAACCCATCCCCACTTGATGCCGATGAAGAACTGGGCGAGGAAACCGATTACGAAGATCGGAATCGCGATGATCACCAGGCTCACGAGCAGCACACTGCTGTCGAAGATGCCCCCCTTGTGCAGTCCGGCCAACAGTCCGAAACCGATGCCGAAGAGTCCCTCGATCGCCAACGCCATGAGAGACAGCTCGAGCGTGATCGGAAATGCCTCGGCAAGGACTTCACTGACCGGACGGCCGGAGAAGGACGTACCGAAATCCAGGGTGAAGATCCCTTTCAGATACAGGAAATACTGCATGAGGAATGGCTGGTCGAGGTGATAGCGCGCGCGGAGTTGGGCTGCGACAGCGGGACTGAGCGCCTTGTCCCCCGCCAGCGCGGCAATGGGGTCTCCGGGAAGGAGGAACACCATCGCGTAGACCAGAAATGTCGCTCCGAAAAAGACCGGGATCATCTGGAGTAAGCGGCGACCGATGTACCAGAGCATCGGATCACCTCCTTGTCGTGGAGGGACGTGACCTCGCGAGTGGTGGTGGTGCCACTACCTGGTGCCGAGAGGAACTCGCAGGCCCACCCGTCGTCAACCGGACATCGAGACGTCAGTTCTTCTCGATGTCCGAGTACATCGGGATACCCTTCCAGTCGATCGTCACACTCGACACGTTCTCCGACCAGCCACTCGCCGCGTTGCGATACCAGGTGGGTATGCCCGGAAGATCGCGCAGGAGGACCTCCTGCGCCTGGTCGATCAGTTCCTGAGCCTTTTCGGGGTCGACCTCGCCCGCGGAAGCGCGGAGCAACCGGTCGAACTCCGGATTCGAGTAGTCACCATCGTTGGAGCTGCCACCGGTTTGGTAGTTCTGCGCCAGGAACCCGTACTGCTGCGGGTAGTCGCCCTGCCAGCCGGAGCGGAACGCGGATGGGATGGTGCGGTTGGTGGCTTCTGTCCGGATCTGGGCGAAGGTCGGGTACTCCCTACCCTTCGCGTCGATTCCGAGGATGTTTCGAATACTGTTGGTCGTGGCGTCCACCCATTCCTTGTGCCCACCGTCGGCGTTGTACGCGATCTCGAAACTGCCCGACCACGGTGCGATCGCGTCCGCCTGCGCCCACAACTTCTTCGCGGTCTCGGGGTCGTACTTCAGGTTACTGTTGCCGGCGAGGGAATCCGACCAGCCCTCGATGGCCGGACTGGTGAAATCCGATGCGGGAGTGCGTGTTCCGTTGAAGATCTGCTTGGTGATCTGATCACGGTTGATCGCCGTCGAGATGGCCTGACGTCGCAGTGTGCCCTCCTCGCCACCGAAGTGCGGCAGACGACCCGGGATGGTGAAGGTCTCGATAGTCGCCGACGGCTGGTTCACTGTACGACCCGGCAGGTCACGCTCGAAGGTCGTGAGCGCACTGGCCGGCACCTGATCGAGGACATCGACGTTGTTGGCGAGCAGATCCGTGTAGGCCGTATCGAGGCTGTTGTACAGGATGAAACTGATGCCGGCATTCCTGGGCATGCGGGCACCGTTGTAGGCCGGATTGGTCACCAGATCGATCCGGACGTTGTGCTGCCACGCATCCGGGGACGCCATCATGTAAGGCCCGTTGCCGATCGGATTCTCGCCGAACGCCGCCATGTCTTCAAACGCCACCGCAGGCAGAGGGTAGTACGCGGCGAAGCCGAGACGATCCGGGAACGCCGCCTCGGGCTGCTTGAGTTCAATCGTAAACGTCGAGTCGTCCACCACCTTCAACCCCGACATCGTCTGGGCCGTCGGGTTCTCCGCCGCCACCTCGTCGTAGCCGAGAATGGGATCGAAGAAAGAACCCTGAAGCTGCGCGTTGGTGGAGAGAGCGCCGTAGTTCCACGCATCCACGAACGAGCTCGCTGTGACCGGGCTGCCGTCCGTGAACGTCCACCCGTCCTCGAGTCCGACGGTGAAGTTCTTCCCGTCGGTGGTCTCGATGGACTCGGCAACCTCGTTGACCACCCCCCCGTCGGCGTCGTACGACATCAGCCCCGCGAACAGGGAATCGACGACGCGGCCGCCCATGTTCTCGCTGGTATTGGTAGGGATGAGTGGATTCTGTGGCTCCCCGGCCCAGGCGTTGACGACCCCGCTTCCCCCTCCGTTCGTCGACCCACCGGACGAGCAGGCAGTCAGCATTCCCGCTGTCAGGCCGACCGCCAGTACCGCGGTTGCCACGCGTGTAATACGCAAGACGGTCCTCCCACGACATCAAGGTTCGGGGTGCGCCCCGAACCGGGCCCGACGGATTCGACCGCTGAGCGATCGACACGACGCTGGCCGGCCCCTTTCCTCTGCCCGGCCGAATGATGGGGACGAATAAGACACGATTCGATTATGTGTTGACGCGGAGAGGAAATCTCGCCTATTCGGCAACCGATCGAAGATCGGACAACAACATCGATCCGGGCCGAACCTCGCACGGCTGCCGCCTGGCGACGAGAACCGACCGATCGTCGCAAGAGCGGAGCCTGCAACGTGGTGCAACGATGCGTCGACCAGCACTTGTGACTACCCTCACATGTGCTACAACAGCCGAATCGAAGACTGGAAAGAAGGCCGGCCCACAATGACCAGTGCAGCACAGGCGAACGATACGCAGGACGATTCCGTTAAAGCTGCGGCGGTCCCGCAGGTTTACCCGCCGAGTCCCGAGTTCACCGCCACTGCGAATGCCGGGCCCGAACTCCAGGCCGCAGCCGACGCGGACCGACTCGGCTTCTGGGCCGAGCAGGCCGAGCGGCTGCACTGGCACGCACCGTTCACCGACGTCCTCGACTGGTCCGACGCCCCCGTCGCGAAATGGTTCGTGAACGGCAGACTCAATGTCGCGTACAACTGCGTCGACCGGCACGTGATCGAAGGCAACGGCGACCGCGTCGCCATCCACTTCGAAGGCGAACCGGGCGACACCCGCGACCTCACCTACAACGACCTTCTCACCGAGGTGAGCAAGGCCGCCAACACCTTCAGCGACCTCGGACTCGTCGCCGGCGACCGCGTCGCGATCTACATGCCGATGATCCCCGAAGCCATCGTCGCAATGCTCGCCTGCGCACGCCTCGGACTGACCCACTCCGTGGTCTTCGCCGGATTCTCCGCCCACGCCCTGCGCTCACGGATCGACGACGCCGAGGCCAAACTGGTCGTCACCGTCGACGGCCAGTGGCGGCGCGGCAAGGCCGCACCCCTCAAGCCCTCCGTCGACGAGGCAGTCAACGGCGCCGAGTCGGTGAAGAACGTGCTGGTCGTCAAGCGCACCGGCATCGACATCGACATCACCGAGGGCCGCGACCTCTGGTGGCACGAGACCGTCGACAAGGCCTCCGACCGGCACGAAGCGCAGCCCTTCGACTCCGAGCACCCACTGTTCATCCTCTACACCTCCGGCACCACGGGAAAGCCCAAGGGCATCATCCACACCTCCGGCGGCTACCTCACCCAGGCGTCCTACACTCACCACAACGTTTTCGACCACAAAGCCGGCCAGGACGTGTACTGGTGCACCGCCGACATCGGATGGGTCACCGGCCACACCTACATCGTCTACGGACCACTGTCGAACGGCGTCACCCAGGTGGTCTACGAAGGCACCCCCAACTCACCCGACGAGCACCGCCACTTCCAGATCATCGAGAAGTTCGGCGTCAGCATCTACTACACGGCACCCACGCTCGTACGCACATTCATGAAGT
>NZ_JBAQEO010000722.1:0-2065 GCF_049286785.1 Rhodococcus sp. (in: high G+C Gram-positive bacteria) | reverse complement strand
CAGCCCCCAGGCGTTCTTTCCGGTCCGCCTCATACTCGGAATAATTACCCTCAAACCAAACCACCTTGCTATCGCCCTCAAACGCCAGTATGTGAGTAGCAATTCGATCGAGAAACCAGCGGTCGTGCGAGATCACGACAGCGCATCCGGCAAAGTTCTCCAGTGCTTCCTCCAACGCGCGCAGTGTGTTGACATCAAGATCGTTCGTCGGTTCGTCAAGGAGCAGAACATTCGCCCCTTCCTTGAGCATCTTCGCCAGATGCACGCGATTGCGTTCGCCGCCTGACAACATCCCGACCTTCTTCTGCTGATCCGAACCGGAAAAATTGAATCGACCTACATACGCACGTGAGTTCACTTCGCGAGTGCCCAGCTTTAAAGTGTCCTCACCGCCGGTAATCTCCTGCCAGATCGACTTCTGCGGATCGAGTGTCCGGCTCTGATCGACGTAAGCCAGCGCCACTGTTTCGCCGGTCCGAATCGTTCCAGCGTCAGGTTGCTCCTCTCCAGTGATCATCCGAAACAACGTCGTCTTGCCGGCGCCGTTAGGGCCAATCACGCCGACGATGCCGCCGGCAGGAAGCGCAAACGTCATGTCTTCAACCAGCAGGTTCCGGCCATATCCCTTGTTCACACCTGCTGCTTCGATGACGACGTTGCCAAGTCGCGGCCCGGGAGGAATGTGAATCTCCAGATCCTCCCTTCGCCTTTCTGACTCCTGTCGCAGCAGTTCCTCGTACGAGTTGATTCTTGCCTTGCCTTTCGCGTGGCGAGCTTTCGGCGACATGCGAATCCATTCGAGCTCGCGTTGCAAGGTTTTCTGGCGTTCGCTTTCAGACTTTTCTTCGCGACGCAGCCGTTCCTGTTTCTGTTCCAGCCACGACGTGTAATTACCCTTCCAGGGGATTCCCTGACCGCGGTCGAGTTCGAGAATCCAGCCTGCGACGTTGTCGAGAAAATACCTGTCGTGAGTTACGGCGATGATCGTTCCCGGATAACTCTGCAGGTGATGTTCGAGCCACGCGACTGACTCTGCATCGAGGTGGTTGGTTGGTTCGTCGAGCAATAAGATGTCCGGCTTCTGCAGCAGCAGCCGGCAGAGCGCAACACGGCGCCGCTCACCGCCTGACAGAACCTTCACTTGAGTCTCCGGCGGTGGGCACCTGAGCGCATCCATCGCCATTTCCAGACGTGAATCGAGGTCCCAGGCGTCTTGCGCGTCGAGCTTCTCCTGCACCTCGCCCTGCCGCTCGAGCAACGCCGTCATTTCGTCGTCTGACATTTCCTCGCCGAACCTGTCGTTGATCTCCTCGAACTCTTTCAGCAGATCGACTGTTTCTTGTACGGCCTCTTCCACGACTTCGCGCACGGTCCGTGAGTCGTCGATCAACGGTTCCTGTTCGAGATGACCGACGGTGAACCCGGGAGAGATCACCGTCTCGCCGTTGAAGTCTTTATCGACGCCGGCGAGTATTCGCAGCAGCGAAGACTTTCCCGATCCGTTCAAACCGATCACGCCAATCTTGGCGCCATAGAAGTAGGAAAGGTAAATGTCCTTAAGGACCGGCTTCTTGTCGTAGAACTTGCTAACGCCGACCATCGAATAGATAACTTTGTTTGGTTCTGTGCTCATGGGAAGAATTGCGAATTGCGAATTGCGAATTGCGGATTTCGAATTTTGTCTAACTGCGACGTGCAACATCTTATGCTACTCCCACCGCAGAACGAAATTCGCAATTCGCAATTCGCAATTCGAAATCCAGCATCGCAATTCTAAATTTACTGAGGTGAGGTAGCCGGATACTTTGAATTGAAATCGGCAATGAAAGCCTGCGTCACATCAATGGTGGGACTAATAGTCAGGATTGCAGGCGCGAGCTTATTCAGGTCGAAGGTAATCGTAAAACCTCGTTGACGGGCAAATTCATCGAGGGCCTTGCCGATGTCAGCAGAAACGGGCGCAGTGACTTCCTGGTATCGCTTCTCATAGGACGTCCCCGCCGGCGGCAGGGGGGCAGGCGGCAGGGGCAGGCGGCAGGCGGCAGGAGCAGGTGGCAGGAGCAGG
>NZ_JBAQEO010000721.1:0-2651 GCF_049286785.1 Rhodococcus sp. (in: high G+C Gram-positive bacteria) | reverse complement strand
GACCGGGTCCGGGCGCGACGACTTCGGTTGCGTTATCCCGTCGCTCGGTCGATCCCGCACCCGGATCCCAGCGAAACGCCCGAGCCGCCGCTGCTGCGCCGGCCAGCCCCCAGGCGGCCATCACGGCCAGAGCGGCCGGATCCCATCCCGCCCCGCTCCCGAAGGGATCGAACTGGTCCTGCAGTGCCTCGTTGAAGGGTCTGAGCGGAAAGACGGACGCGATCCGCGTAGCCCACTCGGGAAGGTCGCCGATGACGAAGACACCGGAGAGAAAACCCAGCACCACGGCACTGCCGATCGATGCGGCCTGAGCTATGACGGCGGAGGGTGAGGCGGCCGCGACGGCCAGTCCCAGCGCGGCGAAGCAGGCGATTCCCAGGACGATCGTCACGATCGCCGCCACAGCAGAACGCCAGAGGATCTGCACGTCGTACACCAGCACGCCGACCGCGAGCATGGTCAGTACCGAGCAGACCGCGAACACGACGGCACCGCCGATTCGCCCGGCCAGATAGATCCAGGCCGGGAGCGGGGTCCCGCGCACCCGCTTCAACACTCCCTGTTCGCGGGCGACGGCCAGGTCGGTCGCCACCGTGGGATAGGCGGCGTACAGGACTCCCAGCACGATTGCGGTGGGTGTCACGAACTGCATCACCCGCACCCCACTCGACTCGTCGACGGCATCGTTCCCCGCGAGAAATCCGATCACGACCAGCCAGGACAGTGGGAACAGGAATGTGAACACGAAGACCACCCGGGCGCGCCACAGGTCCACGACCGTGTGCCGAACCTCGCCCAGAAGCAGAACGGCCCTACGCGGACGGCCGGTCCGAACCGATATCGGTGTCGACGCGCCCGTCACGACGCCACCGTCTGCTCGGTGGTGGCCCCGGGCCGCCCCTTCTGCGCGTCGTGCTCCGCCACGAGTTCGAGGTAGACGTCCTCGAGAGCCGGGCGGGCGACGGTCAGTGACGGCAATTCGATACCGCGATGCCGCGCCCAGCCGGTGAGCCGCGCCAGCGCCTCCGTCGGAAACGGTGTGCGGACCTGCCACTGCGCGCCTTCGGTGACGAGTGGGCTCCCCAGATCCGGCAATTCGGAGACCCGAACACCGTCCGGTAAACGGAACGACAACACCGCAGCACCTGTCCGATCACCGCCGATCTCGTCGGGAGTGCCCACCGCGATGAGCCTGCCCGCGACGACGATGCCGACGCGGTCCGCAAGATGCTCCGCCTCGTCCATGTAGTGCGTGGTGAGGAGAACTGTCTTGCCCAGCCCGCGCAGGGCCTCCACAAGGTCCCAGGCCCGGCGGCGCGCGGCCGGGTCGAAGCCTGTCGTGGGTTCGTCCAGGAACAGCAGTTCCGGGTCGCCGACCAGACCCAGCGCCAGATCCAGCCGCCGCCGCTGGCCGCCGGACAGTGTCTTCACCTTGGCGTCCCGCTTGTCGGACAGGCCCACGAGTTCGACGACGTCGTCCACCCCCAGCCGTCTCGGATACAGCGACCGGTAGTGCCGGACCAGTTCCCGGACCGTGAAATCCTCCTCGAAACCGGCCTCCTGCAGCACGATTCCGATTCGCTCCCGGTACGCGCGCCCGCCCGTCGCCGGGTCGAATCCCAATACGTCGACCGTGCCCGACGTGCGGTGCCGGTGCCCCTCGAGAATCTCGACGATGGTGGTCTTACCAGCGCCGTTCGGCCCGAGCAGAGCGAACACCTCGCCGGATCGAACCGTGAAGGACACACCATCGACCGCACGTGTCTCCCCGTAATGTTTGTGCAGGTCCGCGACCGCGATGACGTCGTCCATCTCATACCTCCCGGGCTCGGATACCACTTTCTCGCACGCGAAGTCTTGCACGCCGATCACGACCTTCGGCGACTCCGAACCATCTTGTGCAGATAATCGGCGAGGAGAACCGCGGGGATAGCCAGCACCGCGACCGCGAATGCTTCCAGCGGAGGTACCGCCTGCCCCAGAAGGTCCGCGACGGGCCGGACGGCGAGGAAGAAGGCGAGCGCGAACAACTCCGCGAGGACGGCCCAGAGCAGCAGGCGATTCGTTCCCCATCCCAGTCTCCACGGCGGCCGGCTGGCACTGCGGCACGCCAGCGCCGTCCCCATCTGGCCGAGGACTACTGCCGAGAAAGCAGCACCCGAGGCCGCCAGTAAGGCGTGCCCGGTGGGAAATTCGCCGCCCGGCCGCCACCCCGCGACCATCAGCGCCACAAGGAAGGCAGTCATCTCCATCAGAGCTTCTACGGGACCGAGGACGCCGAACACCCTCGTGATCAGGGCACCGTCGACCAGGTGGCGCCGCTCCGGCGGCCGTTTCAGCACGTTCTCACTGGGCGGCTCTGCCCCGAGCGCAAGAGCAGGCAGCAGGTCCGTTCCGATATCGAGACACAGGATCTGCAACACGCCCAGAGCCAGGGGGAAAGGCCCGCCCGACAGCCCCCACAGCGCGAACGGCGTCAACTCCGCGACGTTGTCCGTGAGGTGGTAGCTGAGGAATCGCCGGATGTTGGCGTAGGTAGCGCGCCCCTGCTCCACTGCGGTCAGGATGGTGGCGAAATCGTCGTCGAGCAATACGAGGTCGGCTGCCTCGCGCGCCACGTCCGTGCCACTGCGGCCCATAGCCACCCCGAT
>NZ_JBAQEO010000720.1:0-16417 GCF_049286785.1 Rhodococcus sp. (in: high G+C Gram-positive bacteria) | reverse complement strand
GCTGCCTGAGCCGCCTTCGCGAATCCCTCCGCGTCGAGTCCGCCCACTTCGCCGCGCACCGTGATCGTGATGCCGGTGATTTTGAACCCTGGATTGTCCGGTCCGAGGGAGACATCCGCCTTGACCTCGAGGCTCTGTGGGGTGCCGCCGGCCTCTGCGATGAGCGCGGACAACTGCATGGCGTAGCAGGCCGAGTGAGCGGCCGCGATCAACTCTTCCGGACTGGTGGTGCCTCCGGCATCGTCAGCGGCCCGCTTGGGGAACGACACGTCGAATGTCGCGACTCCGGAACTGGTGAGTTCCACCTGACCGCTTCCCTGTTCGAGGGTTCCGTTCCAAGCGGTACGTGCTGTGCGTGTCGGCATGCCACATCCTCTCTCACGAGTTTGGGGTTCCTCTTCGAACCTACTCGTAACGGGCTGCCGTCCGCAGCGCCCCGGAGCACACCCCGAGCGCGTGAGGCGGGGCGGCCGACCAGGGACAGCGGGCGATCGGCGCGCACGGCTCGCCGACTGGTCCGGCCGGTCAGAGCAACCGGCCCGAATATGAGGAACGGGCCGCCGGTGGGGTATCCCACCAGCGGCCCGTTCGTTCGATTCGCCTGGTTACTCGGCGTCGCCCGCACCGGACTTCGCCAGGTCGACAGGGACCTCGTCCGGAACCGTGACCGGCTTGTCCTCGCCGCGGAACGTGAACTTCGCGTCCTCGCCGGCGCCTTCGCCGTCCCAGTTCTCGACATCGACGTGCACGAGTTGACCGGGGCCGACCTCGCCGAAGAGGATCTTCTCCGACAGCTGGTCCTCGATCTCACGCTGGATGGTGCGACGCAACGGCCGCGCACCCAGAACCGGATCGAACCCGCGCTTGGCCAACAGCGACTTGGCCTTGTCGCTGACCTCCATGGTCATGTCCTTGTTCTTCAGCGCCACGCTGACCCGGGCAAGCATCAGGTCCACCATCTGAACGATCTGGTCGGTGGTGAGCTGATGGAATACGACGATGTCGTCGATGCGGTTGAGGAACTCGGGCCGGAAGTGCTTCTTCAGCTCGTCGTTCACCTTGAGCTTCATCCGCTCGTAATTCGACTCGTCACCCTTGCCGGACGTGAAGCCCAGACCCACAGCCTTGGAGATGTCCGAGGTACCGAGGTTCGAGGTGAAGATGAGGACCGTGTTCTTGAAGTCCACGGTCCGGCCCTGACCATCGGTGAGACGGCCATCTTCGAGCACCTGCAGGAGGGTGTTGTAGATCTCCTGGTGTGCCTTCTCGATCTCGTCGAACAGCACAACGCTGAACGGCTTGCGGCGCACCTTCTCGGTGAGCTGACCGCCCTCTTCGTAACCGACGTACCCGGGAGGGGCACCGAACAGCCGCGACGCAGTGAAGCGGTCGTGGAACTCTCCCATGTCGATCTGGATGAGAGCGTCGTCATCGCCGAACAGGAAGTTCGCCAGGGACTTGGCCAGTTCGGTCTTACCGACACCGGACGGGCCGGCGAAGATGAACGAACCGGATGGGCGCTTCGGATCCTTCAGGCCTGCACGGGTACGACGGATGGCCTTGGCCACCGCCTTGACCGCGTCTTCCTGGCCGATGATCCGCTTGTGCAGTTCCTCCTCCATACGGAGCAGACGGGTGGTCTCCTCCTCGGTGAGCTTGAACACGGGGATACCGGTCCAGTTGCCCAGGACCTCGGCGATCTGCTCGTCGTCGACCTCGGCGATGACATCCAGGTCACCGGAACGCCACTGCTTCTCCCGCTCGGCACGCTGAGCGACAAGGGTCTTCTCCTTGTCACGCAGGTTCGCAGCCTTCTCGAAGTCCTGCGCGTCGATCGCGGATTCCTTCTCACGACGGGCATCGGCGATCTTGTCGTCGAACTCGCGGAGGTCCGGCGGTGCGGTCATCCGGCGGATGCGCATCCGGGCACCGGCCTCGTCGATGAGGTCGATCGCCTTGTCGGGCAGGAAACGGTCGTTGATGTAGCGGTCGGCCAGGGTGGCCGCGGCAACGAGGGCACCGTCCGTTATGGACACGCGGTGGTGGGCCTCGTACCGGTCGCGCAGACCCTTGAGGATCTCGATGGTGTGCTCGACCGTGGGCTCGCCGACCTGCACCGGCTGGAACCTGCGCTCGAGTGCGGCGTCCTTCTCGATGTACTTGCGGTACTCGTCGAGGGTGGTGGCACCGATGGTCTGCAGCTCACCACGCGCGAGCTTCGGCTTGAGGATCGAGGCCGCGTCGATAGCGCCCTCGGCCGCGCCGGCACCCACGAGAGTGTGCAGCTCGTCGATGAACAGGATGATGTCGCCGCGGGTGTTGATCTCCTTGAGAACCTTCTTCAGGCGCTCTTCGAAGTCACCGCGGTAACGGCTGCCGGCCACGAGCGACCCGAGGTCGAGCGTGTACAGCTGCTTGTCCTTGAGCGTCTCGGGGACCTCGCCGTTGACGATGGCCTGCGCCAGACCCTCCACGACAGCGGTCTTACCGACACCGGGCTCGCCGATCAGCACGGGATTGTTCTTGGTACGGCGCGACAGCACCTGCATGACGCGCTCGATTTCCTTCGAGCGGCCGATGACGGGATCGAGCTTGCCCTCGAGCGCTGCCTGGGTGAGGTTCCGACCGAACTGGTCGAGCACCAGCGACGTCGACGGTGTGCCTGCCTCGCCACGAGTGCCGCCCGATTCGGCAGGCTCCTTGCCCTGGTAACCGGACAGCAGCTGGATGACCTGCTGACGCACGCGGTTGAGATCGGCACCGAGCTTGACGAGCACCTGCGCGGCGACGCCTTCACCCTCGCGGATGAGACCGAGCAGGATGTGCTCCGTACCGATGTAGTTGTGTCCGAGCTGCAGGGCCTCGCGCAGGCTGAGCTCCAGGACTTTCTTGGCACGCGGGGTGAAGGGGATGTGGCCGGACGGGGCCTGCTGGCCCTGGCCGATGATCTCCTCGACCTGGCTGCGCACTCCTTCGAGGGAGATGCCCAACGACTCCAGCGACTTGGCAGCAACACCTTCGCCCTCATGAATGAGGCCGAGCAGGATGTGCTCCGTACCGATGTAGTTGTGGTTGAGCATCCTGGCTTCTTCTTGAGCCAGGACAACAACGCGCCGTGCGCGATCGGTGAACCTCTCGAACATCGCTCTCCCTCACACTTTCCGGCGGGCAGTCACGAGACCGGGTGTCTCGTCCCTGTTCGCCGCGTTTCGCTCCGGCACTACAAGCAGATCGCCCCCGTCTGCTCCGGGGCCTGGGCTCCGAACCGACGAACGTTCCACGACCCCACCTAATACTGTAGTTGGCTGCCGATCGACCTGCTGCCCCTCCACCCCTTTGGATGTGAGGGCAGGCCTGCTTATTCGTATTTAACGCCCCAACTCCGGCAATCGTTTCCCTTTCCCTGTACGCCGGGAGCGAACAGGGAAGACCGTCCGGTCGTTCCCGCCCGAACGCTGGTGGCTGCTCGCCGGTCGGCGCGCGGCTCTACCTCGGGTCGGATCGTCGAACGTACGACGGCAAGGGTGCCGACCTGGTGGGTCCGGACGGTGGACAGTCCTGGTGACCGTGGACACCGAGGCCGAGATCGCGGCTGTCCCGAGAGAGGCGCGAAGTAGTCACCGCAGTAACCACCGTTCGCGAGGAAGGAACCGGGAGCCGGGTACCGGGTACGCGAGGCGAGGCGACGCCGTACCCGATCTCGTCCACGGCACGAACACCAAGAACAGAATTCCGAGAACCGCCCTGCCTCGACGCGCGCTTCCCCCTGAGTTACCGAATATCGGATCGGCAGGGACCGTGGAAGCGCCGGTGGCTTCTGTCAAGCGATTCAGAAAATTCTGTTCTCAGCTGATTCTTAGTTTGCCTTGTTGTATGCCTCGATAATCTCGGCGGAGATACGGCCACGCGCAGAAACCTTTTTGTTGTTCTTGCGCGCCCATTCACGGATGGCGGCGCTCTGCTCACGATCCACGGAAACACGCGACTTCGCAGACGGGGGCTGGGAAGCAACACCCTTGCCACGTTTGCGCGAGCTCACCTTGCGGGCGTGAGAAACCCACACATCGAGTTGTTCGCGCAATTTCGCAGCATTCTCGGAGGAAAGGTCGATCTCATACTGAACGCCGTCGAGACCGAACTCGACGGTTTCATCGGCGGATGCCTCCTGATCGACGTCATCGATCAAAGTGACAGTGACCTTCTTAGCCATGGGATGAAATTCCTCTCGAATGAAGCGACGTGTCATCGTCAACGTGAGCTACTACCCGGAGGCAACCATACCCCTGTTCAGCCACGTCGGAATACCCGGTAAATGAAAGGAGTGAACAATGCCAATTGGCGTAGTTCGATCACCGAGCGGAAGGGCGAACAGAATCACCTGGCCGAAGGGCGAACAATGGGAAAGAGGATTGTTTCGCGGATTCCGAGTCCCGTCAATGCCATCAGGAGTCGGTCGATTCCCATCCCGGTTCCGGTGGTCGGCGGCATTCCCTGCTCCATTGCCGCGAGGAATTCCTCGTCGAGCATCATGGCCTCGTCGTCACCGGCAGACGCCAGCCGTGCCTGATCCACGAAACGCTCACGCTGAATGACGGGATCGACCAACTCGGAATAGCCGGTGGCCAACTCGATACCCCGAACGTAGAGATCCCACTTCTCGGTGACTCCGGCCTTGCTCCGGTGGTTCCGAGTCAAGGGAGAAGTCTCGACAGGGTAATCGCGGACGAACACGGGTCCGTACAGTTGGTCGCCGCACTGGTGCTCCCACAGTTCCTCGACGAGTTTGCCGTGGCCCCAACCCTTGCCTGCCGGGACTTCGAGGCCCACCTTCTGCGCCAGGGCAAGCAATTCGCCGACCGTGGTGTCCGGGGTGATCTCGACGCCGATCGCTTCCGACAACGACGGGTACATCTCGAGCGTCTTCCACTCACCGCTCAAGTCGAATTCGGTGCCGTCCGCCAGCGTGACCACCTGCGAACCGAACGCGACCTCGGCCACCTCCTGCACGAGTTCGCGAATCATGACCGCGGAATCGTCGTACGTGCCATACGCCTCGTACGTTTCGAGCATGGCGAACTCCGGCGAGTGGGTGGAATCGACGCCTTCGTTGCGGAAGTTCCGGTTGATCTCGAAAACCTTCTCGATCCCACCGACCACGCATCGCTTGAGGAACAACTCGGGTGCGATACGTAAATAGAGGTCGATATCGAGCGCATTGGAATGTGTGACGAACGGCCGGGCTGCGGCGCCACCGGCCACGGTCTGCAGCATCGGTGTCTCGACCTCGAGGAATCCGCGACGCTCGAGCGCGTTCCGGAGTGCGCGCACCACCGCCACGCGCTTGCGGGCATTCTCCCGCGCCTCCGGACGGACGATGAGGTCTGCATAACGCTGGCGGACTCGTGATTCCTCACTCATCTCCTTGTGCGCGACCGGCAGAGGCCGCAGCGACTTCGACGCGATCTGCCACGAATCGCCCATCACGCTGAGCTCACCGCGGCGGGAGCTGATCACCTCACCGTGCACGAACACGAAGTCACCGAGGTCCACGTCGGACTTCCACGAAGCGAGCGCGTCCTCCCCCACACCGGCGAGGCTGATCATCGCTTGGAGTTGGGTACCGTCGCCTTCCTGCAACGTGGCGAAGCAGAGTTTCCCGGTATTGCGCATGAAGATGACACGACCGACAACGCCCACAAGATCGCCGGTGGCGGTGTCGGGCTCGAGATCGGGGTACTTCGCCCGGACCTCGGACAGCGAGTGAGTACGCGCCACCGATACGGGGTAGGCATCGCGTCCCTCCGCGAGAATGCGCTCACGCTTCTCCTGACGGATGCGAACCTGCTCGGGGGTGTCGTCGACTGACTGCGCTGCTACTTCACTCACGGGTCACCAGCCTAATCGACAGCCGACGACGCCCTCATCCCGCCGCCCGGCAGTGCCACCGGCGCACCCGGAACTGCAGTCGGCCCGACCTGTCAGTGCGCCGAAACGCTGGCCAACTCCCGCGTGCAGTGCTTCGCGCCGATGATCTACCCCAGCAGTCCGGCAGCTTTGAGCGCCTGGTACCCGCCGACGAGATCCGTCGCCCTGTGCAGACCGAGTTGCTGCAACGACGCCGCGGCCAGGCTCGAGGTGTAACCCTCCGAGCAGATTATGACCCACTCGACGGCGTGATCGACCGCCAGCGCCAGGTGCGCCGAGCTGGTCGGATCGCACCGCCATTCGAGGACGTTCCGTTCGATGGCGAGCGCACCGGGAAGCGTTCCCTCCATGGCCCGCTGCGCCTGCGGTCGGATGTCCACGACGATCGCACCGCGTGCCACCGCGTCGGGCAGTTCGAACGCATACATGCGGTCGATCTGCGAACGAGCCTCTTCGAGCATCTGGTCGATGGTCATTTCGCACCGTCCTCGAGGTCGGTGAGTTCGGTGCGGGTGCGGCGCAAGCTGCCGTGCCCGGTCACCTCGTAGTACGACATCGCCGTCAACGGCGGCGAGTAGGCGTGCACGCTGAGCGTCGGCGTCGGCGTCGGCTCCCCGGGATCATCCGGGGCCCGCACGACGTCGTGAACCCATCCCAGCGGGAACGACGCCTGATCACCCGCGACCAAGGTCCGGTGGCGCAGTTCGTGACCCGCCCAACGGAACTCGGACAACGTGCCGCTCAGAACGGTGAGCGCACCGAAAGAACCTGCGTGGTCGTGCAATTCGGTGTTCCGGTCGGGAACCCAGCTGATGAGCCAGACATCGACATCGTCGTCCATGTGCAGGCGCGTGGACCAGCGCTCGCCGACGGGGAAACTCTGCGGCAGAAGGGCGTCGTGGCGACCGTCGAGAACATCGGATGCACCCTGATCGGTAATGCGCAGCAGGTCAGCCGGCCGAAGACGAGTGGGTACAGAGACAGAGGAAGAATAGGTGGCAAGCACGGGAGAGACTCCAGGTATGTGAATTGGTCAAGGCAGCGTTCAGCCTCGACAACACTCCTGAGCACTCGTGCAGCGATTCACGCCGACAATTGTGACACAACTTCCACCGAGGGGGAAGCGGTTACTGGATCGGATTCCTGCGGCCCGGTGCCCTGCGGGCCAGGTTCCGCTCGTACACCAAACGCAAACCTTCCAGCGTGAGGTCCGGTTCGTGCTCGTCGACGGTCTCCGTCTCGGGCATGATGAGGGACGCGCGGTCCCCCGTCGCGATCACTACGACGTCGGATCCCGCGAACCCGGGCAGTTCTCTGCGGACGCGCCGTACCAACCCGTCCACGAGACCGGCGAAACCGAACACCGCACCCGACTGCATGCACTCGACCGTATTCTTACCCACCACCGAACGTGGACGCACCAACTCGACCTTGCGAAGCGCCGCCGACTGCGACGCGAGTGCGTCCGAGGAGATTTCGAGGCCCGGCGCTATGGAACCCCCGAGAAACTCGCCCTTGGCGGACACCACATCCACGCACGTGGAGGTGCCGAAGTCGACGACGATGCAGGGTGCGTCGTAGAGATGATGCGCCGCAAGACTGTTGACGATCCGGTCGGCGCCCACTTCTTTCGGGTTGTCCACCAGCAGCGGTACGCCCGTTCGCACTCCGGGTTCCACCAGGACATGCGGGACATGCCCCCAGTACCGGGTGAGCATCACGCGGATCTCCCGTAGAACCGAGGGCACCGTCGAGAGGGCGGACACACCGGTGACCTGGTCGGCATGGGCTCCCAGGAGCCCCCGGAAGATGAGCGCCAACTCGTCGGCAGTCATTCGAGGGTCGGTGCGCATCCGCCAGTCCTGCACCAACTTCGAATGTTCACCGGATCCGGTGAACAGTCCGAGAACGATGTTCGTGTTCCGGACGTCGACGGTGAGGAGCACGTTTACACCAGACTGGATTCGCGCTCGACGTCCAGCGCTCCCAGCATCCGGGGAGTGATCAGGCCGGAACCCTCGGGTGCGTGTGCCGGGTCCGCGCCGAGCTCGACCGGCTTGTTGTCCGCGTCCACGAACACGACGCGGGGCTGGTACTCGCGCACTTCCTGTTCGTTCATCATGCCGTACGCGATGAGGATGACGAGGTCGCCCGGATTGACCAGATGCGCGGCGGCACCGTTGATTCCGATGACTCCGCTGCCACGGGCACCGGCGATGACGTAGGTTTCGAGTCGCGCACCGTTGTCGATATCGACGATGCACACCTGCTCTCCCTCGAGGAGGTCCGCGGCGTCCATCAGATCCTGGTCCACCGTCACCGATCCCACATAGTGCAGGTCTGCGTGCGTCACGGTGGCGCGATGGATCTTCGATTTCATCATGGTGCGAAACATATTCCGGTCCTTACTCTTCCAGACGAAAGAAGCTCGAGGTCGTTAGCGGGAAATGGAACTGCCGGAGGATGCCGAAGCGGTCGCCGATTCGGCGTCTCGTTCGAGGAAGCCGGTTCCGATCGCGACACCGACGTTGTCGATCAGCCGGGTGGTGCCGACGCGGGCGGCCACCAGCAGACGACCGTCACCCCGCTCCGGAGCGGGACCGAGGTCCACACCGCGGACCTCGAGGTAGTCGACGTCGATCGCCGGAACCGCGTCGAGCACCTCGCGCGCGGTGGCGAGAATCGTCTCGGCTCCCCCAGCCGCGGCGTGGGCACCGGCGATGAGCGCCGCGGACAAGGCCGTCGCAGCCGCCCGCTGCTCCTCGTCGAGGTAGCGGTTGCGTGAGGAAAGAGCGAGACCGTCGTGTTCGCGCACCGTCGGCACCCCGATGATCCGCACGTCGAAGTCCAGATCGGCCACCATCTGCCGGATCAGCGTCAACTGCTGGTAGTCCTTCTCGCCGAAGTACGCCGCGTTCGGCGCGGCGATCTGCAGCAGCTTGGCCACCACGGTCAGCATGCCCGCGAAGTGCGTCGGCCGGGAACCGCCCTCGAGTTCGGCGCCGAGCGGGCCCGGATGAATCACGGTCCGCTGCCCGACCGGGTACATGGTCGACACCGTGGGGACGAAGGCCAGTTCGACGCCGGCTTCACGCAGCAACGCCAGATCGGCGTCGAGTGTGCGCGGGTAGGCGTCCAGATCCTCGTTCGCGCCGAACTGCAGCGGGTTCACGAAGATCGACACGATCACCACAGCGCCCGAGAGCTTGGCCTGACGAACCAGTTCCAAGTGGCCCGAGTGCAGCGCGCCCATGGTGGGCACCAGCGCCACCTGGCGGCCGACACCCCGCAACGCCCTCGAGACCCGGGTCAGTACCTTCGGGTCGTGATGCACGGTGAGCTCACCGCACTTGTATCCGCCTTCCACAACGCTCACGGACGTCACCTCCGGTCCTCGAGAATGTCCAGTAGTTCAGGTTTCGCGCCGACGCGCTGAGCCGTTCTGAGCGACAGCGCACGATACCCGGCGGCAATGCGTGGATCGACGTCCTCCAGCACCCGCAGATGGGTGGCGACGGCATCGACGTCTCCGCGCGCCACCGGACCGGTCAGCGCGGCAGGGCCGCGACGCAGCGCATTGTCGAGAGCCGCGGTGAGCAGCGGACCGAGCACCCGCTCGGCGAGCCCGTTCGGTTCGTCGCCGACGAGTTCCTGCCCCAGCAATTCCTGACCTTCCAGTGCCACCCGCAGGGCCGCGACCGCATCGACGACCAGCGTCACCAGATGGTTGCTGCCGTGAGCGAGGGCCGCGTGGTAGAGCGAACGCATGTCTTCCGGGACCCGAACCGGCTCGCCGCCGATCTCGAGAACCAGTGCCTGTGCAACCGCGTAACCGATGTCATCGGCCGCGGTGATACCGAAGCAGGCAGAGGCCAGGCGGGCCGTGTCCTCGTCGTGGCCCGTGAAGGTCATCGCCGGATGAATCGCCAGCGGAATGATGCCCTGCTCGGTGAGCGGACGGAGGATCCCGACGCCGTTGGCCCCGGAGGTATGCGCGACGATCGTGTGGCTCGGCACCGCCCGAGTCGAGGCGAGGCCCGCCACCAGCGATTCGAGTTCGGAGTCGGGGACGGCGAGAACGAGTAGTTCGGTCCGTGCCGCGACGTCGGCCACCGGGAGCACCTCGCTGTCGGGGAGCCTGGTGCGTGCGCGGTGCCGCGACACATCGGACACCGCGGAACATGCGACAACCACATGACCAGCCCGCTCCAACGCGGCCCCGATTGCTGTACCGACCCGGCCGGCGGAGACGATTCCCACCGTCAAGCGCGCAGGCGCAGGGCCATTAGTGATCCCGAAAGAGGTCACCTTCGTCCTCTCGTTCGTTCCAGTCCCGCTCGGCGGGTACCAGACGTTCTCGAGTGAGGATAGCCCCGTGCCGGTTCACGCCGCCATGAGCAGGCGCAGTGACATATCCCTCACCGACAGGGTGCCGGCGTCAACCTACTCGGCGCGACGGCGCCTGCGCCCGGTTCCCTGAGCAGGCGATACTGATCCGGACTGCATGTTGGCCATGATCTCGGCCACGGACAATCCGTTCGAGTGGGCCCCGGAGGGCTCGTCGTCTTCCGTAGCCCTGCGTCGGCGGCCTCGCGGCTCGGTACCGTCCTCCGGTTCCGCACCGGCCTCGGGCTCGGGCGTGGTTTCGGTTTCGGTTTCGGTTTCGGTTTCGGTTTCGGGCTCGGGAGCCGGCTCCGGCTCGACCTCGATGTCGGGTTCGCGTCCATGGCCGTCGGGGTGCGGTTCCACGATCGAGGTTTCCGCCGTGACCGGCTCGTTGTCCGCGAACTGCGGCGACCGCGGCATGTCGTTCTGCTGTCCCGCATTGGAATACCCCGCGCCGGGGATGTACAGGCCCGAGGGCGCCGGCTGATAACTGTCGTACGAACCGCCGGCCAGTTCCTGTACCCGGGTGGAGTCTGCGCGCAGAGCTATCCGCTCGGTGGGCATGGCACCCTCGAACAGCGCTTCCAGATTCTTGCGCAGCGACGACAGCTCGGCTCGCAGCGCGGCAAGTTCCTCCGCATCCGCGCGCACTTCGCTCCGCACCCGCTTCTCGACGGTGAGTTCGTACTCCCGCCGGGCGGTGATCTCCCGTTCCAATTGCAGCTCGTAGACAGTTTGCAGGTCGTTGATCTTGGCCTTGTCGAGTGCGGATTCACGCCGGTACTTGGTCATGGCGATCGCGCCGAGCGTTGCCGCCCACAGCGCAACCACCAAACCGACCCTGAGGAGCTGCACACTCTCACTGAAAATCAGGAACAACGACGCCAGCACCGCGAGAGCGACCAATCCCGCAACGATCATCTGGCTCGCGCTGCGCCTCTTACGGCGCGCAGGCTTGCGGCGACCAGGATTCGTCATGATGCCAGGGTACTTGTCCGGACCGTCCGGACCGCTCATACCGGGACGGCGGCCACGCTCTGCGTCAGTGCGCGGGCTCGTCGGAGGGGTCGTCCGGGGTGCGGCAACAGTGCTCGAGCCACAGGGCCGCACCCACGAGTGCCAGCGCCGCGAGGAGTCCCACCCACGCGCCGGGACTGTCCGACGCCGCGGCACGGAGAACGGATTGCTGCGGAATGAGATACAGCAGGAATCCGCCCCACACTCCCGCCGTGGCCGCACCGACGAGGGCCGAAGCCTTGGCAAGGGCAACGACTCGCGCCGCCGTGATCGGATGCAACTGACTCGGACCGTCACCTATCCGGTGGTCGCGGATTCGCGCGCGAACCATGAAGGCGAGAACCACTTCGATCGCCGCGACCGGATAGAGCGACGCCCCGGCGTAGACGGGGATCGGCGGGAACGATCCGTAGAACACGCGGATCAGAATCCAGGTGGCGGCGACCGCGAGAGCAGCGAGAAATACCAGATCCCATATCCGGGTGGGTTTCATCGTGCCGGTCGGTTTCATCGAGACCGCCGGTTGAGGGTGAGGTCTGTCCGGTGCACGCCGGAGCGTTCGGTCTCGTCCAACTGCAGGAGCAGATCCTCGACCCGCTTCGTGTCCCCTGCGACGGGCAGCACGGCGTCGGGTTCCACGTCGAGCCAGGGGATGAGAACGAACGCGCGTTCGTGTGCCCTCGGGTGAGGCAACGTCAACTCGGGATCGTTCCTGCGGGTGCCGTCGCACGTGACCACGTCGACGTCCAGGGTTCGCGGTCCCCACCGTTCCGCACGTACCCGATCCGCGGCGGCCTCGAGTTCCTGACCTGTGCGGAGCCAGCCGTGACAGTCCCGTCCCGGATCATCGACGACGAGAACGGCGTTGAGGAAGTCCTGCTGATCGACACCACCCCACGGCTCCGTCGAATACACCGGCGACACCGCCACAACGTGCTCTCGCAGTCCGTCGAGAACGGACTGGAGGTGTGCCAGGCTGTCGCCGACGTTCGACCCGATCGACAACACCGCGCGACTCATCCGCCGAGCCTCGTCCTGTGCGCGACCACCGCCACGTCGGCAAAGGTCAGCGGAATCGGGGCGGACGGCTTGTGCAGCACCACTTCCGCGCGTTCCACACGCGGATCGGTCATCACGCCGTCCGCGATCTCGGCGGCTACCGTCTCGATGAGATCTCGCGACGGACCGGCGACGATCGCTGCGGCACGCTCGGCGAGCCCACCGTAGTCGAGGGTGTCGGCGAGGTTGTCGGACGCCGCAGCGGTAGCGAGATCCAGCCACACGGTGATGTCGACGTAGAAATCCTGACCGTCGCGTTTCTCGTGCTCGAAGACGCCGTGATTTCCGCGTACCTTCAAGCCGCGCAACTTGATTCGATCACTCATCTGGTTCCACCCCTGGCCCAGGCGTCGGCGACAGCGATCGCGTCGAGCGAAGCCTGCACATCGTGCACGCGCACCCCCCACGCCCCGTTGCCGGCCGACAAAGCGGAGACGACCGCGGTCGCGATCTCACGTCCGGCCGGCGGCCTGCTCACCCCGTCGGCATCAGCCAGCAGACTTCCGAGGAATCTCTTGCGCGACGCGCCGATCAGCACCGGGAAGCCCAGCTCGTTGAATTCCGGGAGAGCCGCAAGCAGGGCCCAGTTGTGTTCGGCCGTCTTGGCGAAGCCCAGCCCGGGATCGAGTACCAGTACACCCGGGTCGACACCTGCCGCCACAGCCAGGTCGACCTGCGCCATCAGCTCGTCCTGCACCTCCCGGACCACGTCTTCATAGTGGTTCGCGGTACCTCGGTGAACGTAGTCGCCTGCCGAACGCCAGTGCATGAGGATCCACGGGACACCCGCGTCTGCCACCACCGACGCCATCTCCGGGTCCGCGCGGCCACCGGCCACATCGTTGATGATCGAAGCCCCCGCCTCGATCGCCACCTTCGCGACGGACGCACGCATGGTGTCGACGCTGACGCAGATGCCTTCGGCCACCAGATCCGCGATCACCGGGCCCACGCGGCCCGCCTCAACCTCTGGGTCCACCCGTGCAGCACCGGGCCGGGTCGACTCACCGCCGACGTCGACGATGTCGACTCCCAGCGCCTTCAGTTCGAGCCCGCGCCGAAGCGCCGCGTCACGGTCGAGGAAGCGGCCGCCGTCGGAGAAGGAATCTGCGGTCACATTGAGGACCCCCATCACCACGGTGCGCCCCGGCGCAGGCAACCCGGCCACAGTCACTTCCGCAGTATGAGATCCAGAGCCTCGGAACGCGAGGCCGCACTGGACTGGAGCAGACCTCGCACGGCCGAAGTGGTAGTGCTTGCTCCCGGCTTGCGTATTCCACGCATCGCCATGCACAGGTGCTCGGCCTCGATTACGACGATGGCCCCACGCGGATCGAGTTTGCGCATGATGGCATCCGCGATCTGGCTGGTGAGACGCTCCTGAACCTGAGGGCGCTTGGCGTAGAGATCCACCACGCGGGCCAGCTTCGACAGCCCCGTCACCTTGCCGGTGGACCCGGGAATGTACCCGACGTGCGCGACGCCGTGAAACGACACGAGGTGGTGTTCACAGGTGGAGTAGAGCGGAATGTCCCGAACCAGCACCAGTTCCTGATGCCCCTCGTCGAACGTCGTGTTCAGGACGGAGTCGGGGTTGGTGTAGAGCCCGGCGAAGACCTCACGATACGACCGTGCCACCCGGGCCGGGGTGTCGATCAGCCCTGGGCGGTCCGGGTCTTCACCGATCGCGATCAGCAGTTCGCGCACAGCAGCCTCGGCACGGGGCTGATCGAAGGTCCGACCTGTGTCGAGTGCCACGGGCTCACTATCGAGATGATTCACCGACAACCGAAACTCCTCCAATTACCGGGACCGCGCGCCCCGGAGCAACAGCCTAGTGGCGGGCGGATCAATTCGATCCGTCCGGCCCCTTCCATGCCTTCGTGTGACCCTCACCATCCTCGACAGGAGGCTGCTGGTGCGGTGGGTTCCATTGGGTGGCCGGTCCCTGACCTCCCGAGTACTGACCACCCTGGTACTGACCGCCCTGGTACTCACCGCCCTGATTGCCGGCGTCTCGCGGCGGCCAGCCCGGAGCCGACCAGCCGGCCGGAGCGCCGTAGTCGGGGCGCTGCGGCGCTGCGCCCTGCTGCGGCACAGCCGGCGGGTAACCATGAGCTGGTGCGGAAGGCTGCAGATACTGCGGCTGAGGCTGCGCTTCGGCCTTCGCGAATATCGGTTCCGGTTGCTGCGGGGGCCACGGCTCGCCGCGCTCCAAGGCCAGTTCGCGAGGAGTCTTCACAGGCGGCTTGTCGGACGGTGTCCGGTGACCGAAGTCGTTGAACGCAGTGATCCGCGGACGCTTCTCCACACTGTGGAAGATCTTCTCGAGATCCTTGCGGGTGAGGGTCTCCCGCTCGAGGAGCTCTGTGGCCAGGGTATCGAGCACGTCCCGGTATTCGTCGAGAATGGACCATGCCTCGGTGTGAGCTGCCTCGATGAGGTTGCGGACCTCTTCGTCGATCTCACGCGCCACCTCATGGGAGTAGTCGGACTGCACCCCCATCGAACGGCCGAGGAACGGGTCGCCGCCCTCCTGTCCGTACCGGACGGCACCCAGCTTGGCGCTCATGCCGTACTCCGTGACCATCGACCTGGCGATCTTGGTGGCCATGTCGATGTCGGAGGAAGCACCGGTGGTCGGCTCGTGGAACACGAGCTCCTCGGCCGCACGGCCACCCATCGCCATGACCAGTCGCGCAATCATCTCGGACCGCGTCATCAGGCCCTTGTCGTCCTCGGGCACCGTCATCGCGTGACCGCCGGTGCGGCCGCGGGCAAGGATCGTGACCTTGTAGACCGGTTCGATGTCGGGCATCGCCCAAGCTGCGAGAGTGTGACCACCCTCGTGATAAGCGGTGATCTTCTTCTCGTGTTCGCTGATGATGCGGCTCTTGCGACGCGGCCCGCCGACCACGCGGTCCACCGATTCCTCGAGCGCGGCCTCGGTGATGACCGTGCCGTTCTCGCGAGCGGTGAGCAGTGCGGCCTCGTTGATGACGTTGGCCAGATCGGCACCGGACATCCCGACCGTGCGCTTGGCCAGTCCCTCGAGATCGGCATTCTGGTCGATCGGCTTGCCCTGCGAGTGCACCTTGAGGATGGCGCGCCGTCCCGCCAGGTCGGGTGCGCCGACGGGGATCTGGCGATCGAATCGACCCGGCCGCAGCAGCGCGGGATCGAGGATGTCGGGCCGGTTGGTGGCCGCGATCAGGATGACGCCGGTGCGGTCACCGAAACCGTCCATCTCGACCAGCAACTGGTTGAGGGTCTGCTCGCGTTCGTCGTGACCGCCGCCCAGTCCGGCGCCGCGCTGGCGTCCGACCGCGTCGATCTCGTCGACGAAGATGATGCAAGGGCTGTTCTGCTTGGCCTGATCGAACATGTCGCGCACGCGGGAGGCGCCCACACCGACGAACATCTCGACGAAGTCGGAACCGGAGATGGTGAAGAAGGGGACGCCGGCCTCGCCGGCCACCGCGCGGGCGAGCAACGTCTTACCCGTACCGGGAGGGCCGTACAGCAGCACACCGCGCGGAATCTTCGCGCCCAGCGCCTGGTAACGCGCCGGATTCTGCAGGAAGTCCTTGATCTCGTACAGCTCTTCCACAGCCTCATCCGCACCGGCGACATCGGAGAAGGTGGTCTTCGGCATGTCTTTGTTGAGCTGCTTGGCCTTCGACTTGCCGAAGCCCATGACGCCACCGCGACCGCCGCCCTGCATCCGGCTCATCACGAAGAAGAAGATGCCCAGGAGGATCACCATCGGCAGAACGAACAGCAGGATGGACGTGAGCCAGCTCTCCTGCGTGACCGTGGTGTTGTAGCTCTCCAAGCCTTTGTCGGAGACCTCGGTGAAGATCTGCTCGGACGCCGCATCGGGATACTTCGTGAGAATTTGGGTCTCACCGCCGGTGGCGTCGTTGCCGCTCTTCAACCACAGACGCAGCTGTTGCTCCCGGTCGTCGATCTGCGCCTTCTCGACGTTGTTCGCGTCGAGCTGCGCGATCGCCACGGAGGTGTCGACACC
>NZ_JBAQEO010000719.1:0-3456 GCF_049286785.1 Rhodococcus sp. (in: high G+C Gram-positive bacteria) | reverse complement strand
GTGCCGTCGACATGCGTGTGCACGAACGTGGTGTCGGTGAAACGCGTTCGTGCGGCACCGGCACGGTGGCCGCGGCAACCGCGGCACTGCGCTTCGACGGGTCCGACTCGGGGCGAGTGGATGTTCGCATACCCGGTGGTCAGGTCACCGTGACGGTGTCGGACGGGCGCGCTACGCTGCGTGGTCCCTCCGCCCTGGTGGCGTCCGGGAGCATCGACGACGACTGGTGGCGGAGCCTCGTTTGATCGCCCTGCGCGAAATGTACGTGCACATGCACGTCTTTCCGTGGGATCATGAGGGCGTATGACGAAATCACATCGCACCGAAGAAGCGCCGTTCACGGACGCCGGCGAATTCACCTATGACGACGAGCGTCCTTCTGCCGGCGAGATGCAGCTGGAGGATCGCGCCGCGCTGCGCCGAGTTGCCGGCCTGTCCACCGAACTCACCGACGTCACCGAAGTCGAATACCGCCAGCTGCGTCTGGAACGGGTCGTGCTGGTCGGTGTATGGATGCAGGGCAGCGCGGAACAGGCCGAATCCAGTATGGCCGAGCTGGCCGCGCTGGCAGAAACTGCTGGTTCCGAGGTCCTCGAGGCCTTGGTACAGCGGCGTGACAAGCCCGATGCCGCCACCTACATCGGTTCCGGTAAGGCCGAACAACTGCGCGAGGTGGTTCTCTCCACCGGCGCCGACACGGTGATCTGCGACGGTGAGCTCACTCCCGCGCAGCTGACCGCCCTGGAGAAGGTCGTCAAGGTGAAGGTCATCGACCGCACCGCACTGATCCTCGACATCTTCGCCCAGCACGCCACCTCCCGGGAAGGTAAGGCACAGGTCGCGCTGGCCCAGATGGAGTACATGCTTCCCCGGCTGCGCGGCTGGGGTGAGTCGATGTCCCGGCAGGCCGGTGGTCGCGCCGGCGCCAAAGGCGGCGTGGGTCTTCGCGGTCCCGGTGAGACGAAGATCGAAACCGACCGTCGCCGCATCGGCGAGCGGACGGCGAAGCTGAAGCGAGAGATCAAGAGAATGAAGGCGGCGCGCGACACCAAACGCACCCGCCGCCTGCGCAGCGACGTACCCTCGATCGCAATCGTCGGGTACACGAACGCAGGCAAGTCCAGTCTGCTCAACGCCCTGACCGGGTCCGGGGTGCTGGTGCAGAACGCACTGTTCGCCACCCTCGACCCCACCACCCGGCGGGCATCGCTCGAAGACGGGCGCGAGTACATCCTCACCGACACCGTCGGGTTCGTACGCCATCTGCCCACCCAACTGGTCGAAGCCTTCCGTTCCACCCTCGAGGAGGTGACCGACGCCGATCTGCTGCTGCACGTGGTGGATGGTTCCGATCCGCTGCCGACGGATCAGATCAAGGCCGTCCGCGAGGTGATCACCGACGTGATCCGTGAGAACGACACGCCGGCGCCCCCGGAGCTGATCGTCGTGAACAAGATCGACGCCGCCGATCCGGTGGTGTTGACCCAGCTGCGCGGACTGCTGCCTGGGGCCGTCTTCGTCTCCGCGAAGACCGGGGAGGGCATAGCGGAACTGCGTGCTCATCTCGCCGACGTCCTGGTGCGTCCCGCGATCGAGGTCAGCGTCCTCCTGCCGTACGAACGTGGTGACCTGATGGCCAAGATCCACTCCGACGGTCAGATCCTCGACTCTTCGCACGAAGAAGACGGCATGCGCGTGCACGCGCGGGTTCCCGAGCTGTTGGCTTCTGCGTTGGTGCAGTACAGCGTCAGTGCCTGATCGCGGACGGTGGGCCGCGGTCCTCGCGGCGGTGGCTCTGACATCGTCCGTGCCGTTCGCCGTCACCGGTTCGGCCGGGGCCGAGCCGGCACGGACCGAACCGGTATTCGTCGACGCCTCGGACTTCGTCCCGATGTGCACGCCGGATGATTCCGCACTCGGTCCGGTACCGGACGAGACCTCGCTGGCGGAACTCTCCGGGCTGGTCTCGATCGGCGGCCTGCTGTACGCGGTGGGCGACAGCGGATCCGATCGGGCAGTCGCGGTCCTGGACGAAGGATGCGCGGTGCAGCGCTGGCTTCCGGTGCCTGTGGATCCCTACGACATCGAGGACCTGGCCACCGGTCCGGACGGCCGACTGTGGCTGGCCGATACCGGGGACAACGGCAGGGTGCGCACGACCGTGGCGTTGATCAGCATGGATCGCGGCACCGGAGTCGGAGAACTACACCGGCTGACGTATCCGGATGGGCCTCACGACGCGGAGACCGTCCTGATCCAGCGCGACGGAACTCCGCTGATCGTCACGAAGGAAGTTTTCGGCGCAGCCGGTGTCTACCGGCCCGCGGGGGGAGTCGGACCGGCTGGTCCGGCCGGTCCGGGACCCGTACCGCTCGAGCGGGCGGGCCGGGTGGAGACGTCCGAAGAACAGGTGGTCACGGCGACCAACGTCCCCACGGTGGACTCGACCATGTTCACCGGTGGTGCCGTGTCGGCCGACGGAGCCGTTGCGGCGCTCAGAACCTACTCCGACGTGTACTTCTATTCGGATCCCGACGGTGATCTGGTGAAGGCGCTGACTGCCGGACCCGTCCTGCGAGTCCGCCTGCCGCAGCAACCGCAGGGTGAAGCGGTCGCGTTCGACGAGGACGGTGACCTGTTGGTCGGATCAGAGGCCCGCGACGGCCCGATTCCGCCCGTTCAGGTTCTGCGCGGTGCGGTTGCGCTTGTGCAGGAGCGCGCGGACGGTGCAGTGACGAGTTCGGGAACCGTCGACGAGATCCTGTCGCCCGAGACGGTCGGTACGCGAGGGGTGATCATCGCGGCGGTAGCTCTCGCGGCACTCGCGGCCATGGCCTCCGTCGTCCTTGTGGTGCGGCGTCGTGCCCGATAGGTCCGATCTTCGAGAAACCTTGTAGGGCTGGCTGTTCCACTGTCCCCGACAGTGTGAATACTGGTCGCGTGGAGTTTCGTCGGTTGCTCTCGAGGCTTGCGCACCTGTCGCTCGAACACGACCGTGCGCAGCTTGCACTGGCCGCCGCGGCGGCGGTCGGCGTCGCTGTGCTGCTGTCTGCGTCTGGGGCAACCAGGATGCTGGTCGTACGATCTGCGGTGTCGGCGACTGCGGTGACCGCCGTGATTGCAGGTTTCGTCTGGGCGGTGTACCGGCCCCTGCCCAGCCAGATCCCGGTCGGGGGATACGGCTGGATCTTTCTTGCGGTATGTGCGGGCCTGGTCGCCGGTGCGCTGCTACGTCGAACTCCTGGGGCATGGCGGAGGGGCGTGACCGCGCTGGCGGCAGCAACGGTGGTCCTCGCGGCCGGAGGTCAGGTCAACGCACAGCTCGGCGTCTATCCGACCATGGGTTCGCTGGCCGGCCATCGGCCACCGGCCGTGGTGGTCCCGACCGCTTTCGATGCGATTCCCGGGCTCGAGGCCCACGTGCAGTCGGGGCGCCCCGTGGATTCTGTGTGGAAG
>NZ_JBAQEO010000718.1:0-3402 GCF_049286785.1 Rhodococcus sp. (in: high G+C Gram-positive bacteria) | reverse complement strand
GTGCACGCCTGCGGTTGGGCTTGGGCTTCTTGCTCCTGGGCTTTCTCACCCGCTATGTCCCTCTCAAGGCGCGGCGGCGATGCTGGCGGGGTGCATCATCGGGGCGCTTCCTTCTCTTTGAGATTGGGGAGCGTCACGAGCTTGCCGACCCGGGTGCGGCACGACACTCGGCCCCAAACGCCAAGTTAGGCATTGGGATTCAATTTTCCGATAACGGATCCCTTATGTGAACTAAAACGCCCGGTATCGCATCAGATGGCCGATCCCCTAACGCAGCCGCGAGGTTGTCGATCGCGCCGCCGAAGTCCTCGCCTCGCGCGCGACTCTGAGGCATGTTCCGAGGTCTCCCGCGCGCGTTCGCCGACTACTTGAATCAGATTCAAAGATCCTTGACCGCTTCGCTGCTATCACCTAACCTCAAATTACTGAATCTGATTCAAAAACTGGAGGGGTGATGGTCGCAAATCGACGTGGCGAGGCGTCGCGGGCTGTGCTTCTGGCGGCAGGCAAGGCAGCGTTCAGCTGCCAGCGGTACGAAGAGGTTTCCATCGTTGACCTGGCGCGCTCGCTCGGTGTGGCCGCCGGATCGATCAGCTACCACTTCGGGGGGAAGCGGGGTTTCTATTTGGCTGTGCTCGAGCAGGCTGCCGAGGAATTCTGGGGCGACCTGCTGGCCATGCGCGGGCCTGCGCTGGATCGGTTGACTCGAGGTGTCGACAGGTTGCTCGACGAGGCAGAACAACAGCCGACCGCGTTCGAAGCGCTCTTCGCCGATGTGGCTGACGGCGAAGTGCGCCAGATCCGCGATCGGCATCGGGTCCGGTTGACCGACGCTTTGGTCGTGGAGGTGACCGGCTCGAGTTCCTCGCCGGTGTTCCGTGCGGCGATCAGTGGGTTCGTTTCCTTCGTCGAGGGTCTGGTCCTGCACTGGGTGCACACCCGCGACATCAGTCGCGACCAGGTCAAGGACCTGATTCTGGGCAACCTGTTCGGCACGACGCTGAGCGCGCTACGCACGGACCCCAGCATCGAACTGACCCAGCGGGCCATCGACGCCGCGCTGTCGGATCCGCAAGCACTTGCCATGTTCATGGGCCCCCTTTCCGCCGTGTCGAAACAACGGAGTGATCACTGATGTCTGAGCTTCTGCCCACCGGTCCCTCGCGGATCGTCGAGACGCCACTCGCGCGAGCGGTCGCCTGGATGATCGGCCCCCGGGGTTTGCGCAGCCAGGCCGCCTTACGCCGCGAGGTCGAGGGCAAGGTGGTGGTGATCACCGGTGCCTCTTTCGGTGTCGGTGAGGCGACAGCGAAGTGGTTTGCCGGCGCTGGTGCACGAGTGGTCATTGCCGCGCGGTCGATGGACCGGTTGCGCGAGGTCGCCGAGGAGATCAACGCCGCCGGTGGCGATGTCTATCCACACAGCCTCGACCTGACCGATGAGCAGTCGATCGCAGAGTTCGCCGCGGCCGTGCGCTTCGACCTGGGTGAGGTCGACGTGCTGATCCACAACGCGGGCAAGTCGCTGCGCCGCTCGATCCACCTGTCCTATGACCGGCCCAAGGACATCACCGCCACCTCCGGCGCCAACTACCTGGGTCCGATGCGTTTGACGCTGGCGCTGCTGCCCGGTATGCGCGAGCGCGGCAGCGGTCACATCGTGAACGTGTCGACCGTGGGCATCATGTTCCCGAACGCCCCCAAATGGGGTTTCTACCTGTCGTCGAAGCTGGCTTTCGACTGGTGGATGCGTGCGGTCGCCGCCGAAGCGCGGGCCGACGGTGTCACCCTGACGACCTTCTACGGCGGGCTGTTCCACACCCGGATGAGCGCGCCGAGCCGGTGGATGCGGGTGCTGCCCGGTCAGACTCCGCAGGACGCGGCCAAGGTGCTGGCCAAGGCGGTGGTGAAGAAGCCGCGCACGATGACCCCACTCTACGGCTTCCCGTCCGCTGTCTTCGCGACACTGTTCCGGTTGCCGCTCGAGCTCCTCATCGAGCGGATCTTCCGCAATCTCGGTGACACCCAGGCTTCGCTCTCGCGTCTGCAACCACAGGCTCCGGCCCCCAACAAGGCCGCGACCGCTACCGTGGTCGATTCCGCCGGTGGGGGCCAGGCCGAGGTGAGCACCAATGCGCGCTGATCTGCGGCACAGGCTGCGCCAGTGGAGTTCAGCGGTGCCTGCGATCGCGGCGTCGGGCATGCTCGCGCCGGTCGGCCCGCGCAAGGCGGCCGCGCTGGCTCGCAGCTTCTACCAGTTCGGGCCCACACCGGCAATGTTGTTCGCGGCCAACGCTATTCGACATCCGGACAAGGTCGCGATCATCGACGACGCAGGCCAACTGACCTACCGGCAACTGCAGCAGCGCGCCGAAGCGATCGCAGCCTCGCTGTTCGCCTTTACAGCGAGGCCGCCGAAATCGGTGGGCATCATCTGCCGCAACCATCGTGGATTCGCCGAGGCGATGTCGGCAGGCGCACAGCTGGGCGCGGAGCTGATCTTCATCAACACCGAACTCCCGCCGCAGCAGTTGCAGGCGATCCTGGCCAGGCACAGCCCCGACGTCTTGATCTACGACGACGAATACTCCATCACTATCGAGAAGGCGAACTATAAGGGTCTGCGTGTGCTGGCCTGGCGCGAACCCAATTCAGAGCCGGCAGGACTACCGACGCTCGACGACCTCGCCTCCCGCAGCCACCCTGCGCCGCCACGAGTACGGCAGGCCGTGAAACTGACCCTGCTGACCTCCGGCACCACCGGGCTGGCCAAGGGTGTGCCGCGTGCGATCAAACCACACGCGATCGCGCTGCTGACCATCACCGCGATGGCGATCGTACGGTTGCGCTCGACAGACCGGGTGATGGTGGCGCCGCCGATGTTCCACGGGTTCGGGCTGCTCGCACTGCTCGGCCCACTGGCGTTGGGTGCGACCGCGATCTGTCGGCGCCGATTCGATGCCGCGACCGCGCTCGACGATATCGGCTGCCACCGGGTCACGGTGGTGATGGCGGTGCCGGTGATGTTGCAGCGAATGCTTGCGGTGTCAGGGCTTGCCGAAACTTCCTCGGCTCGTCGGGATCTGCGGATCATTGTCACCGGTGCGGCACCGATCTCGCCGACCACGGTCTCCGCACTGATCGAGGCTTTCGGTCCGATTCTGGTCAACGGCTACGGATCGACCGAGGCCGGAATGGTCAGTGTCGCGACTCCCGCCGATCTGGTCACCGCACCCGACACCATCGGCCGGTCTTCACTGGGTGTCTCGGTACGGATCCTGCGCGCCGATCGGACCGAAACGGTAGTCGGCGAAATCGGTGAGATCTTCGTCCGCAGCGGTCTGGAATACACCGGCTACACCCCCGACGCCAGCGCGAAGGTGTCGGCGAAGGAGATCGTCGA
>NZ_JBAQEO010000717.1:0-1500 GCF_049286785.1 Rhodococcus sp. (in: high G+C Gram-positive bacteria) | reverse complement strand
GAATCGCCCCGAGCCGCCGCGGAGCTCGGCGATCCTTGTAGCCGAGAGAGTCGAGCGGCAAGAGGGCACCTACCAAGAGTGCCTCGACACGATTGAACGAGATTGTCTCGCCACCAGGTTCGATACCTCGGCAGAACTGCAGGCCGCCTACGTCAAAGTTCGTGAGATGACCAGCGCGAACCCGTACCTGTCTGCAGAACTTGTTCTCCGCCGGACAGGTTTTCTCCCAGACACCTCGCCCCGTGACCAGGCACCGACTCGGCTGGCCAGTAGCGTCGATGATGCGCGTGAACGTGGACGTGCGGCAGCTCTCGAAGAGATCGAGCGGGTACGTCGCGGACTATAGCGACGAGGCTGCGTGTCGTCACCTTTGGTGTCGGCTCAAAATCGGGGTGGGCGAAATCGATCGATTCCGGTCTCCGTTCAGACTGACTGTGAATCGAATCTCGGACAGTGCGCGCGGATATCATCTCGACGTGCCCGATGACGATGGTTACCACACCTGATCGCAGAGGCTGCCTGCCGATGACTCTTCGGGAGAAGGAGGTCTTCGCCCAATTGCCGGCACCACGACCATGATCCAAAAGTGCCGCGACTTCTCTTTGAACTCCCTATTTGACAAGAGAGGCATCATTCCGTCCCGCAACGCTTTTCGCCAGGGCAACTGCGCCTTCGGCTGCTACTGAACTACCACCCGCCCACTGCAGACGGTCGATCCCCCCTACGGCATACAGCCGCAGGCAAAGCGTCGTGAAATACTCCTCATGTGATGGGGTGGTATGTGGGATTCGGGATCATCGGGGTTGTCTTCTTTATCTGGTTGTGGGGGAAGCACACCGTCGTCGTGGCCGCCCTCTACTTGCTGGCTTGGGTCGGAGTCACCGTCTACTTCGTGGTGGACACCGTGCTTCGGGATTCCGACGGTTCCTGGTTCGAGCGGGCCGGATCCGGCTTCGCCATATTGATGATCTGCGCGGTCGTCGGCTTCGTCGGTCTGATGTTCGTCACCATCCCGGAGACCCTCCGCAAGCCGCGGAAGCGGACTGGAGCCCGACGTTGAGTTGTACTTAACGTGTTCGCCGAACGACTCACCCGAGACGGGCAAATAGGTAGTGTGCCGCCGAAGCCGTTCGAACCAAGCTCTACTGGATCGCGGTAGCCAAATGCCGCGTGAGGATGTCCGACCATGTCGCCTTTGGCAGCTGCTCCGGGACATGCTTTTCCAGGCTCAGCGCCGCGTGATGGGCGTCGCGGCGTGGACACCTCCGAGGTTGTGCAGGTCCGGTCGTGCACCTGGGGTGACGGCGCCGCCATATCGCTCTCGGCAAGTTGGTCGCTCGCGGCGACGAATTCGATGTGGTACCCAGGGGTATGTCCGACACCGTCAGGCCGTACAACGACATCTGTCGCGGTGATATTCCGCTCCGCGGCTGATGTCATGGCGTTCTGGCGCCCGTTAGATAGTGCCCAGAGTGCCCCGGTCCGTGAGGACCGGGGCAC
>NZ_JBAQEO010000716.1:0-1573 GCF_049286785.1 Rhodococcus sp. (in: high G+C Gram-positive bacteria) | reverse complement strand
GACACTGTCGAGATCGCCCGGTGGACCAGGGCTCAGTGGTGGATGCTGACGGTGTCGTGCCTGGCGGTGGCGCTGGTGGTCGCGGCCATGGCGGCGTTGTATTCGGCGTTGCCGCAGATCGCGGTCGCGACCGGGGCGACGCAAGCCCAGCTGACCTGGATCGTCGACGGCTATACGCTGGTGCTGGCGTGTCTGGTGCTTCCCGCCGGAGCCATCGGTGACCGTTACGGGCGTCGCGGGGTGCTGGTGGCGGGGCTGGCGGTCCTCGCTCTCGGCCCCACCACCCGCCGCTCGCGCGCACCACGCCCGCAGGCCTTCACCCCGTCCCCCTGAGAGTGCATCTGAAAAACTCCGGTTCCGGTCACGCCGTGCGGGCGAGTCGGCGCCCGACCTGCAAGGCCTAAAGGAGAGGCCGCGCGCTGACGCTGTGATCCCGATCGTTCGCGGTGGTTCGGTCGCGGGTTCAACTCCCGCTCACCCCCGGGACCTTCGAGCCCTTCTGGTGGGGGTAGTGCAGGACTACCCGACTCATCCGGTGGCCACCTTTAAACTCGACAGCCCGCGGAAGGACAGCCCGGTACGCCAGCGAGGCTGCTCGACGAGCCCGAGACCGGGAAAACGGGCCACCAGGAGCGGGAACAGTATGGATCCTTCGAGCCGGGCCAGCGGCGCGCCGAGACAGAAGTGGATGCCGGCGCCGAACGACAACGGTGGGACCCCGGTTCGGGTGATGTCGAGCCTATCCGGGTCACAGAATCGGTCCGGGTCTCTGTTGGCCGCCCCGAGCAGGGTCAATACGACCTGACCGGGATGTAGATCGACTCCTGCCAGCCGTGTCGGCTCGAGCACCGTGCGCCCGTTGGTCTGGACGGGGGAGTCGTAACGCAACAATTCTTCGACGGCATTGCTCGCCAAGTCGGGCCTGGCACGCAGTTGGCGCATCTGGTCGGGGTGAGCGAGCAACGCGGCGACGCCGTTGCCGATGAGGTTTGTGGTGGTTTCGAACCCTGCGGCGAACAACAGAATCGCGGTGCCGACGCATTCGTTGTCATCCAAGACGTCGTCGCCGTGCGCGACGGCGAGTCGGCTGAGTAGGTCATCGGCGGGGCGGGCGCGTTTGACCGCCAACAGGTCAGCGAAATACGTGGCAAGTTGGTCTTCGGCTTCACAGGCGGCGGTCAGAGCCGCAACATTGGCTCCGGGTTCCAGTGAGGCGAGCAGGGCACGCACCAGGGGCGCGGCTACTGCCCGATCGCCCATGGGAACCCCCAGAAGTTCGCCTATCACATTCACAGGCAGCGGGAGCGCCAGATCGGTGATGATGTCGACGAAGACCTGTTCCTCCATGACGTTGAGCAGGTGATTGATCTGTGTGATAACGCGGCCGCGCAACTCGTCAATGTGCCGAGGGGTGAACACGTCGGCGACCAGCCGACGCAGCCGGTGGTGGTCAGGGGGGTTGCGGAACAGCATGGTGCGCCGGAATCGATGCATGGCCCGACGTTGCAACTCTTCAGGGATCTCGGACAAGCCGAAGCCCAGCGACTCGTCGGCCTTGCCGAGGCTGCGGTCG
>NZ_JBAQEO010000715.1:0-3427 GCF_049286785.1 Rhodococcus sp. (in: high G+C Gram-positive bacteria) | reverse complement strand
TGCGTCGGCGTCAGCCCCAACGTCACGACTCACCCCAAGATCGATGCCCTTGCGCCATAAGGACATTCTCCCGGAAAGATCAACATCACCTGGGACCGCCACGCCGCGAAAAACACCAGCCACCTAGGAGACTGCTGAACAAGGCTTCTGGCCGGTCCGCTGATGGCGGCTCATCGGCGATGCCATGGTCGTGGGTGTCGGGGTGGGTCTGATCTTTTGGGTGCCGGGGCGCGGTGGCGGCAGCTCGGGGGCGTTGCGGGGTGTCCGGGGGGCGTTTCGCCGCGGGCCTGGGCCCCGGATGGATCGAGACTATGCGATCGCCCACGTCCCGTTGTCGAGGGTGAGTCCGAGGTTCAGGAGTCGTTTGAGGTTGACCCCTGCTGCTCGGGTGTTCCACCACGCGTTGTTCTTGCCAGTTCACCGATGAGCAGTGGGAGCGGATCGAGCCCCTGCTGCCCTCGAACGCAGGGCGGCAGGGGCATCCGTTTCGAGACAACCGCAAGGTCGTCGAGGGCATCATCTACCGCTACCGCACGGGGATTCCGTGGCGTGATCTGCCGCGTGAGGAGTTCGGACCGTGGCAGACGGTGTGGAAACGCCACGCGCGCTACGCCGAGGACGGCACCTGGGACCGGGTCCTGCAGACAATCCTGGCTGACGCAGACGCGGCCGGGATGATCGACTGGAACGTATCGGTGGATGCCACCATCTGTCGCGCCCACCAGCACGGTACAAATACGACCCGCCCTGAGCAGGACACAGGGGGCTCGGTCGAATCACAAGAATCGCCCCGCCTCCGACTGTGAACCTCCAGGTCACGGCATCGGCCGGTCACGCGGCGGGCTGACGACCAAGATCCACAGCGCCGTCGACGGCCGCGGGCGGCCGCTGGCGAACGTGGTCACCGGCGGCCAACGCAATGACGGTGCGATGCTCGAGCAGGCAGCTCGCCGACATCCACGTTCCCCGCCACGGGCGGGGCCGGCCCCGCACCCGCCCGGACGCGGTCATCGCCGACAAGGCCTACTCGTCCGGCACCATCCGCCGCCAGCTCCGCAGCCGGGGCGTCGGCGCCGTCATCCCCGAGAAGAGCGACACGATCGCCGCACGACAACGCCGGGGCAGCCGCGGCGGCCGGCCCCGAAACTCGACGTTGACCTCTACAAAGGGCGAAACGTCGTCGAGCGTTCCTTCGCCCTGGCCAAGCAATGGCGAGCCCTTGCCACCCGCTATGACAAGCACGCGATCACCTACCGTGCCGCCGTCACCCTCTGCGCCATCCTCACCTGGCTACGCCATTTGGGAGACACACCCTAGCGGTGGCGAAGTTCCAGGTTCTGGATGTGGCCGCGGCGGGTGTTGGTGACGAACGCTGTCAGGCGGCGTCCAGCCGTCCTCGACGACGCACCGGGCCAGGCGCAGTCTTCCGGTCGGCGTCAAAGTCGCGTCAACGTGGGACACGAAGACCTCCGTTGTGAGCGCGTGGATGCTTGGTTGCTTCCACACCTCACACGGAGGTCTTCCTCACGTCATCTCGCCATGCCGACCGGAGACACAACCCCCGTGGTCAGTACAACTAGTCTGACGGAGTGACGATGGAACTTAAAGGCCGCAATTTAACCGGCGCCAGCGCGTCAGCGCTACTTTTCACAGTCATTGGCGAGTATATGCGGCGCGGCGATCGAAAGCCGTGGACTACCACGCTAGTCCGAGCGCTCGGGGCGTTGGGTTACGAGCAAGCAGCGGCAAGGAAAGCTGTGTCTCGTGCCAGTTCGGACGGCTGGCTCATCCCTGAACGCCTCGGACGCCAGGTCCGGTGGCAGCTCTCCGAGCGTGCGGTACAGCATTTCCAGGAAGCGGAAGTCATTGCGTATGGAAGGCAGCAGCCACCCGAGTGGGACGGAACATGGTTCGTTGTTTCCATACCCATTCCCGAGGAGCAGCGCGATTTGCGGCATCAGTTGCGTACTCGCCTGCGATGGGAAGGATTCGGCCCTGTGGGGGGTGGCATATGGGTGAGTCCCGCCGCCGATGCCGCACGTCTCGCCTCGAAGGCGCTGAACGATCTCGGCGTCTCGCGCAGCTCGTTCAGCTTCGTCGGTAAGTTCGGGACCCTGGGCGATGAATTCCAGATGGTGCAGAGAGCGTGGGATCTTGCTGCGTTAGCAAAAGACTACGCTGAGTTCGAAGTCCAAATGAGCGACCACCCGCCTGCTGCAGCGACCGCGGAAACGTTTGTTCGCAATACTGAGCTGGTTCACTCTTGGCGGCGGCTGGTGCTAGCCGATCCCCACCTGCCAGCCGAGTTGCTCCCTGCACGATGGATAGGCACCCAGGTCGCCACCACGTTTTTCGCTTTGCACAGTCAGCTTTCCCCCTGCGCCACCGACTGGTTCTGGGACGAGTAGGGCACTGGCTTCCGCACCACCAAGCATATGAGTTAGCGTTGCGCAACGTGTGAAGATAGCACGGACTTTCCGAAAAGGGCTACGCCCTCGAATCTGTACGAAGATATGCCCGCCGCTGGCGTTGCGAACAATCACCCTAGGAACCTTCCAGTTCTCTAGCGACACATAGCACCGACGAACCCTAGCCGGGTGGGTCTTTATAACCCGAGAGATTTGGACACAATCTGCCTCATGATTTCGCTCGTGCCGCCGTAAATGGTCTGAGCGCGGCCATCGATGAATGCACGTGCCACTTGATTCTCGCGCATGAATCCGTATCCACCGTGGATTTGCAGGCAGCGATCGGCTACTCCCTGCTGCATTTCTGTGCACCACATTTTTGCTCCGGCTGCGGCAACCGGGTCAAGCGCCCCTGAAACATGATCAGTAAGGCAGCGGTCTACGAAGTTCTGCGCTACTTCGATCTCGGTATAAATTGATGCGAGGGTGAACTTCGTGTGTTCACGAGAACCTATTGTGTCCCCGAAAGCGCGGCGCGTTTTGGCATATTCCAAAGTCAAATCGAAGGTATATTTTGCTTGGGCTACGGCTGACAACGCGATAGAGAGCCTTTCTTGAGGCAGGTTGTGCATCAGCTGGTCCCAGCCATCGCCTTCTTCTCCCAGTCGGTTCTCCACAGGAACACGGACGTTATCGAAAAACAGCTCTGCGGTGTCCTGAGAATGCATGCCGATCTTGTCGAGGCCGCGGCTCCGGACACACCCAGGAGTATCGCCTTCGACGACGAAGATGGTCAAGCCTCCGTAGCGATCATCGTTGTTCGTTCGAGCAACGACCAGCAGGCAGTTCGAATTGATCCCATTGGAGATAAATATTTTCGATCCATTCAGGAGAGGATGTCCCGAGTTCCGTGGAACTTCGGTGGCGGCCCGATGAGCATCAGGCTGCGTTCACCTGATCATTGTGTACCACAGGTCCGACAGGTTTGGCCGTCTCGCCCTCGAGCGCGGCGCGGAGTG
>NZ_JBAQEO010000714.1:0-2235 GCF_049286785.1 Rhodococcus sp. (in: high G+C Gram-positive bacteria) | reverse complement strand
GATTCGTTGAACGTCATCGACGTGGTGCAGCTCCAACGGGGCGGAAAAGTGCCCGAAGCCATCATCACCGACACCGGCTCATACTCCGACATCGTGTTCGGCCTGCTGCATCTGATCGGCATCAAATATCGGCCGCAGTTGGCGAACCTGCCCGATCAGCGGCTGTGGCGGTTCGACGACAACGCCGACTGCGGACCGCTCAACCAGGCCGCGGGGACACATCGACACCGCCAAGATCGCCGCGCACTGGGAGGACATGTGCAGGGTCGCCGTGTCGATCCATTCGTGTGAGGTCTCCGCCCACGACGTCACACGCATGATCTCCCGCGACGGCAACCCGACCCCGCTGGGCCAGGCCATCGCCCACTACGGCCGGATCTTCAAGACCCTGCACATCCTGCGCCTGGCCGACGACGAACCCTACCGGCGGGAGGGAAAAGCCCAAGCCAACCTCGTCGAAGGACGTCACGACCTGGCACGGCGGATCTACCACGGGAAGAAGGGCGAGATGGTGCGCACCTACTACGAAGGCATGGAAGACCAACTCTCCTCGCTCGGGTTGGTGCTCAATTGCACGGTTCTGTGGAACACCGTCTACAGCAACCGCGCCGTGACCGATCTTGCGTTCCACCTTCGGCCGGGTGGCCCGGTAGTCCGCGACCCAGTTCGGATGCTGTTGTCGTGCCCGGGCGTCGGACAGCTGCTGCTCGTATACCCCGACGTTGACGGTGCGTCCGGCGGCGGACTTGGTGCACTGCTCACGCAGCGGGCACCCTGCGCACCCCGCACCGAAGCGGGCGGCTCCGGACCCGTCCTTGCCGCGCCGGATCTGTGCGGTGTGTCCGGCCGGGCAAGTGACGGTGTCGGCCTGCAGGTCGATGTCGAAACGGTCTTTGGCGAACATGCCGCCTGCGGCGACCGGCTGCTGGGTCTTGCACTTGTCCTCGATCCCGGCCCGCTCCAGCCGGTCATGCAACGGCCCGGTGCCGTAGGCGTTATCGCCGAACACACTCGCACCGCCCTCGCCGTGCGCACCGCCCTCGCCAGCTGCGCTGTGCTCGGTGTCCTCGCTGGGCTGCTCGAGCAGGTCGTCGATCAGGTCCTCGCCGTTGCCGTGCTCGCTGCCCTCGGTGTCGTCGGCGTGTTCATCGAGCAGATCGGCGATCAGGTCGCAGGCTGCGCCGGCGTCCCCGGCGTTGCCCGCGCTGACCGTGGTGGCGGTGATCAGCTCACTGACCGGGTCGATGCCCACATGCCCCTTGTAGCCGTCGAAGCCCCGCGCCGCGGTCTTGTGCCCGTGCCGGGCCTGCGGGTCCACGGTGGAGATCACCCGGTCTTTCGCGACCCGCCGGGCGATCCGGAACACCCCCGCCTCATCCTGGTCCAGGTCCTGGCCGAGCACGGTGGCCAGCAGCTGTACGGCCTGCCTCAGCTCCTCGGACAGCGCGCGTCCGTCCAGCACCGTGAGCAATGCCATGCCGTCTTTGGCCAGCGCATCGACCATCTGCACCCGGGCATCCGGGTCGTCGTAGTCACAGACCGGCTTACCCGCGGCGGTGTAGTCGTCGTCGCGGGCCGCCGCCGCCCGCAACTCGCCGGCCAGGGCGCTGTCGGCGCACCTGAGCAGCCCCCGGATCGCCGAACGGATCAAGGTGACGGTGTCCATCGTGGCCACCGCGTCATACAACGGCGTCGAGTCCAACACCCGTGTACGCCCGACCAGCCCCGCCGCCTTGCACACGTCCAGCACCGTATCGAAGATCCGGTTCGGCGCATCCGAGGCAGCCAGCCGGGCCCGCATGTCCACCAGCACCGTGTGCACGAACCCCGGGTAGTCGAAATCCAGGCCCCCGGCCGCGTACTTCCACCGCGCATCGAAACAGAACCGGTCCACGGCCTCCCGATCGCTGCAGCCCTCGATCCGCTGCAGCACCATCACCGTCGCCACGATCATCGGCGGCACGCTGCGCCGGCCGACATCGGTGAACAGGTCCGCGAACATCTCATCCGGGAACAGTCGGTGGCACTCCCGATGCAACAACCCGTAGATCGACCCCGCCGCGACGCGCGCCTCACAGAACCCGATCGTGGACCGGAACAGATCCGCCTGCGTCGGCGTCAGCCCCAACGTCACGACTCACCCCAAGATCGATGCCCTTGCGCCATAAGGACATTCTCCCGGAAAGATCAACATCACCTGGGACCGCCACGCCGCGAAAAACACCAGCCACCTAG
>NZ_JBAQEO010000713.1:0-3396 GCF_049286785.1 Rhodococcus sp. (in: high G+C Gram-positive bacteria) | reverse complement strand
CTGCAGAATCGGTGATCTCGGTCGCCGTTCCACGACAATTCGGCTGTCGGTTCGCGCTGTGATTCGCCGAGCATCAGTGGGCCTGCCCCGCATGGGCGGGCCGACGCCGGCCGCGGCCCGCACGGGCCGCGTGCTGGGCGGCGATGTACCCGAACACCATGGCCGGGCCGATGGTCGCGCCGGCGCCCGCGTATTCGTTGCCCATCACCGACGCGGACGCGTTTCCTGTCGCGTAGAGACCGTTGATGACGGAACCGTCCTCGCGCAGCACGCGGGCGTCGGCGTCGGTGACCAGACCACCCTTGGTGCCCAGGTCACCCGCGTCGCAGCGGACCGCGTAGAACGGGCCTCGGACGATCTCGTCGAGGCACGGGTTCCTCATCGTCGGGTCACCGTAGTAGCGGTCGTAGGCGCTGTCCCCGCGCCCGAAATCCTCGTCGACTCCGTTTCGGGCGAACCCGTTGAAGCGATCGATGGTGGCGATCAGCGACCCGGGCCGCACGCCGATCTTGTCGGCCAGTTCGCTCAGTGTGTCGGCCTTGTGCGCGACACCCGAGTCGTAGAAGCCCTGCGGGAACGGAACACCGGGCAACACCTGCGCGAACGGGTACCGCGACCTCGCCTTGGTGTCCATCACGAACCATGCCGGCACGTGACCACCCTCGAGCTGGTCGTGCACGAAGTTCACGTAGGGCGACGATTCGTTGGTGAAGCGTTCACCCCTGCCATTGACGATCACCGACGGCGGGATGCAGCGTTCCGACACCAGCGGAATCACCGCGCCCGTCGGGTGGATCACCGAGGGCATCCACCAGGCGTCGTCCATCAGGTCGACGGCCGCGCCGAGCTGCTGTCCGGCCAGGATGCCGTCACCGGTGTTCTCCCGGGCACCGGCACTGATGTCCGGCGCGCCGAGCTTCGGCAGGTATTCGGCGCGCATCTTCGCGTTGTGATCGAAGCCGCCGGTGGCGATCAGCACACCCATCCGTGCACCGATCCGGATGGTCTTCCCTGAACGCTCGGCCACCGCACCCGTCACTGTGCCGTCGCTTCCGACGATCAGTTCGGTCATGGGCGTCTTCAGCCACAGCGGGACGCCGGCGTCCTCGAGGACCATGCGCAGTCGTGCCACCAGAGCGCGCCCTCCGGTGGCCATGTGCCGACGGCGGATCACGTTCGACGACACGCGCCACGCCGCGACCAGAGATGCCCTGCGACCCTTCCATGTTCGCTTGACCATCGCCAGATCGTGGTAGTCCTTGGATGTCACCCACAATCCCAGCGGACCCTTCATGCTGTTGGGACGCTGGAACTTTTCGTCCTCCTTCAGCGCCCGGGTGTCGAACGGCTTGCACTCGATGGTGCGTCCGAGAGGGCGGCCACCGTCGTATTCGGGGTGGTAATCGGAGTAGCCCTTGACCCAGTACATCTTCATGTGCGGGCTCTTGCCGAGCAGTTCCATGAGCTCGGGACCCTTGTCGACGAACGCGTCGAGGCGGTCGGCCGGCACCTTGCCCTCGGTGATGATGTCGAGATAGCGGCGCACCGACTCACGCGAGTCGACGACACCCTTCGCGCGCAGGGTGGGAGCGTTGGGAATCCAGATGCCGCCGCCGGAGATCGCGGTGGAGCCGCCGAACTTCTTCCCCTTGTCGATGACGAGGGTGTCGAGCCCGAGGTTCGCCGCGGTGGCGGCCGCAGCCATACCGCCCCCGCCGCTTCCCACGACCAGGAAATCGACTGTGTGGTCGAAGTTCTCGGCGTTGTCGCCGGTTTGCGGTGCGCTCATCGCTCGCCACTGTCCTTTCGGAGGAGGAAGGCGAGAACAGCACTCTCGAATGCCGTCTTCTGCTCGATCATCGCCCAGTGACCGCAATCGGGAAACACGTGTAGTTCCGCCTTCGGAATCAGTCGCATCGGCAGGATCGCCATGTCCATCGGGCTCACCCGGTCATCACGACCCCAGGTCAGCAGGGTCGGGGCGGTGATCTTGTGGAGTTGTGCCCAGTACGGCGTGACGTCCCTGTCGAGGGCCGCCTTGGTCTGGGCCCGGAACGCGGCCTTCCCGTACATCCGGCGGGCGCCGGCGAGAGTGGCCGGATCGGTGGCCTGCGTCCAGCGCTCCTCGATCAGTTCTTCCGTCACCATCGCAGGGTCGAACACCATCGAGTGCAGCCACTCGATCAGCCGTTCGCGGGTGGGGTCCTCCGTGAACTCCATCAGGAGCTTGATGCCCTCACCGGGACCGGCGCTGAAGAGGTTCTTGCCGATTCCTCCGATCGTCACCAGCTTGGTGACGCGCTCGGGATGCGCGATGGCGAACTGGGTACCGATGATGCCGCCCATCGAGTTTCCGATGATCGATACGTCGTCGAGTCGCAGCCCGTCGAGGAAACGAAGCAGTGCGTCGCCGGCCGTGAGCATCGGATGCCCGCCGAAATCGTCACTGACTCCGAAGCCGGGAAACTCCAGAACCAGCGTGCGGAAGTGCTCGGCGAACACACCGAGGTTGCCGCGGAAGTTGCGCCAACCGGTCACGCCGGGGCCGGATCCGTGCAGCAGCAGGAGCGGTGGCCCGTCGCCGGCCTCATGGTAGCGAAGCACGCCGAGGTCGGTGGTCAGCTCCTTCAGGGTGCCCTCGTAGCTCACGTCAATCGTCATGGCCGTCACGTTGCCAGCGCCCCGGGCGCACCGACCGAAATCGTCCCGGTCAGCGAGACAATCCGCCGTCATACGGGGTGCCGAAACGAGGTTTCCGCTCATCGAGACGAGCGCGCGTCACCGGCCCTCCGCTGCCCATACGCTCGGCGGGACTCGCCGAATCGGTCGGCGACGCACCGCAACCGGAAGGTGGACTCATGCCGGCGAATTCGATCGAGTGCCAGCTCACGACGACGAGCACGCCGACCCCTGACGAGATGCGCAGAGTGCTGGGGCATTTCGCCAGTGGAGTCACGGTGGTGACCGGTCTGACCGACGAGACGCCGGTCGGCTTCACCTGCCAGTCGTTCGCCTCGGTGTCCCTCGAGCCGCCACTGATTCTCTTCTGCGCAGACCATCGCGGACGGGCCTGGCCGCTCATCCGCAAGTCCGGACGCTTCAGCATCAACGTACTCCGCGAGGACCAGACGGATATCTGCTTCCGGTTCGGGTCGAGCCGAGGGCTCAAGTTCGACGGACTCGACTGGGAGGAGTCACGATGGGGGACGCCCATGATTCCGGACGTCCTGATGCGGGTGCATGCCGACGTGGAGTCGGTGCACGCCGCCGGCGATCACGACGTGGTGATCGGGCGGGTGCTCGAGCTCGAGGCCGTGTGCGCGGAGCGGCCGATGGTGTTCTTCCGCGGCGGGTTCGGCATCGACGCTGCTCAGTAGTCGGTGCGCGGTCGAGGGG
>NZ_JBAQEO010000712.1:0-24993 GCF_049286785.1 Rhodococcus sp. (in: high G+C Gram-positive bacteria) | reverse complement strand
TTTCCACCACCACGTCGCTCGTTTGCGGGGTATGGAGTCGACGATGATCAGTCGGCCCCAGTCGGGGGTTTCGCATGGAGGGGCCACGGCTCTCACGCCATTCGATCGCAATCTCTTCGACGGCTTTGGTGCTCATCGGGGCCTGTAGTACTGCTGCGGCCTTCGGACAGCCACGGGGCAAGGTAGCGCACCGTCGCCCGGTTGGTGTCGGAGTCCCGGACTGCATTCTCGAGTCCGATGGTGATGTGGTTGTCCGATGCGCCAACGCAATTCGGTTTGATCGGCGATCGGTGAGCGGTGAGCGGTGAGCGGTCGCGTCTGCCCCGGGATGCGCTGACGTGATCCGGGTACGGAGGTAGACCCGGTTCGGACGGTGAGTACCAGTAGGCGATGGTGGCGGCCCGCCGGGCGGCGCCGCTGGATGTCCTGGGCGCGCGCATGCGAGCACGCATCGTGCAGGATCTCGGCTGCAGTACGATTCGATCATTGACGCCACACCTGCCGTGAGCGTGACCAGTTCCGTGGCTGCGGGAACCAGGATGTCGAGCACCGCGAGGTGCCGTTGTGGGGTCGGGATGGTGCGGATTACGCAGATCGTGGACTGTGTACCCCAACGGCTCTCCGCGAGAGTCCAATTCGTGGACGATGCCCTTCAGGAGAACCGGCTCGATCGCATCGAATCCGAAATGGATATGGAAGGCGTCGAATTCATGATGATGCCGGCGAATCCAGTCGGGGTGCAGCATCAACGGCGGCCACCATCCGCCCGCGACCTTGCGGCCGTCGGCCGGTGCCGAATGTGCATGTGTGAAGCAGACGCCGACGCCACCCGAATCAGGTTCCGATTCCTCCGTCGTGAACGTGCGGGGAGTGCCGCGCGCGATCCCGCATGCTAATCGCGGGGGGACGGCACCAGGGATTCGAAGAACGACTGCGCCCACCGATGGACATCGTGCTCGAGCACCTGCCGGTGAAGTTTCGCCATCCGGCGCCTGCCCTCCGCCGGATCCTGCTCGAGCGCCGCGACGATCGTATTCTCGACGCCGTCCAGATCGTGTGGATTCACCAGATAGGCGCCGCGGAGTTCGGCTGCGGCACCCGCGAACTCGCTGAGAACCAAGGCTCCGCCGAGATCCGCCCGGCACGCCGCGTACTCCTTCGCGACAAGATTCATGCCGTCACGCTTGGGTGTCACGAGCATGACGTCGGCCGCCAGGAACAGTGCAATCAGCTCACGGCGATCGACCGGCTGATAGAGGTAGTGCACTACCGGCTTGCCGATCTGTCCGTGATCGCCGTTGATACGGCTGACCTGTTCCTCGATGGCGCTACGCATTCGCATGTAGTGCTCCACACGTTCACGGCTCGGCGTCGCGAGCTGCACCATCACCGTGTCGGACGGATCGAGGCGGCCGTCGTCGAACAGTTCGCGGAGCGCCTCGAGCCGCAGGTCGATACCCTTGGTGTAGTCGAGACGATCGACCCCGAGCAATATCTTCCGCGGATGACCGAGCTCCTGCCGGATCTCGGCGGCTCGGGCCACGACGGCCGGATCACTCGCCTCCTCGACCAACTGCCGGGCGTCGACGGAGATGGGGAAGGCGCCCACCCGCACCTCGCGGTCGCCGTACTGCACCTTGCCGAGAGCGCTGCGCACACCCACACCCGCGGTGCTGGCCTCGAGTCCCAGCAGCTTGCGCGCCAGGTAGAGAAAGTTGTTGGCACCGCCCGGCAGGTGAAACCCGATGAGATCGGCGCCGAGCAGACCCTCGACGATCTCCTTGCGCCACGGTAGCTGCATGAACAGCTCGACCGGAGGAAACGGGATATGGAGGAAAAACCCGATGGTCAGGTCGGGTCGCATCTGACGTAACAGCCGGGGGACCAACTGAAGCTGGTAGTCCTGCACCCAGACCATGGCCCCCTGGTCCGCCGACCGCGCCGCTTCCTCCGCGAAATGACGATTGACCGAGACGTAGGTCTGCCACCACCCTCGATCGAACACGGGGGCTTCCAGCACGTCGTGGTACAGCGGCCACAGCGTCGCGTTCGAGAAGCCTTCGTAGTAGTGCTCCACCTCGCTCGAGCTGAGCTCGACCGGGTACAGGTGCATACCCTCCGACACCATTGGCTCGACCTTGGCGTCCGGGACACCCGGCCAGCCCACCCACGCGCCGTGCCTGCGGCTCAGGATCGGCTCGAATGCCGTGACGAGGCCCCCTGGACTGCGCTTCCAGCGCGTCGTCCCGTCGGGCAGCGATTCCAGGTCCACAGGAAGTCGATTCGCCACGAGGACGAAGTCGTACAGTTCCGAAGGCGCGTTCTCCGTCACGCCGAGACTCCGTCGCTACGAAGTCCCCCCGCAACATGGTGGAACGCATCGTCGAGCGTCGGGAAGTAGGGAACGACGTTGTTCAGTTTCATCGCCGTCAGCGGCCGGCGCACTGCGGTGTTGCCGGTGACCGCCCAGGGCAGGCCCAGTCGGCGCGCACGGGCGGCCATGATTTCCAACACCGAAAGCGCTGAAGCGCAAAAAAACTGGACGTCCGTCAAGTCGAGAACGAAGGGCTGTCGATCATTGAGCGTCTCGTCGAGATGGATCCCGAAGGACCCGACTGTCGTGACATCGATGTCGCCGGAGATCCGGAGAGCAAGGATCCCGTCGGTACCGGGAACGTAGCCGAACGCGAGACGGCCGTGTTCCGGTTCGGTTTCCCACTCGAACAATGCCGAGTCCGGGAAAGCATGGTCCAGTCTGGGTGCTCGACTCAGAACGGATTTCATAGAGACTCCTCACGGTGGAGCGAACGAGGGAGACAGGCTCGGAAGGTGACGCGCACACCGCGCCTGTCCGTTCCGGCTGGGAGCTCAACCGTGCAGAGTCCTCACGTTACCCCATTGCGGCAAAGAGATTGCGGCAAAGAGGGCGGGAGGTGCGCTCGTCATGTCATGACCGGCCGGTGGGGGTACTGAATCCGACTGTGGCCGCGAATATCACATCGTCGATGTCACATGCGGTCGCTGCATCCGACCGGTCGACTCAGTGGTGTTCGTCAACTGCGGAGTCGGGTCGGCGGCGGAGCTTCTTCTTGTGGGAACTGTCGCAGAACGGTGCGATCGACGTGCGTCCGCACCGGCACAACGCGACCACGTTACGAGAGTTCCGAATGAGGTTTCCGTCCGTGTCGAACAACTGCGCCGCACCGCGGACCAGTAACGGACCGTCCGCGCAGACGGTGATCGTGACGTCGCCTTCGGAGTCGACCGAATCGGGAGAGACACTCATCGCACCAGCTTACTTGCGCAGTTGTCCGATTCCGCGCCATAGGCAGCGCTCACGAGCTGAAGCGGAGCCGGCACCTGTCATCGCCGCCGTGATCCGGCCACGGTGACCGCGTGCTCGAGATCGGTCAGCGAGGTTTCGAGATGTGTGATGATCCGTTGGAGATGTGGAACGGCATGCCGGTCACCGACGACGCCCACATCGAGCTGTCCGGCCCTACTGGTGACGGTGATGCTCAGCGCCTGGCTACCGAGAAGCGTCGGCAGCGGATACACCGCGTCGAGTCGGGCGCCGTTCCAGAATCGTGGACGCGAAGGTCCGGGCACATAGGAAATCATCACGTTGAACGGCGGCGGGGCATCATCGATGAAACGCCGAATCGGATCCAGGAGGATGGGACTGATCGACAGTGCGCTCAGCAATTGGAACTGGGTATGGCTCAACGTGCCGAACAATCGGTTGGTGTGCTCGATCGAGTCGCTGATGCGCGAGAGCCGGGCGGCGGGGTCGGGCACGTCGGTGGCCAGTCCCACGAGCATCGCTCCCATACCACCGACGCGGCCACCCGGTCCGATGCTGCTGCCCCCGACGTCGAGTGGTCCTGGAAGCATTGCTGTCAACGGCGACTCCGGAAGTGCGAAGTGATCGAGGAGATAGCTTCGCAGGGCGCCGGAACACATCGCGAGCACCACCGCGTTGACCGTGGTGCGCGAGGCTTTCGCGACCGTCAGCAGACGGGTTACCGGCCAGGATTGCGCGGCAACTTTCCTTGCACGGCCGACCGGGACGTTGAGCATCGTCGGTGGCGACTGTAGCGGCAGCGTGAACCGATGGTCCCGCAGACCGTGGTACGCAAAATTGGCCAACGCGGGCAGGGTGCCAACCGCACCGCTCACGGCGCGGACCCCTGCCCGAAGAGCCGCCGCGGGCGGTCCTTCACGATGATGTGTGCGCTGGGCGACGCCCGGGGTCCACGGAGCCTGGCAGTCCCGGGTGCGGGGGTCGGGGGAGAGAGCGTGATGGAGCAACCGCAGTCCGTTGGGCCCGTCGGTGAGGGACAGGTGCATCTTCGAGTAGATCGCCGTGCGTCCGTCCGCGAGTCCCTCGATGATGTGCACTTCCCACATCGGGTGCTGCGGATCGAGTGGCATACCGTGAATCTGCGAGACCAACGCGAGCAGATCCTCCATCCGTCCGAGGCCCGGCACCGCAGTGTGCCGCACGTGATACTCGAGGTCCACGCTTTCCTCATGCGACCACCAGGGATAGCTCGCTCCCCGGAACGGTCGCACAGGCAGCCTGCGGAACAGCTCCGCCACCTCTTCGTGCGACACCAAGTCCTCGTACATGAGCCGGGCGTGATCGGATCCCACATTCTCCGGCGGCTCGAACAGTTGCAGGGCGCCCACATGCATCGGATGTGACGGCGTCTCGAGCAGGACGAACACGGTCTCCGACGGACTCATCACAGACATCCAGCGCCTCTTTTCCCAACGACCGCCTGCCGGGCCGGCCCTACCGCGTTCGACATAACCAGAGTAAGCAGAGCACGAAACCTTCCGCCGCAGGCCGTTTTCGCGCCGCCCGATGTCACAGAGGTCTACTTGGACGGCCCCGTGCATCATTGGGCGACGTCCGCGGGTGCGGAAGGCTGGGCGACATCCGCGGGGCCGGACAGTGAGAGGCGTCAGTGCAGGCGACGGGACGGGCAGGGTGCGCTCGTCCGCGCGAGCGCAGTGCGGACGACGATTGGCGGACGATCTGGTGGGTACCCCGAGAACACGTCGCGGTCTTGCCCGGGCACGACTCCGGCCAGGTCTCGTCGGTTGAGCCCCACAGCCGATGAGACCGCGCCTCGCGCGTGAGCGACGATCATCAGGGACGTCTGATCACGCGGTCCCGCCGGCCATCACCCGCGTATTCCGTCCGGATGCGGGGGCAGTCCTCGGTGGAGGGCGACCCGATCGTTTCAGGGATTCGGCCGGGGAGTGCGGGTGTGGACTGACAGTATTCCTCGATCATCTCGGCCGCACGGTCGGCGCACTGCACCGGCCCGGGCATCCGGCCCAGCCCGAATCCGTCGATCACCACGACGGAACGACGTCCGAGTCCTTCGGCTCCGAGAGACCAACCGAAACTGCGGTTCCACATCATCACCGCATTGCGCCCGGGCAGGTAGTGCAGCCGGAAGGGCAGTACGAGGACGGCTTCGGCGCCGTCGGTCTTCCACCAGTCCACGGAGTCGGCATGCACGCACCGAGCCACGGCGTCGATGTAGTCGCTGACGGTTGTCGTGTCGGCGACGCCGGTTCCACGTCTCATCATCCACCGCCTCGGCTCGTAGACGTGTGTCATACCCGGCCCGCAGACGGTTGAAACTTCACTCACGTCGAATCGAAGGAACGGGGGTCTTCCAACGACCGTTGACGAGCGGCAGGCGACGTGCAACACTAAACCGAATGGTTCAGCATTCGCATCTCGACACGTCGTTCGCGGCGCTGTCGGACCCGACCCGCCGGGGGATCCTCGAGCACCTGACCGGCGGCCGCGCGTCGGTCAGCGACCTGGCAGTCAGATTCGAGATGAGCATTCCCGGCATCACAAAGCACATCCGAGTCCTCGAGGAGGCCGGTCTGGTAGTCACCGAAAAGAAGGGCCGCGTGCGGTACTGCACGATCGGCGCCAACCCCCTCGACCGCGAGGCAGCATGGATTCGCGACTACCGGCAGGTTCTCGAAGAGCGTCTCGACCGCCTCGGGGCATTTCTCGATCGAACGAAGGAACCATCATGACCACTCCGGGAACAACTCTCGCCACCGTGACCACGCCCACCGAGCGTGAAATTCACATCGAACGGATCTTCAACGCACCCCGCGACCGCATGTGGGCGGCGTTCACCGAACCGGAACTCCTTGCTCAGTGGTGGGGCCGCGGAAACAGACTCGACATCGAACGCTACGAGTTCGAGCGGGGCGGCCACTGGCGCTTCGTCGAACACTCCGATGGCGAAACTCACGGCTTCGAAGGACGATTCCGCGAAATCACCCCGAAGGAACGCATCGTCCAGTCCTTCGAATGGGACGGAATGCCCGCCCACGTCGCCATCGACACCACCACGTTCGTAGACCTCGGCGACGGGCGCACCAGGCTCGTCACCGACAGTCAGTTCCACACCTCCGAGGAACGCGACGGGATGTTGCAGTCCGGTATGGCGGACGGCCTCAACCAGGGTTATGCAGTTCTGGACAGGCTGCTCGACGCCGGGTGACCGACGGCGGACGCGTCGTCGCTCGTCGTCCGATGTCGCGGGGCGGCCGGGGGCGGGTGCGGAGTGAGCGGCGGATGCGGCGGGCCGGGGGTGACTCCGTGATCAGGTCAGGCTCACCGTGCATCCCGGCCGCAACACCGCGACTCGATCGCGACACACGATCTCGATCGGACGTTCGTTACCGGTTCCGGCGCTGACCTGAACGGTGCGGCCACTGATCGTCAACCGCAGCTGATGGCCGCGGTACAGGACGGGAAATTCGAGGGCGCCGAGCCCCTCTGGCCACTGGGGGGTGAGCACGAGGCGGTCACCGCGGGTTTCGAGTCCACTGAAACATCGCTGCAGCAGATCGACACTTCCGGCCATGGCCGCCAGATGAATGCCCTCCGCGGTGGTGCCGCCCTGGATGTCTGCGACATCGGACTCGAGTACGAGTTCGAAGAACTCCATGGCCCTGTCCCGATTGGCTCGGGCCAGCACCCACGAGTGCACCACCGCGCTGAGGGTGGACCCGTGCGAGGTGCGTGCGATGTAGTAGTCGATGGTGCGCGGAATTGCCGCGGGCTCGAATGGATACCCGAGCCGGTCGAACAAATCCCGTAACTCGTCCGCGGACAACAGATAGAAGAGCATGAGCACGTCGGCCTGCTTGGACGCCCGGTAACGGTTGACGTCGTCGCCCTCCGCCTCGAGTATCCGGTCCAGTCGCTGGATGTTGCCGTACCGTTGCCGGTACGCGTCCCAGTCCAGTTCCAGCAGATCGCCATATCCTTCGAACTGGCTGATGACCTGGTCGTGGAACGGGACGAACATTCGGCGGCTGATATCTGCCCACCGCGCCATTTCCTGTGCGTCCAGGGCGAGGGACTCGCACAGAGCCGAGCGGTGCGGCAACGGAATAGCATCCAGCGCTTCGATCGCACGCAGGATCACCCAGGTCGCCATCACATTCGTATAGGCATTGTTGTCGACACCGGCGTGCGGCGAATCGGGGTAGCCGGAATGGAATTCGTCCGGACCCATGACGCCGCAGATGGTGTATCGGCGCCGTGTGCGATCGTAGGTGGAGAGACTCGCATAGAAGCGGGCGATCTCCACCAGCATCTCCGCGCCGGCCCCGATGAGAAATTCCAGGTCGCCGGTGACCTGGTAGTACTGCCACACGTTGTAGGCGATCGCGATTCCGATGTGGTGCTGGCGCCAGCTGGGATCCGGCAGCCAGCGTCCCGAAAGGGGATTGAGGTGCAGCTGCTGACTTTCTTCACGTCCGTCGCTGCCGGACTGCCACGGGAACATCGCGCCGCGGTAACCGGCGGCACGCGCCGCCCGCCGGGCCTCGGGCAGTCTGCGGAAGCGGTAACGCAACAGGGACCGGGTGAGTTCCGGTAGCCGCAGATTCAGCACCGGGAACACGAACAGCTCATCCCAGAAGATGTGTCCCCGGTACGCCTCACCGTGCAAGCCGCGTGCCGGAACGCCGACGTCGAGGTCGGCGGTGTTCGGTGAGGCCGTCTGCAACAGTTGCATCAGGTGGAACCGGACGATGCGCAGTGCGTGGTCGTAGCCCGTGAGTTCGATGCCCACGCGATCCCACAGATGCTCCCAGGCCAGCGCATGGCCGTCGAGCACCTCGTCGAACCGGCCCAGGCCGGCAACCCAGCGGGTCGCTGCGTCCGCCGGCTCGGACACGGCATGATCACGTCCCGTGAACACGGTGACCATCTTCTCGAGCGTCACCGACCGGCCCGCATCGAGGTCGACCGTGATGTCGTGTCCGATGCGGCCGCCACTGTTGAACAGCAGACGATGGCACACCACGTGTGCATGGCTGGGCCACACGGTGTTCCGGGCCGCCATGGCGACCGGGATCCGGGATCGATTGGTCTGCATCAGCAGCAGCACCGAGTCGGAGGACAGCTCGGTGGCGCTCAGCGGCTCGAGGTGGTCGCCGGCCAGGTCCCGGTAACGTTCGACGAGCGTGTTGCGCACGGTGCCGTCGAGTACCGAACGTATCTCGAGCCGGCCGGACCAGTCTTCCGCAACGATCGTGGTCTGCAGGGCGCAGACGTGGGGGAGGTGCATCGCGACGAACCGCCGCTGGATGACCGACGTCGTGCGCCCGGCTCTGTCGCGGAACCGTAGCCGTCGGGTGAGCACCGCGCGGCGCAGATTGAGGTACTGACGGTATTCCAGCAGGTCCGCGGAATCGACGTCGAACCACTCTTCGCCATCGATCCGGAACGTGGTTGCCAGCCAGTTGGGCAGGTTCACCATGCTCTCGTTCACGAGGGTGATCCCCGACCGGTCCTCGCGGAGGCGGTTGTAGATGCCGGCCGCATACGTTCCGGGATAATGCACTGCGCCGGCATCACTCTCGGGTGCGCAGCCGCGCGTGGCGAAGAACCCGTTACCCACCGTGCAGAGGGCTTCCCTCAGTTTCTCGGTCGGCGGGTCGTAGCCTTCGAAGAACACCATCCAGGCGTCGGCCTCGGACGCGGACTCCGGATCACGGCGGAGCAGATCGGCCAACCGCTGCAACAGTTCACGTACCTGTTGCGGCCCGTTCACTGCGAACTGCGCCGCAGATCGCCGATCTCCCCCCTCGTTGTTGCGGACCACGATCCCCACCCCGCTGCCCGCCACGGCATCGAACGCATCCTCATCGGTGATGTCGTCACCCACATGGATCGGGAGTACGGGTTCCGTGTCGTGGAGATGCTGGAGGACCCACTGCAGCGCCCGGCCCTTGTCCCAATCGATGTCCGGGCGAATTTCGACAACTTTTCGTCCGGCCGTGACGCGGAGCCCCTCCGCCCGGCCCGCGGCTTCGTATACCGCGGCGACCACTTCGTCCTCCCGTCCGGCGTCGACGTTGCGATAATGCACGGCCACCGTGAATCGTTTGTGTTCCACGAGAACTCCCGGCACGCCGCGGAGCCGCTCGTCGAGCGCGCGACCCTTCTCGGCGATGATCGGTGCCACAGCAAGAGCCTCCGGGTTCTCGTAGTGCTGCCCGTCCGGTCCGAGAAGCTCGAAACCGTGGCTGCCTGAATACCAGATTCCGGGCATCCCCACACGGGCCCGGATATCGGGCAGGTCGCGGCCGCTGATCACCGCGACGTGGCACACACGTGCCAATCGGGAAAGTTCGGCTGCCACACCGTCGGCGAGTTCCGCAGCATCGGGATCGCGCACGATTTCGGCCAGCGTGCCGTCGAAATCGAGGAACACCGCGGGCCGTCGAACCCGTAGAAGGGTGGTGAGTTCATGGCGCGACGTCACGGCATCGGGAATCTCGGATAGTCGCCGGTCACGGGAACGGAGATCGATGTCGGCGGAGTCCGCGACCACCACGTCCGCGCCGGCGCGCCGCAACCGGTCCGCACTTCCGGCACGTTCCACGCCGATCACCAGGGCGAACCCGTCGCTCCGTGCGGCGGCCGCGCCCGCTTCGGTTGCCGTGACGACGACCGCGCGCGACGGCAAGGTGACGAGTCGGCGCGCGGCATCGAGTGGTGTCCCGTCCGGAACTCGGACAGGGAAGAGTTCGCCGAGTTCCGGGGCATCGAGCGCCGCCGAGACCCCCGGACCGGACGAGAAGGCCGCGGTGCCCACACCGGCGCTCCGCAGGTGGCGCACCAACGCGACCGTGGAGTCGTAGAGGGTGGGGGCGGTCGGTGCGGTGCCGTCGTTGATGTCGGCGATCACAGCGTCGAGGTCGAAGACCACCGCGTCGTAGCGGCGCAGATCGATTACCGGTTTCGTCATCTACAGCTCGCAACACCGTGCATGTCAGCCTGCTCTCTGCAGCCTCGCCCCTCTGGTCTCCGTGGTCTCCGATCTCCGTGCACTTGACCGAGGATCCCATGAGATGGGCAAAGAGTACGTCGGAAGTGAGGAAGTCGGAATACCGTGTAAGGAAGTCCCGACCGTTCGTCCCCACCATGTGTTCACGTCGCCGGCGGAGGGGAGCCTGCGGCGAGGACCGAATGGCCCGCACGATATCCGGCTCACTTGGCACACCGAAGCGAGGCGGCTCGATCAGGAGGACCGATTGTGAAGACCGGCAAGATCGTTCTACTCGTCATCGGGTGCCTCAGTGCCCTGATCGGATTCGCTCTTCTCACCGCGTCGGCCTTTCTCGGCTGGGCGTACTTCGCCCAACGCGACGACGGATATTTCACGTCCTCGTCGGAGCGTTTCGAGACGAGCGCCGGTGCGCTGGTATCGGATCGGATAGAACTGTTCGACGACGACGACCTGCCTGCGGGATTCAGTGCCGAGGATCTCGGCAGGGTGCTGTTGCGCGCCACCTCGGAAGACCCGAATCGGGAGGTCTTCGTCGGGATCGGCCCCCGCGACGAGGTGGAGAACTACCTGTCCGGGGTCGCGCGGACCGAAGTGACAGAGATCGAATTCGATCCGTTCCGCCCCACCTACCGGCAGATTTCCGGTGATCGAACTGCCGACCGGCCGGCGGACCAGACATTCTGGTCGGAGTCGGCGGCCGGGACCGGTACGCAGGAGGTGCGCTGGGACCTCGAGCGCGGTACCTGGATGATAGTGGTGATGAATGCCGATGCCACACCGGGGGTTTCGGTTGATCTGCAGGCCGGCGCGCATCTTGCCTTCCTCGGCCCCGTTGCTTTGGGCACACTGATCGGTGCGATCGTTCTGCTCGTCATCGGCATACCGCTGATCGTCGCGGGCGCGATGGGTCTCGGTCGGCACGGCCCACCGCAACCGCACTGGCCGGCGACGGGTGCTCCGACAGCCGTGATGGCCGCCCCCGCGAAACCGGTGCCGCCGCCGAGTAGCCGCCCGTACCCGGCGCATCTCATGGGCGATCTCGACGAGCCGCTGTCGAGATGGTTGTGGCTGGTGAAGTGGATAATGGTGATTCCGCACTTCGTTGTGCTGTTCTTCCTCGGTATCGCCTTCTTCGTCACGACGGTGGTGGCGGGGTTCGCGATTCTGTTCACCGGCCGCTATCCGCGGGGCATCTTCGACTTCAACGTGGGCGTGGTGCGCTGGATGTGGCGCGTGCAGTTCTACAGCTATTCTGCGTTGGGCACCGACAGGTATCCGCCGTTCACGTTGCAGCGCACCGATTACCCCGCCGACTTCGAGGTCGAGTACCCGGAAGGACTGTCCCGGGGTCTTGTTCTGGTGAAGTGGTGGCTGCTGGTGATCCCGCATTATCTGATACTGGCCGTTCTGGCAGGCTGGTTCGGCGGGTGGAGTGTCGGCGCCGGGGGTGCCGACGACGGAAACTACCGGAGCCCTTGGATTTTCGGTTCGGTACTCGGAATCCTGGTGCTGGTTGCAGCGGTCGTGCTGCTGTTCACCGGCCGTTATCCTACCCACGTGTTCGATTTCGTCATGGGGATCAACCGCTGGGCATATCGGGTGTTGGCCTACGCGGCGTTGATGCGCGACGAGTATCCGCCTTTCCGGCTCGATCAGGGCGGACGTGAGCCGCACGAATACGCCCCCGTGGACACCGTGGGCGGTCCTCCCGAACCCTCGGTGCAGGAAACCCCGCCTCCTGCCGAGAGCCCCGGACACTCCGAGACGACGACGTGATGAGGGTGCTCGTCGGCTACGCGAGCGCAAAGGGTTCCACCCGTGGGGTCGCAGAACGCATCGGCGCCGATCTCGACGCCGCGGGTTACTCCGTGGATGTGCGTGAGATCGCCGAGATCTCGGATGTCGGCGCCTACGGCGCAGTTGTTCTCGGCAGCGCAATCCACGGAGGGCAGTGGCTCCCCGAGGCGTCGGCCGCGATCGAACACCTCATTTCGAACCTCGAGCGCAAACCCGTATGGGCGTTCTCCGTGTCCTCCGTGGGCGCCACCAGCACGATCATCTCCACCTGGCTGGCGCGGCTTCTGCGCCGGGTGACACCGGAGCCGCGAACGGTTCAGTCGCTGCGCGGTGCCGCCGATGTGCGCGACCACCGGTTCTTCGCTGGGTCGATAGCACCGGGCGGCTGGTCGGGGTTCGGGGGAGTGGTGTTCAGGTTGATGGGTGGACATTACGGCGACGGCCGCGACTGGGGTGATATCGACCGGTGGGCCGCCGCCGTCGGCACGGAAGTGGATCGAGGCACACCACGGTGACCGCGCTCGGCTCCGGTCGATCGGGCTTGCGGGGCGCCCCGTCGCGAGGTTCGGCGCTGCTGGGGTGGACTGCGCTCTGCGCAAGCGCCGAAGCGATCGGCATGACCGCTGCCGCGCTGGCTGCGAAACTGTCTCAGCAGTTGCTCGGTCAGCACCCGCACGGCCGGGAAACCGCACTGGCGCTCGCCGTCGTCGTCGCGGGCGGTCTCGTCGAGGGGGTCGCACTCGGTGCGATGCAGGCGTGGGGCCTGCGGTGGCGCGTGCCTGGTCTGAACCTGCGTCGGTGGGTACTGATCACCACGGCTGTGGCCGGACTCGGCTGGGCCGTCGCCTCGATACCGGGTGTGCTGGCTGACGACGACAGCGGCGGATCGTCGCCCCCGCCCGGAGTTGTGGTGCTGGGCGCACTCGCCCTGGGTGCGGTGATGGGCACACTGCTCGGCGCCGCGCAGGCGAGTGTGCTACGCGATCACGCGCGCCGCCCCGGGCGGTGGATCCTGGCCAACGCAATGGCCTGGCCTCCCGCGATGGCCGTCATCTTCGTCGGCGCGACAACCCCGGACGGCAACTGGCCGGTAGCGACGGTCGCTCTCCTGGGTGCCGGCACCGGACTTGCCGCCGGTGCGGTCCTGGGACTGGTCACCGGGTGTTTCCTCACAACCAGCCTCGTCGTTTGAACACCACATACAGGAGTCCTGCGGTGGCGACGATGATCACGGCACTGGCGACGACCCCGCTGTAGTGCCCGAATCCAGGGTAGGGGATGTTCTGCCCGTACCAGCCGGTGACCGCGGTGGGTACGGCGATGATCGCGGCCCAGCCGGTGAGTTTCTTCATCACCGTGTTCAGGCGGGCGTCCTGGAGCGAAAGGTTGGTCTCGAAGATCGTTGTCACCATGTCGCGAAGCGACTCGGTCCATTCCGTCGCGCGAATCACGTGGTCGTAGAGGTCGCCGTACCAGCCGTCCAGCTCGACGGTATTGCCCTGCTCGACGCGGTGCCGCATCACGGCGTTGAGCACCTCCCGCATCGGCAACACCACCCGGCGCAGTTCCACCAGTTCCTTGCGCACCCGGTAGGTCTTCCGTTGGATGGTGCGGGTGTGCGCATGATCGTCGAACAGTCCGTCCTCGAGGTCCTCGATCGCGTCGTCGAGTGCCTGAATGGTGTCGAACTGACCGTCCACGACGACATCGAGGAGTCCGTGCAGCAGGGCAGACACACCCAGCCGCAGCAGATCGGAGTTGTCGTCCCAGCGCTGGATCACCTCTTCGATGTCGAATCCCGAGGGTGCGGAGTCATCCAGTTGTCGCACGGTCACGATGCCCCGCGGGACGACGAACGCGGAGATCCGGCTCGTGCGCAGTCGTGAATCGAGACTGCCCGCCGACGTATCGGAGTGGGACACCAGCCACGTCGCATACACCGTGAGGAAGGTGTGGTTGGCGTAGCGGGTGGCCTTCGTTCGTTCACCGTGCGCCACCGCGTCCTCGACCGCGAGCGGGTCGAACCCGAGTTCGTCCGCCACTTCGGTCAGTTGCCGATGATCGGGGTTGCACAGGTCCAGCCAGACGAGTGCGCCGTCCTCCTGCAGATACTCGGAGACTCTGCTCATCGGGTACTCGGTGGCGACGAGCCGACCGTCACGCCACAGTCGGGTGCGGACAGGATTGCGGATACCGGTGGTCACCTAGGCAGTCTGCCCGAGTCGAGGCGAGGTGTCCGCAGACCCCCGGGTGAGGGAAGGCGGCGACACTCCGAGACGGACCGAACCCGGGACACCTCGACGACGTTGTCCGACAATGATCAGTGAACGAAGTCGAGCGGTATCACCGGAAGAGGCTGAGGACGAGCATGCGCACAGGGAATTCTCGCCGGTCATGGTCGGAACTCACGAAGGGGCGGCGAATCGGACTGGTTGGACTGGCGGCAGTGCAGTTGTCGCTGGCCATCGCGGCCTGGGCCGATCTCGCGGCGCGAGATCCCCGAGAAGTCAACGGCAGCAAGAGGAAGTGGGCGGCGATTATCGCTGTCAACTTCATCGGACCGATCGCGTATTTCAGAGCGGGGATCAGCTCGTCGACACGTCGGCGGGCGGACAGCTGACAACCTGGCGGTGACTCATGCCGACGTCGACGAGCGCTGATCGAACATCACGCCCCGCCACCAGCCGGCCAGCGGACTCGGTTCGGGCCAGGCGATCAGGTCGTCGTCCGACGTTGCCGCAGGCGGTCGTTGCCCGGTCGTGCCGGCGGTACGGGATCTGGACGCGGACGGGATACGTGCAGGGTTCATATCGACTCCAGACGTGCGTGTTCCGTCTTCGCAGTCAACCTGCGACGCCGTGCCGGCAATAGGGTCTACCGTCACTTCGTTCGGCCACCCGGTTCTTCGTGTCCGGCGCTGCCGGCCGCAGCGGTGCCCAAAGCCTCTTCCCGCCGCGCCGCGCGAACGACACAATCGAACCCAGATGCCACATCACGCCGGCTCCGACCGGCCCTCAGCGCGGAGGAGGCGGCTATGCATGCGGAACCGGGGGACTGGCTGGTGGCGAAGGGCACCGTGGTCGACGCGCCGGACGAGGTGGGTCAGATCGTGGAGGTACGCGGGACGAACGGCGGACCGCCCTTCCTGGTGAGATGGACTCGTGACGATCGTGAGGCCCTCGTCTTCCCCGGCCCGGACGCGCATGTCGTTCCGGCTTCGGAGAAGGAGGAAGGGGACGCGCGTGCGCGCAAACGCATCGCCGAACTCCAGGAAGCTATCACCCGGAGGTCTTCCCCGGCGCCACGGACGTGAGAGGGTGGAAGTTCGGCCCTCACGCCGAACGCCCGAGATAGTGTGACTCGAGGGGCTGTCCGCGCCGCGGGACGGCATGACCACGGGAGTTGACGAAGATGAGTGTTCTCGCGCACCGCCAGTCCATCGTCGTCGGGGTCGACGGTTCGGAGATGTCGACGAAAGCGGCACTGTGGGCGGCGGCCGTCGCAGATCGCCGGTCCGCGCCGCTGCACCTTGCGCATGCGCTGCCCAACCCCGGATACCACTACAGCGAGGCCGCGCTGCTCTTCCAAGCGGAGTTCACTGATGCGGTCCGGAAATCCGCCGAGGACATCCTCGATCGCGCCGAAAAACGTGTGGCAGCGCAGTTCCCCGATCTTCGGGTGGCTCGGAGCACACACCCCGGTCCGGCGGGCCTTGCGCTCGTCGGACTGAGCAAACAGGCAGATCTGGTGGTCGTCGGATACTCGGGTGCGGGAGCTGTGGGGTCGCTGCTGACGGGATCGACCGTGCTTCGAGTGGTCAACCACGCGCATTGTGCGGTGACGGTCTTCAAGTCCGAGGGTGAGTGGGCTGCCCCCGATCATCGTCCGGTCGTGGTCGGTGTCGACGGCAGTGAACTCAGTCAGATGGCGATCGCAGAGGCCACGGAATTCGCGAGTCTGTTCGACGTCCAGCTTCTCGCGGTGCACGGGTGGGGCGCCGGCGACTACGCCGGACGTCAATCGGCGTTGACAATGGTGAATTGGGCGGTCGTCGAAGAAGAACAGCGAGTGCTGATGGCCGAGAACCTCGCCGGATGGAAAGATAAGTACCCGGACCTGGGTGTCACCAGCATCGTCGAACAGGAGAATGCGGCGCGGTTGATGTTGCGCCACGCGGAGGACGCACAGCTCATCGTCGTGGGCAGCCACGGCCGCAATCGACTGTCCGGGGCGATTCTGGGGTCGACGAGCCAGAATCTTCTCCACAACGCCACATGCCCGGTCATGATCTGCCGTCACGCCGACTAGAGGAAGACTGTCCGACTAGACGAAAACCACCGGGCAGGCCGCATGGAGGAGAACTGCGGCGGCGGTCGCGCCCAGCAGCCCCGACGGTGCACGCGTCCCACGTCCGATCACCAGCAGGTCGGCTGAGGACGACTGCTCGATCAGCGCGGGAGACGGCGGGTGGTGTGTCACCACCGGCTCCACCACGACCGCGGGATGGAGCGCCGTTGCCGGGCGTAACCACGAGTCGAGCCGACGAGCAGCGTCCGACGCGCTCGACGGGACCTGCCCGTTCGGGGCGCAATGGAGTGCACGCAGGTGTATTCCACGTGCGCGGGCCTGCCGGAACGCATAGTCCAGAACCCCTGGTTCGTCACCGGAACGGACACCGACCACCACCGGCCCGCGTGCTGGGTGGGGCCGATGTCCGACAACGGCCACCGGGCACCGCGACCGTGCGATCAGCGCTGCCGTGGTCACGATCGCATCGCTGGTGCTCGGAGAGGTTCTGGCGCCGAAGACGAGCAGTGCGGCGGGCCCGGCTGCCTCGAGGAGCACGGTGAAGGCATTGCCGGTCCGCATCTCCGTTCTGATCTCGGTGGCGCCGCCGGGTGCTTGCGCCGCTGCGATCGCGTGACGCACCACGTCCCCCGCCTGTGCGAGATGCACGTGGGCATCCTGGACGTGCTGCCGTTCGAGTTCGTCGCGCAGCACGGGGTCCTGGCCGGAGGCGGCGACGGGTTCGTGCACGGCGAGAAGTTGGATCGGAAGATGCTCGCGGAGGGCGACTTCGGTGGCCCAGACCGCGGCATGCAGAGCGTTCTGCGAACCGTCGATGCCGACGACAACGCGTTCTTGCGTGGCGGTGCTGCTCATTCGTCCAGCCCACCCGGGTCCGGGGTGCCCCGCAAGGGTCCACCGTCACCCGAACGGCCCCGCAGTGCCGACCGCGCCGGGCCGGGGGAAGGACCTTCGGCCCTGTCACGGCGGTGGCTGTGAGAGACACGATCGAGGTCAGGCCAGATGCACCCCGGAACCGCCGCAGGCGGGCAGCCAGGAGGCGGATTCCGTGAACGACTCCCGCAGCACGACGGCGCCGACGCCGGAGCACATCTTCCAGAACAGGCGGGAGGCGGGTCGGGTATTGGCCGGGCTTCTCGAGGCCTACAGAGGAAATCCGAAGGTCATCGTCCTCGGTCTCGCACGGGGCGGTGTGCCCGTCGCCTGGGAGGTAGCGGCGGCGCTGGGCGCACCTCTCGATGCTTTCGTCGTGCGGAAACTGGGAGTACCCGGGCACGAGGAATATGCAATGGGCGCGCTCGCGAGCGGCGGGCAGGTCGTGCTGAACGACGATACCGTGCGAGATCTGTCGATAACCCCGGAACAATTGCGCGCGGTGGTGGACCGGGAAGCGCGCGAACTGGTGCGCCGTGAAGCGGAATACCGGGGCGGCCGCCCACCGGCGGATGTGACAGACAAGATCGTGATTCTGGTCGACGACGGGCTGGCGACGGGCGCAAGTATGTACGCCGCCGTCGACGCCCTACGGCAGCAGCAACCGGCCGAGATCGTCGTCGCTGTGCCGGCGGCACCGGAATCCACCTGCCGTGACCTCGGCGCGATGGTCGATGACGTGGTGTGTGCGACGATGCCGTTTCCCTTCCGCGCCGTGGGAGCCGCGTTCTGGGATTTCACCCAGGTCACGGACGACGAGGTGCGGTCGCTGCTGCGGACACCGACGGCCGGCCGCACCGGGGCGCGGGTTCTCGAATTCACCTCGGCGGCCGGCGAAGTGCGGCTCGCCGCGATCGACGCCCCCGAGGGGGTGCCGAGCCGCAACGAACTGCTCGATCTCGTGGGCGACGCCCGCGTCGTTCTCATCGGCGAGAGTTCGCACGGGACGCACGAGTTCTATGCGGCCCGTGCCGAGATGACCCGGCGGCTGATCGAGGACTGCGGGTTCGACGCGGTGGCGGCAGAAGCCGACTGGCCGGACGCGTACCGGGTCAACCGGTATGTCCGAGGCCAGGGCGGCGACGCGACAGCGGAGGAAGCGCTCCGCGGATTCGAACGTTTCCCGTCCTGGATGTGGCGCAACACGGTGGTCCGCGAGTTCGTGGAATGGATGAAGGAACACAACAGCCGCGGCGCCGCTGCCGACGGGCACAGGGCGGGCTTCTACGGTCTCGACCTGTACAGCCTGCATCGGTCGATGCGGGAAGTCGTCGACTTCCTGCAGACGGTCGACCCCGAGGCCGCGCGGCGGGCACGGGCCCGTTACGCCTGCTTCGACCACGCCTCCGGAGAGGACGGCCAATCATACGGTTACGCCGCGGCATTCGGTGCCGGCGAATCGTGCGAGAGCGAGGTAGTCGCACAACTGGTCGATCTGCAGGGGCACGCGCTCGAGTATGTCCGCGCCGACGGCATGCTCGCCGAGGACGAGCTGTTCTACGCCGAGCGCAATGCGTGGAGCGTGCGTAACGCCGAGGAGTACTACCGCACAATGTTCAAGGGCAGGGTGTCGTCGTGGAACCTGCGCGACCGGCACATGGTCGACACCCTCGACGCACTGATCGGCCATCTCGATCGCCGATTCGGCTACCGGTCCCGCGTCGTGGTCTGGGCGCACAATTCTCATGTGGGTGATGCCCGGGCGACCGAGGTCGGCGGACACGGGGAGCTGACGGTGGGGCAACTGGTCCGGGAACGGTACGCCGGCGATTGTCGTTTGATCGGTTTCAGTACCTTCACCGGATCGGTCACCGCGTCCAGTGACTGGGGCGGGCCGGCGGAACGGAAGACCGTTCGCCCCGCGCTGCCCGGCAGTGTGGAGGAACTCTTCCACGAGGTGGGGAGAGATTCGTTCCTCGTCCGCACCGACAGGGGCGACAACGTTGCGCGCACACTCCGGACCGCGCGCCTCGAGCGTGCGATCGGCGTGATCTACCGGCCCGAGACGGAGCGGCAGAGCCACTACTTCCACGCCCGGGTCTCGGACCAGTTCGACGCGATGATCCACATCGATTCCACGCGTGCGCTCGAACCGTTGGAGCCCACGAGCCTGTGGGTGAAGGGTGAACGGCCCGAGACCTATCCGTTCGCCTTGTGACCGGTCACGGGTAGTCCGAGTGCCGTTCGGTCGCAGACCCGTAGGAGGTCTGTGGCGGTGATGATCCCGGTGAGCCGCTGACCGTCGACGACGGCGAGCAGATCGAGGCCGGGACGAAGCATCGCCCTGGTTATCACGGCCGCGAGCAACTCGTCGCCTCGGACGACGGCGCTCGGTGGCAGGGCCCGGGCGATGGATCCGATGGTGGTCCGTGCACGCACCGGGGGTGGTGTCCGGGACAGATCCGCAAGGGACACCACGCCCACGGGGTGGGCACGCGCGTCGACGACGGGGAAGATCCGATGGTGCACGGCCGTCACCGCGCCGGTCAGGAAGTCGTCGATGGTGCTGTCGGCGTATGCGACGACGGGTGCACGGGTCATCGCGTCGGCGACCCGCACGTCGCCCAATTGCTGAGTTGTCGAGGCGTTCATCAGTTCCGCGTTCGCGGCGCCCCGAAGGAACCAGCCGAGCAGCATCAGCCACAGACCTCCTGCACTGCCGAGCAGGATCGCCTCCGCCGCACCCAGCACGATCAGGATCAGTCCGAGCCCCCGACCACTCCGGGCGGCACTTGCGGTCGCCGCGAGCCGGTCGCCGCTGCGGCGCCACAAGAACGAGCGCAGTACCCGGCCACCGTCGAGCGGAGCCGCCGGCAACATGTTGAACACCGCGAGAATCAGGTTCGCGGTGCCGAGCCAGACGACGGCGGCGGTGATCACAGGGCTGGTCACCGGCTCGACTGCTGCTGCCACGGCGAGCGCGATCACGCCGATCAGCAGGCTGACGGCGGGACCGACCACGGCGATCCGGAAGTCCGACCGCGGATCGGGCGGGTCTTCGTGCAGTTCGGACATACCGCCGAGCAGCCACAGGGTGATGCGTTCCACCGCCACACCGTTCCGCCGGGCCACGACGGAATGGGCGACCTCGTGGGCCGCCAGCGACACCAGGAAGAGCGCGGCCGTCGCCGTTCCTGCCGACCAGTACTGCAGTGCCGGCCGGCCACCGAACTGGCCCGGAAGGATCGACACCGCCAGGAGTGATGTGAGAAGTGCCAGCGTCGCGAGCAGCGACCAGTGCACGTAGATTCGGATCCCCGCGATCCGACCGAACGAAACGGCACCCTTCAGCATGCGCTTTCCCTCCTGCTCACAGCCGCCGCGCGGTCGACTCGGCCTGTGCACCGAGCCGGGCCAGTCGGAGGTCGGCGAACGGTGTGAGCGTATTGCCCGGACGGTTCGTCACGAACGCTACCGACAGACCGGTCTCCGGGTCGGCGAACGCACCGGAGCCGCCGAGCCCGTAGTGGCCGAACGCGTGGGGAGACCGGGCGCGGCCGGCGACGAACGCGGAATGGTAGCCGAGGCGCCAGTTCATCCGGACGCCCAGCACGTAGTCCCGCGCCGTCGTCTGCACTTCACCGATCTGCTCGAGAGTGTCCTCGCGGAGGAACCGGCGTCCGTCCACCACGCCCTTGTTGGCGATCGCCGCGTACATCCGGGCCAGGGCGCGTGCACTGAAGACACCGTTCCAGCCGGGCATGACGTAATCGTGGATGGCGGGGTCGCGTACCAATTGGTCGAATCCCTCCGGCATCCCGGCATCCGCGATGTTCCTCAGCATCGGCATCTTCGACAGAGCGAACGACGACGCTTCCCAGGGCATTCCGAACGGGTTGATGCGCGGGAAGAGTTTCGCGATCCGGTGCCGCTCCTCCTTCGGCACGTGGAACCAGAATTCCGGAATCCTGAGCGGCTCGGCGATTTCCGTGCGCACCAGGTCGGTGAACGAGGTGCCGGTGGCACGCGTCGTGAGTTCCGCGACCAGCGATCCGTACGTCACGGCGTGATAGCCGGGCATGGAAGCTCGGCGACGGTCGGGTGCTGCTGACGCCAGGGCTTCGGTCATCACGCCGTGATCCAGGAGGGCGAGCCGTCCCGGCACCAATCCACGCACGCGGTGCAGACCGGCCCGGTGGCTCAGCAGTTCCCGGACCGTCACGGTGTCCTTGCCGGCGGAACCGAACTCGGGCCAGTAGTCCGCGACGGGGGCGTCGTAGTCGATCAGGCCCCGCTCCACCACACGGTGAAGCACGGTGCTCGCCACTCCCTTGCCGGTGGAGAAGGACACCGACACGGTGTCGTTCTGCCATCTGGTGGTGGGGGTGGCCCAACCCGACCAGATGTCGACCACGGGCTCACCGTGCAGATATACCGCGAGCGCGCCGCCGCCGTCCCGTGTCTCGGCGAAGAGCCGGAAGAACTGCCCCGCGAGTTCACCGAACCGGGGATCGACAATCATGACGGTCGGCGTCGTGATCGGCGGCAGCAGTGCAGCGGGCCGGGATGAAGCGGGCGGGGATGCAGTGCCGGGGAGTTCACTCTTCAGGATTTGGTGGGCAGTTGTCATGCTCGTACTTCTGTCACTCACTGGAGGCAGCTCCATTGCCGCCTCCCTCATCGAATTACAACGCCGGCGAACCGCCCGCGATTCCATTCGACTGCACGACGAAAGGTTCCGGGACCGTTCACTGCTCGAACGAAACTGGCCGCACCTCGATCGCGTAGGCGGATCAACGACGAACGACGAGTACGGGACAGTGAGTTGCGTGGAGCAGGCTGCGACTGGTCGATCCCAGGAGAAGCGACGTGAAGCCGCCACGGCCGCGACTGCCCGTCACCACCAGTTGCGCCTGCCGAGAGGATTCGACGAGGTGGTGGACGGGCCGGTCCCGGACGACGACCCTCTGCACTGACACGTCCGGATACTTGTCTTTCCATCCTGCGAGGCTTTCCGCCAGCACCGCTTCCTCTGCGGCGGCGATCGCGGACCAGTCCAGATCGCGGTTGTTCTCGTCGACCGCGAAGACCGTCGAGAGGTCGTAATCGCTCCAGGCGTGGACGGCGACGAGATCGGTTCCGCGCAGCGCCGCCTCCTCGAAGGCTGCCCCGATGGCCGGTTCGCTGCGCTCGGTGCCGTCGACACCGACCACGACAGGACCATCACGAACCTCCTCGATCTTGTCGGGCATCCCGCGGACCACCGCGACCGGACACGGTGAATGGGTGACAACTGCGCTGCTGACCGACCCGATCAGACCACCGGTCAGCTCACCGAGACCCCGTGAACCCACCACGACCATCGCTGCCGTTTCCGCCATCTCCAGCAGGGTGGCCGCCGCACTACCGTGCTTCAGCGTCGTGCTCACCGTGAGTGGCGCGCCGCCCGCGACCGTCGCGGCCAGGTCGGCGGCCGTTTCGAGCCGCTGCTTGCCGCGGAATTCGAGGCTCGAGTAGGTGCCGGCCGATAGATTGACCGCATCGCCGAATGTGCCGCGTGGTCGCACGACCGACGATGCCAGGACGAGTGGCAGCCGCCGCAGGATCGCCTCGGGCGTCGCCCAGCGCACGGCGTCGAGTGCGTGGGCGGAGCCGTCGACTCCGACGACGATGGGGGCGTGTGCGCGCATCGGGAATTCCTTTCGTCCGGACACCGGACCTCCAGCATCGGCCGGGTACGGCGACACGTGTAGGGCCTTAGGCCACTTCGGCCACGGCCCGCTGAGTGACGACCGTTCGCGCCGCACCCGACGCGGGCCGAAAGACCCTGTCGACACGGGTGCGGACAGGATCACACTGACAGCGGTACGGACACGATCCTGGCGGCCGGGCATACGCCTGCATGATCGCCGGAACGAGGAGGTGAACCGAGATGGAGCCGATGCACATGTTTCATATGTTCATGATGTGGCTACACGAGATGGGAGTTCTTCCACCGATGCACATGATGCCCATGTAGACATGCAGATGGCTGCAGTGGGACTGCGGCGCCACCCGGCCGCGAAAGACGGCCACCCTGCAGGCACCGGAAATGGATCGGATATGACGAAGACGAAGCCGCGATACATGGCGCAGACGGATTTCATGTCCTGGAGGATGGAAGAGGACCCGGTCCTGCGCTCGACGATCGTCGCAGTGGCGGTGCTCGACCGGAGCCCCGATTGGTCCCGGTTCGTCCGCATGATGCGGCGTGGCGTCGACGTGGCCCCGATCTTCCGGCGCAAGGTGGTCACCGATCGGCTCGGTGCGGTTCCGCCGCACTGGGTGGTCGACCCCGACTTCGACCTCGGCTGGCATCTGCGGAGGTTCACGTTGCCCGAACGAGGCGGGTGGGACGACGTCCTGGATTTCGCCCGGACCACCGGTATGTCGGCCTTCGACACGGCCCGCCCACTGTGGGAGTTCACTGTGCTCGACGGGCTCGAGGACGGGCGGGCTGCTCTCGTGATGAAGGTGCATCATTCCCTGACCGATGGCATCGGTGGAATGCAGATCGCCCGGGAGATCATGGATTTGACGCGTGAGGGCACGCCACGTGACGACACACCCCGCCCGTCGACAGTAGAAGGGGCCGAGGCCAACTCCTCCGTGGCGGACAGTCTGTCCTGGTACCGCGCAACCGGTGGTGCACTGGCCCGGCGGGCGGTGTCCTCGGCCGTCCGGGGAACCGGGAAGCTGTGGGCAGACCCGCCGGCCGCTGTACGAGAGGCGGCAGCAGTCGTGGGATCGACGGTCCGGTTCGCGCGGCCGGTGTTCTCGACCATGTCTCCGGTGATGACGGAGCGAAGCACGCGCAGGCACTACGCGGTACTCGACGTACCGATCAGCGGACTCGCCGCGGCAGCGGTAGCGGGAGGCGGATCCATCAACGACGCGTTCCTGGCGTCGATTCTTCTCGGGATGCGGCACTATCACCGCGCTCACGGCGCCGAGATACCGCCGGCGTTGCGGCTCACGCTGCCGATCAGCCTGCGCACCGAAGAGGATCCGCTCGGTGGAAACCGGATTACCCTGGCGCGCTTCGCATTACCCACCGATATCGATGATCCGGTCGAATTGATGGGACAGGTCCGTACGACGGTGGAGGCGTGGCGCACCGAACCCGCGGTGCCCCTGTCGTCCACGATCGCCGGTGCCTTGAACCTGCTCCCGGCGACATCGCTGGGGAACATGCTCAAGCACGTGGATTTCGTCGCGTCGAATGTGGTGGGCTCGCCCGTGCCACTCTTCATGGCAGGTGCGCAAATCGAGCGGTACTACGCCTTCAGCCCCACACTCGGGTCCGCGTTCAATGTCACGTTGATGTCCTACACGTCCGTATGCTGCATCGGAATCAACACCGATGTCGCCGCGGTTCCCGATCCGGAGCCGCTGACGTCCTCGATCGCCGAGGGCTTCCGCACGGTCCTGGCTCTGTGCACCGACGAGTCGGCCGACACCACCGTCGTTGTCGCCTCCTAGACCCAAGACCGTTCAGTTAGAGGGTTGTGCGGTATCGTGTCGGCGTGCCGCGTAGTGGATGGGTGAAGCCGGAGTCGGATCGTCGGCTGTCGGATCTAGTGTCGGTAGGGTTGCTGACCAGGGTGTTTCCCGC
>NZ_JBAQEO010000711.1:0-3246 GCF_049286785.1 Rhodococcus sp. (in: high G+C Gram-positive bacteria) | reverse complement strand
GCTGCTCGGGTGTCCACGTCGCCGGCAGACGTTTGATGCCGTTGATGAAGTTGGCGACCAGGAAATCGGGTTCGGGTGCGGAGATGTCGGGAATTCGGGTGTAGATCTCGGTCAGCAGAGTCTTGAGCATCGTCCGCGCGAGGGCCGCACCGAGGCAGAAGTGGGGTCCACCGCCACCGAAGGTGATGTGCGGATTCGGGTTCCGGAGAATGTCGAAGTCCATCGGATTCTCGAAGATCTCCTCGTCCCGGTTACCCGAGCAGTACCAGAGGACGACCTTGTCGCCGGCCTTGATCTCGGACCCGCGGATGGTGATGTCACGGGTCGCGGTGCGCCGCATGTGCAACAGCGGGTAGACCCAGCGCAGAACCTCTTCGACGGCCCCTTCCACCCGGCCGGGCACATCCTCGAGAAGCAGCGCGCGCTGCTCGGGGTACTTGGAGAATGCGTGGATCGCCTGTGCGGACGCGTGCCGGGTGGTGTCGTTCGCGGCGACCGCGAGCAGCACGAAGAATGCCGAGATCTCCTCGTCCGTCATCCGCTCGCCGTCGATCTCGGCCTGCACCAGCCAGGTCATCAGGTCGTCACCGGGGTTCTCCCGGCGTTCGGGGATCAGGATCGCGGCCGTTTCGTACAGGTCCATCACCGCGCCGGCGAAGAGTTCCAGTCCCGACTCGTCGCCGCAGACTTCGGGGTCGGGCCACGAGAGCAACCGCTGCGCGGCGTCGACCGTCTTCTTGTGGATCTCGCCGGGCGGCAGGCCGAAAAAGCTGCCGAAGATGCGTCCGGGCAGTTCGATCGACACCAGTTCGACGAAGTCGCCCTGCCCCAGTGGCGCCATCTCGTCGACCAGATCGCGGGCATGTCCCCGGACCCAGCCCTCGAGCCGTCGCATGTTCTGCGGTTTGAAGGCATTCATGGTGATGTTGCGCAGCTGGGTGTGCCGCGGTGCATCCATCGCGATGAACGACTGTGCGAGCTCGGTCATCTCGGGAGTGAAGTCCTCCATCGTGATGCCGCTCGACGAGGAGAACACCTCGGGATTGCGGCTGGCCTCCCGGATGTCCTCGTACTTGGTCAGTGACCAGAAGCCGTGGGTGTTGTCTTCCTCGGGAAGGAGATCGGACTCGGCCGGACGGCTCCACGGAACCGGGTTCTCGCGTCGCAGCACGGCGAATGCCGCGTCTCGTTCTTCCGCCGACTGCGCCCAGAATGCCCGGGCACTGAGGTCGATGTCCTTGTGTGTGGTTACTACGGGTGATTCGGTGGTGCTCATTGCTTACCTTTCGCGATCGACGTGCCGATGCCTGTGGCGCCCTCAGGCATTCAGGAGGTCCTTGCGGTCGGCGTCGGTGAGCATTTCCACGTAGCGCGGGAAGAGCTGCTTTGCGACAGGAATGACTTTGAGAATCTTCGGAACCGGGCCTTTCGCGCGCACGGTCCCCTTGGCCATCGCGACTGGCAGGTTGACCTTGCCGAGCCAGAACTGGTTGCCCAGGTCAGCGGACATGAACAGCTCGACCGTCGGGGTGAGGGAGGTGTCGCCGGACAGAACCTTCTTGCTCGGCATGTCAACGGTGACGCTGGAGACGGGGTCGGTGTAGTGAATCCGCAAGATGACGCCGGAGGCCGCGAGCGCATCGGACAGCGCGTCGTCTTCCATGGCCTTCTCGAAAACCGCACCCAGATACTGGTGTACCTCGGCCTCGTCCTTGAAGACGCCCATGATGCTTCCTTTCGTCCGCAGCCGGACCATCGGCCATCCGCCGAGATATCCGACCGCCGGAGAGATGTGGTGTATGTCACGCGATGTGAGTAAGGCCAATACTTGCCTGACGCGACGCCGATCGATACGGACCCGCGTGCCAATTCGTGGCCCCCGCGGGCCCATGCGACTGCTGTTTCGGATCACACGCAGGAAATGTTGTGCCGTACCAATTTTCGTGTTCGGTAAACGGGTTCTGCGGCGTACGTCAGTCGACCGGCATCTGGAAGGTGGCCACCAGACCCCCGCCACCCCGCGCATCGAAGTGGAGTCGTCCGCCCATCGCCTCGACGATCTGCTGCACGATCCACAATCCGAGCCCCGCCGTGCCGCGTTGTCCACCGACGCTGACGAACTTGGCAGTCACTTCTCCGAGACTGCCCTCCGGGATGCCCGGACCTCGGTCCAGCACCGAGATGGTCAGCTCACGATCAGCCCGCGTGCACACCACCTGGACGGGCGCACCCCGCCCGTGCCGCGACGCGTTTTCCAGCAAGTTCGTGAGTACACGGCGCAGGCCCTGAGCATCGACCCGCACCGCCGTGACGTCGCCGGTGACGGTGACCCGCAACCGCGGCTCGTGCAGATCCACCGCGTCCGCCGCGGCGTTGATCAACTCGGCAACATCGACGCGGCGGATCCGGCCGGAGGTGAACGTGGGACTACGACTCAAGGCGACGTCTCCGAGCGCGTCGAGCATTTCGCCGAGATGGGTCGCGTGCGCGCCCGCGAGCAATAGGCTGGCTTCCCGGTCGCCGGCGGATATCGGTGTCTTGTCGTCGGTGAGTGCCTGGGAAAGCGCCTCGAGGGACGCGACCGGGGTCCGAAATTCGTGCAGCAGCACCCGCAGGCCGTCCTGCTGCGATTCGTACGATTGAAGCAATCGCGCGCGTAGGTCCCGTTCTTCCTCGGCCGCTGCGTGTTCAGCTTCCGCTTCGACGAGCGCGACAAGCCGTGAACGTTGTTCTCGCTCGGCGAGCATGGACAAGCCGCCGACGAGGACTGCGGCGACTAGCAGGTAGAGCGCCCACCATGCCCCCAGCAGTGTCGGGTCCGGCGCGACGGCGATGTCGGTTGCAGTACTCATCACGACGGCGAAGTATCCGCCGGCGAGCAGCATGCTCAGCAGGACTGCCTCGACGGCCTTCAGTCGTGTCGCCGAGGCGATGACGACGAGCATCAGGACCGATACCGCCGGGCTGTGCACACCGCCTGTGAGGGCAATGATCGCGAGAGTGAGGATCGAATCGATCGCCGCCACACCCGCCGCGTAGCGCGCGCGCCGAAGCTCCAGGCTCGGTTTCGCGAGCATCAGCGCTGCGTACGCCGCGGCGGCCAGCAGAATGAGGGCGGTGGCCATGGCGCGCTCACGCACCCACTCGGGCCCCACGGCCAGCAGGACACCGAGCGACACGACGGTCGCGGCACGTACCGCTACCACGACCCGAGCCAGGCCGTAATCGCTCAGTCCGGGCATCAGC
>NZ_JBAQEO010000710.1:0-2048 GCF_049286785.1 Rhodococcus sp. (in: high G+C Gram-positive bacteria) | reverse complement strand
GCCTTGATGCGTTCCAGGGTCAGGCGCATGCCGGCGCACATGGCTGCGGTGAACGATTCCACGCCGCCCATGAACCCGTTGGTGAGTTCAAGCGACAGGTCGGAAACCCCGTCGGGGGCTTCGCGGCGCTGGGTGAGCAGGGCGCCGGCTCGCTCGGGCGCCACCGTGAATGACCAGATCACCCAGTTCTCCTCGATCCGGAAAGCGATCTCGCGTCCCGGCTCGAAGCGCACGATCTCGCCGTGGGTCGTCCACACGAGCTCGCCGGCGCTGTTGCGGTTGGTGAACTGCGTGCCGAGTCCCACGCTTTCGAAGCCGGCGCGGAGGCGGGTCGAGTCCACCTGGGGGCTCCAGTCGGGCATTCGGCGTACGTCGCTCACCATGGCCCACACCCGCTCGGGCGACTCAGCAATGTGGACGGAGTCCACCAGGTCCGGGGCGCTCACGACGGCCTCCTTACTTCACGTCCGTTCGGTCGTAAACACCCTAGGCCGCGCGCATGTATACGTCCAGTTGAACGTCTATCCTCGGAAGAATGACCGCGCTGCCCGCTTCCGACGGCCGCCGGGCACGTGGTGACCTCACCAGACGTCGCGCGGCTCGGGCCGCAGCCGATATTGCCACGACGCACGGCCTCGACTCGATCTCCGTCGGCTCGCTCGCCCAGGCAACCGGTCTGAGCAAGAGCGGCATCCTGACGGTGTTCGGAAGCCGCGAGGCGATCCAGCTCGCCGCGGTTGCCGAGGCGCGCCATGTGTACATCGACACGGTGATCGCACCCACCTGGCGAGAACCTCCGGGGACCGTGCGACTGCGAGCGCTACTGGACACCTGGCTGGCGTACTTGCTCGAGCAGGTCTTCCCTGGGGGCTGCTTCATCTCCGCGACCTCAGTCGAGTACGGCCACCGCGACGGGCCGGTGGCCGACGCGGTCCGCCAGCTCAAGGCCGAGTGGCTGCATCTGCTGGAGCAGCAGCTGGGCGCGGCGGGGTAGTCCCAGCCGGAGGACGACGCGTTCCGCATCGATGCATTTCTTGCCATGGGCAACGCCCGGCGAGAGCTGTTCAACGACGACACCGAACTGGTACGCGCGCGTGCTCTCGCACTGGAGGTGGTCGCTCAGGCTTCCCAGAGGCACTGACTGCGCCGCACTCGCCTCCCCGTTCGCCCCCAGGAACTCGAGTGCGCGCCCACCGACCCGGTGCGTACGGTCCGGATCATGACCTCAGACGAGTTCGTGCCCGCCGACTTCGAGCCGCCGACCGCGCTGGTGACCGACCACTGCCGCCTCGAACCCCTGGGACCGCAGCACAACGAGTCGGACCACGCAGCGTGGACGTCGAGCATCGATCACATCCGCTCCACGCCGGGCTTTCCCGATGGCGGGTGGCCGCCGCGCGAGGGGATGACCCTCGAGCGGAACCTCGCCGACCTGCGCCGCCACGCCGAGGACTTCACCAGGCGCGCCGGCTTCACCTTCACCGTCCTCGACCCGACCGACGGTGACGTCATCGGTTGCGTCTACCTGTATCCCACGTCCTCCGAGGACTGGGACGTCACTGCGCAGTCCTGGGTACGGGCCGACAAGGCCGACCTCGACGTGCCACTCGCCGATGCGATCGCCAGGTGGCTCGCCACCGACTGGCCCTGGGAACGTGTGGACCGCTGCGGTCGCTGACTCGTTGGTGACCCGGACCGTGCTCGTCAGGTGTCGCTGACTGCCACGGCACTCGAGGGTGGTGTTCCCACGATGCTCACCGGCAACAGCGCTGCAGGCTCCGCGGTCAACTGCGCGCTGACCACGCGATCGAGACGGAACCATCGAATGCCCTCCGCGACCCGGCAGTGCGCCACGAGGTACCAGTGCCTGCCGGTGTGAGCGAGAAGGACGAGGTCGACCCTTCGGCTCGTGGCCTTGCCATTGCGGTCGAGGTACTTCAGCGACAGGACTCGCATTTCGTGCAGTGCGCGCTCGATCGAGCGCCTTGCTCGCGGGTTGCCGCGGTTGCGGCTGACATCGATCCAGATCCGATCGGTCAGTGCCGCCG
>NZ_JBAQEO010000709.1:0-14732 GCF_049286785.1 Rhodococcus sp. (in: high G+C Gram-positive bacteria) | reverse complement strand
GGTTCGACGGTGCAATGCCCTCTCACTGCAATGCCCTCTGACCGCAATGCCCGCCTCCTGACACCGAATTCGGGGAGAATCCATGGAACCCGGTCCCACCCGGCACCGCAGAAAACTCCGCTGGCTGATCCCCGCGTTACTGATCCTGGTGTGGCTCGCGATCGGCGGTATCGGCGGCCCCTTCGCCGGCAAACTGGGTGACGTGCAGACGAACGACAATGCCTCGTTCCTGCCCGCCAGCGCCGAGGCCACCCAGGTCTCGACGCTGCAGAAGGAGTTCTCGGACTCGCAGGTGGTTCCCGCCGTCATCGTGGCCGATCGCCCGGATGGCATCGCGCCGTCGGACATCGAATTCCTGAACACCCTCCCCCAGGCGGCGGCGGGGATCGAGGGACTCGAGGGTGGTTTCTCACCGCCGATCCCGTCGTCGGACGGGAAGGCCGTCCAAATGGTGGCCGGGGTGGATTCCACACTCGACCCGGGGGCAACCGTCGACTCTCTCCGTGCCGTCATCGCGGAGACGGCACCGGACGGACTCCGGATCCTCATGACCGGACCGGCCGGGCAGATCGCCGACCTGTCGGAGGCGTTCGCAGGGATCGACGGTCTGCTGCTCCTCGTCGCCGGTGGCGTCGTGATCCTCATTCTGATCGTGGTCTACCGAAGTCCTCTGCTCCCGTTCATCGTGGTGCTGTCCGCGGTGTTCGCGCTGGCCCTGGCCAGTGCGGTGATCTACCTGCTGGCGAAGACCGACATCATCGTCTTGAACGGGCAGAGCCAGGGCATCCTGTTCATCCTCGTCTTCGGTGCCGCGACCGACTACGCCCTGCTGCTCGTTGCACGATTCCGGGAAGAACTCCACGACGCCGACCGTTTCACCGCGATGGGACGGGCATGGCGCGCCGTGCTCGAACCCATCGCCGCCTCCGCCGGCACCGTGATCCTCGGAGTGCTGTGCCTGCTCTTCTCCGACCTCAACTCGAACCGCGGGCTCGGGCCCGTCGCGGCCATCGGAATCGCCGCGTCGCTGATCGCGTCGTTGACGTTCCTCCCGGCGGTACTGGCACTCACCGGCCACGCCGCGTTCTGGCCGGTGCGTCCCAAGGGCGATCCGCATGCCGAGACGGGTCTGTGGTGGAACCTGTCGAAGAAGGTCAGCACCCACCACACCGCCGTCTGGGTCGCCACCGGACTGCTGCTCGTCATCTGCGCCGCGTTCGCACCGCAACTGAAGTCCAGCGGTGTCGCGCAGTCCGACATCTTCCTCACGAAGGTCGACTCGGTGACCGGACAGGAGGTGCTCGGTGCGCACTTCCCCGGCGGTTCCGGAGCTCCCACCATCATCTTCACCAGCGAAGACAGTCTCGACACCGTCGTGCGCGCCGTCGAGGCGGTACCGGGAGTGAGCCCCGGAGTCACGGCGGTGTCCGACACCGGACAACCCGGTGGCCCCGCCGAGGTGGTCGACGGACGAGTCCAGATCCAGGCAACGCTGACCGACCCCCCGACTCCGAGGAAGCCGTGGCGACGGTCGAGCGCATCCGGGACGCCGTGCACGAAGTGCCCGGGGCCGACGCACTCGTCGGCGGCACCACGGCAATCCAGCTCGACACCCAGACCACCTCGACCAGGGACCGCACGGTGATCATTCCGATCGTGCTCCTGGTGGTGTTCGTGGTGTTGGCGCTGCTGCTCCGAGCCCTGGTGGCTCCGCTGCTGTTGCTCGCCACCGTGGTGCTCTCCTACGCCGCGACCCTCGGCGTGTCGGCGCTCGTGTTCAACCACATCTTCGACTTCCCCGGTTCTGATCCCGTGGTGCCGTTGTTCGGGTTCGTCTTCCTGGTTGCCCTGGGCGTGGACTACAACATCTTCCTCATGACCAGGGTCCGCGAAGAATCCCTGAAACTCGGTACACCACAGGGTGTTCGACGTGGTCTGGCGATCACCGGCGGAGTGATCACCTCCGCGGGAGTCGTTCTCGCGGCCACTTTCAGCGCCCTGGCGGTGATCCCCCTGATCTTCCTTGCGCAACTGGCGTTCATCGTCGCGTTCGGCGTCCTACTCGACACCTTGATCGTGCGTTCGCTACTCGTCCCCGCCCTCACCCTGCAGATCGGCCCCGCCGTGTGGTGGCCGTCCGCGCTCGCGAAGCAACGAGCAGAAACTTCGACATCCCCACGTACACAGGAGTATTCACAATGACTACCACCTACCCCCGGGTGTTGGGACTCCTCACATTCTCCTATGGCCTGTACACCGCGATTCGACCCGAATCGCTACTTCACGCCGCGGAACTCGAGACCCCCGGTGCACCCATCTCCCGGTCCGGGCGCACCCTCGCCAGCCTCATCGGTGCGCGAGACGCCCTGTCGGGATTGGCGATGGTGGTCGCGAAACCGGGCCCCGGGCTACGCGCCGCCATCATCGCGAGAGTGGTGTGCGATGCACTCGATGTCGTCGGATTCGGCGTCGGAAGTCCGAAGTCGGCCAAGCCGAAGGTGATGGCCGTGGCGGCCGGCTGGGGCGCGATCTGCGCTACGGCTCTGCCCGCCGCAACCAAGGTGTAGCACTCATGTGACCTGCCGGGACGGCACCCATCCGCCGCGGCACCTGCGCCGAATCCCTGACATGGAACAAGACTTCTCCTGTGAGGGCCGGAACGTCGCGGTGATCGGCAGCGGCGTGGCAGGATTGACAGCCGCCCACGTCCTGTCCGGATGCGATCACGTCACCCTGTACGAGGCCGATGAACGCCTGGGCGGGCACGCCCACACCCATCACCTGACACTCGACACCGGTGTGGAGGTGGACATCGACACGGGGTTCATCGTGCACAACGACCGCACCTACCCCACACTGCTGCGACTGTTCGCGGAACTCGATGTCCCCACCCAGGATTCGGACATGTCCATGTCGATCCGGTCCGACGACATCGGGCTCGAGTACGCCGGAGCCAAGGGCATCCGTGGACTCTTCCCGACGGCACGCACACTGCTGCGGCCGCAATACTGGCGCATGCTGACGGAGGTCGTGAAGTTCCATCGCTGTGCACGCGCCCTGCTCGACACCCCGCCGGTGAGCGACGGTGCCGACGAAACTCTCGGCGAGTTCCTCGGCCGCAACGGTTTCGGCTCGTACTTCGTCGACCATTTCATGACGCCCCTCGTGGCGGCCGTGTGGTCGTGCGATCCGTCGGCCGCAACGCACTACCCGGCCCGCTACCTGTTCACCTTTCTCGATCATCACGGGATGCTCACCGTCTTCGGATCTCCCACCTGGCGGACGGTGACCGGTGGCTCCGCCCGGTACGTGGAGAAGGTGGCGGCCCACGTCGACGAGATACTTCTCGGCACCCCGGTGGTGCAGTTGGAGCGCGCTGCGGACGGCGGCGCAAGCATCGTGGACGCCCACGGCGACGTCCGGTACTTCGACGCGGTGGTGGTGGCCGTGCATCCGCGGCAGGCACTGACCCTGCTGCGCGACGCGAGCCCGCTCGAGACCGAAGTGCTCGGCAACATGCCCTACACCGTCAATACCGCACGGCTGCATACCGACGAGTCGCTGCTGCCCCGCTCCGACAACGCCCGCGCATCCTGGAACTATCTGACCCCCGCCGGCAATGCCCGGGCAGACGGTGTGATCGTCACCTACGACATGACGCGGCTCATGCGTCTGGACACCGTGACCGATCGGCGTTTCCTCGTGACGCTCGGCGGCGGAGACCTCGTCGACCCCTCGAAGGTGATCGCCACGATGACCTACGAACATCCCGTCTACAACCCGGAGTCCGTTGCGGCCCAGTCCCGGTTGCGCGAGCTGGGCTCGGACACCTGCGCCTTCGCCGGCGCCTACCACGGCTGGGGGTTCCACGAGGACGGTGCGCTGTCGGGTCTGCGCGCCGCCGAACGAATCGGCGGTTCCTGGGAGCCGAGGGCCGAATCACCGCGTCGGTGGAAGACGGTGTCGTGAGCACGTCCGCGATCTACTCCACGAGGATTCGGCACGCCCGCACCGAACCGGTTCGTCACGCGTTCGAGTACACGAGCTACAGCTGGTACGTCGACCTCGACGCCCTGCCCGCACTACCCCGGTGGCTGGCGCCGCTCGCCCGCTTTCGCGCCGAGGATCACTTCGCACCGCCGCCGCCCGGAACGTCGGACACCCTGCGCGGCAGAATCGATGCCGTTCTGGCAGGCCACGGCATCGACCTGGGCGGGGGCCGCGTCACCGCCCTGGTGAACGCGCGGGTGCTGGGCTACGTGTTCAACCCGCTGAGCGTCTACTGGTGTCACAACGCCGACGGCAGCCTTCGCTGCATCGTCGCCGAGGTGCACAACACCTACGGGCAGCGGCACAGCTACCTGATCCGGCCCGACGACCACGGCCACGGCGAGGTGGGCAAGGTCTTCTACGTCTCACCGTTCAACAACGTCGAGGGCCGTTACGACATGCGGTTTCCCGAACCCGGCGAGCGACTGTCCCTCAACGTGGTTCTCCATCGCGACGGACACGCGCCCTTCACCGCCACGGTGCGCGGCAACCGGCAATCGGTCACCACCCGCACCGTGCTGCGGACTCAGTTACGCATGCCTCTGGCGCCTCTTGTGGTGTCCATCCGTATCCGCATCCAGGGCATCACCCTTTGGGCCCGTGGACTTCCCGTAATTGCGCGGCCCGAAGAAGGCCGCCGGAAGGAGTCAGTGCAATGACGAATCTCGTGCCTCGCCACAAGGACGCATCACACGCTGTGAGCCTCACCGACCTCGAATTCGCCGAGGCTGCCGTGCGCATCGACAATCGAATCTGGCCCGGCCTCGCCGACGTTCCGACCGGGCTGCGTGCGGCGGTGTCCGGCAAGGTCGCGGATCGGCTGTTCCGCCGTGCCGCCGCGCACCTGGATGTGCGCATCGAGTATCCCGACGGCACCCTTCTCGGCGCGCGGCCCGAGTCGGAGATTCTGCCGCGCATGATCATCCGCAATCCGGACGCCTTCGCGCGACGGGTGGGGACGGATGGGCTCATCGGTTTCGGTGAGTCGTACATGGCAGGTGACTGGACGTCACCGGATCTCGCGGCGGTGCTGAGCGTGTTCGCGGCGCGGATGGCGGCATTGATTCCACGGCCACTGCAGCGTCTGCGGGCCCTGTACGTTGCCAAGCATCCTGCTCAGGAACGAAACACCGAGCAGAACACCCGGTCGAACATCTCCCGGCACTACGACCTGTCCAACGAGATGTTCGAGACCTTTCTCGACGAGACGATGTCGTACTCGAGCGCACTGTTCTCCTCCACACCGGCCCGGGTGGGCCTGGTGCGCGACGTGGCGGTCCTGCGAGCGCCGGTTCCGCGGATCACACCCAAGTGGACCGACCTCGCCGAGGCGCAGCGTCGCAAGATCGACCGGTTGCTCGACAGCGCCGGAGTGGGGCCGGGCACCCGACTGCTCGAGATCGGCACCGGTTGGGGTGAACTGTGCATCCGCGCGGCCGAGCGCGGTGCGCTGGTCCGGTCGGTGACGTTGTCGAGTGAACAGCAGAGCCTGGCTCGCCGTCGCGTCGCCGAAGCGGGACTTGCAGATTCGGTCCGGATCGATCTTCTCGACTACCGCAACGTGGACGGCGAGTACGACGCCATCGTGTCGGTGGAGATGATCGAGGCCGTGGGCCACGAGTACTGGGCCACCTACTTCCAGGTGCTCGACCGGGTCCTTGCCCCCGGCGGAAAGGTTGCGCTACAAGCGATCACAATGCCGCACGACCGGATGCTGGAAACGCGGAACACGTACACCTGGGTGCACAAGTACATCTTCCCCGGTGGGTTCCTTCCGTCGACCGAGGCGATCGAGTCGATCACCGAGAAGCACACGTCGCTGCGGGTGCGGGAGCGGCTCATGATGGGCCAGCACTACGCCGAGACGCTCCGGCTGTGGAAGGAACGGTTCGCCGCACACGGCACCCAGATCGCGGGCCTGGGATTCGACGAGACGTTCCGCCGGATGTGGCACTTCTATCTCTGCTACTCCGAGGCCGGATTCCGCGCCGGATACATCGACGTCCAGCAAGTGGTCCTCGACAAGGCCCCGCGATGAACGGTTTCGACTGGTCGCAGTTCCTGGCGGTCTCCGCGGCGAGTCTGCTGGTGCTCGCGGTACTGCACACGCTGACGTTCCTCGTCGGCCGCCGTATCGGCCGCTACAACGTGGTCGATGTCGCCTGGGGTCTGGGATTCGTCCTCGTCGCGATGGTGGCAGCCGCTCTCGGCGAAGGCGATGGTCTGCGTCGATGGTTGTTCGTGGTTCTCGTCGGAATCTGGGGGTTGCGGCTGAGCTGGCACATGCACGTCAAGTCGGCGGGCAAGGGTGAGGATCCGCGCTACGCCGAACTGCTCGAGCGGGCCGGCGGCACGTCGGCCCGCGTCGTGATCCGGAAGATCTTCCTCACGCAGGGCCTGTCGCAATGGTTCGTGTCGTTGCCGCTGCAGGTCTCGGCGGTGCTCGGTCCGGCCTCCGGGGTGGGGGCGGTGACCGTCGTGGCCGGTGTCGTGGTCGCGGCGGCGGGCGTCGCGTTCGAAGCTGTCGGTGATCATCAGCTGCGGACGTTCAAGGACGACCCGTCCAACAAGGGCAGGATCATGGATGTCGGCCTCTGGGCGTGGTCCCGGCACCCGAACTACTTCGGCGACGCCTGCGTCTGGTGGGGGCTGTGGCTCATCGCCGCCAGTGTGTGGCCCGGTGCCCTCACCGTCCTCTCACCCGTGGCCATGACCTATTTCCTCGTCTACGCCACCGGCGCCCGGCTGCTCGAGAAGTCGATGTCGCAGCGTCCGGGATATGCCGAATACCAGCAGCGCACCGGCTACTTCGTTCCGCGTCCGCCGAAAAGGTGACCGGGATGTCGACCCCACTCGCCGTGCTCCGTGTCCGATCCACGCCCTACCGGTCACACGCTGCCACTAGGCTGTGGATCGATGAACGGACAGGGCCGATGACCGGCGTCGACAGACACACGGAGAACGTGACGCTCACGACGCTGCTCACGCGAATCGCCGGCGGCGACAGGGACGCGTTCAGCGATTTCTACGAACGCACCAGCTCCCGCGTGTACGGCATGGTGCTGCGGGTCCTCCGCGACCCCGGATACAGCGAGGAAACCACCCAGGAGGTGTACCTGCAGGTCTGGAACTCGGCCGCGAAGTTCGACCCCGCACTGGGCTCGCCGCTGTCATGGCTGATGACGCTCGCGCACCGGCGGGCGATCGACCGGGTGCGGTCCGAACAGTCCGGTGCCGACCGCGAGGCAGCCTACGGCGCCTCCGGCTGGTACGGCCCGTTCGACACCGTGGCCGAGGAGGTGGACCGTCGGGGCGACAGGACAGAAGTGGTCGACTGCCTGGGCACACTCACCGAGATCCAACAGAAAACGGTGGTCCTCGCCTACTACGGTGGCCTCACCTATCGGGAGGTAGCCGAGAAGCTGGCGGTGGCCCTCCCCACGGTGAAGACGCGTATCAGAGACGGGTTGATCAGGCTCAAGCAATGTCTGGGGGTGCAGTTCGATGGATGACTCGACACGCGATGTTCTCGACCTCGCTCCGGCGTACGCACTCGACGCCGTCGACGAAGCGGAGCGCCGAGAGATCGACACCGCGCTGCGCACCTCGCCGCCGCACATTCGACGCGAATTCGACACCACGGTCCGCGACGTCGCGGAGACGATGGCCGCCCACTCCGCATCCACCGCGGCCGAGCCACCCGACTACCTGCTCGGACACATCCTCGGTGCGCTGCCCCCGGCGCGGGGCGCCGATGCCGGAGTCTCCCCTCCCGCCTCACTGGATCAGGCGCGGGCACGCAGACGCACACGCATGTTCGCCGCCGTCAGCGCGGCCGCCGCAGCCGTCGTCATCGTCGTCGGCGGAGTCACGGTGGCGTCCCGGATCGGGGACACCCCGGGAGAGCCCGTTCCCGCCCAGATCATGGCCGCCGAGGACGTCCGCACCTCGGTGGCCCCCATCGAAGGTGGCGGTTCTGCCACGGTCGTGTACTCGAAGGCCGTCAACGCGGGCGTGCTGGTGATGAACGACGTGACGCCGCCCTCGCCGGGATCGGTGTACCAGATGTGGCTCATCGGACCGTCTCACGAACCGGTGTCCGCCGGCATCATGGACGGGGCAGCGGTGACGCCGTCCACCACAGCGGTCGTGAACGGAATCGACGAGTCGACGGCGCTCGGGTTCAGTGTGGAACCGCCCGGTGGTTCCACCCAGCCCACCGGCGCCATCTTCGCGACAGTGAATCTCGGCTGATCGCAGTCCAGGACCGTGAATGTGGTTGATGCACGCACGACGTCGGTGTCGTCCGCCGATGTCCTCGGATCCATGCGGGACGTCATCGAAGGCCCACTTCCCGACATCGCGGTCCGGATGTCCAAGTTCCTCGCGGACATCTGGCCACACACCGCCCTGGTCATCTTCACCCGCGAATGCACGGGACGGCCGCGGAAGGTCAGCGGTGACCCGTCGATCGTCGAACGCGTCACGATCGCAGAACTGGATGCTCTGCGCGGCCGGCTGGCCGAAGGCGAGCCCTTCGACGACAGTGCTTTGATCGCCGGATCGAAGCGAAAGGTGTGGGCGCTGCTGGATGGAACCGGCACGCTCCTGCTCGCCGTCCCCAAACCACGACAGCACATCCGTCAGGTGCCGCTGGTTGCCGCGGCTTTCGGTGTGGTCGCGGTGTCGATTCGTCATCAGGTGGCGCAGGCGAGCCCGGCGTACCTGGCGGAGTCGAGGGCGGCGTCGAGCGAACGGGCGAGAACCATCGCCGAACTGACGGACGTGCACACGGCCACACTCGAGTCCCTCCTGGCAACCCTCCGCTCGAAAGACCTCGACGATCGCCGATCACGCATCACCGCGAGCGAGACCGCGTCCGCGGCACTGGTGACGTTACGTGCGGCGGGCGAATCCGATCGCATCCTCACCGAAGAGGCGGTCACCACCGCGTTCGCTCGTCTGAGGGGCGAACTCCGTCCCCTGCTGCAGCACCGGTCCGTCACCGTCGACTACGTCGATCCACCCGTCGACGGTCGCGCGCTGCCCGGCGAAGTCGCGCACGCCGCGCGGGCGGTGGTCCGCGGTGTCGTGCTGGCATTCGCGGCCCAGCCCGCGTTGAACCGCGTCCGCATCGCGTGGGACTGCGACGGCACCAACCTGCTGGTCGAGGTGCGCGACGACGGGGCAGGCGGCCTCGACACCGAGGCGCTGGTCCGGCAACTGTCCGGTCGCATCCACACCCTGAACGGGCGCATCGACGTCGAGTCGGTCGCCGGGTGGGGATCCCGGGTCGCTGTCGCGATCCCGCTCGACCTCCCGGCGGTCCGTCCCGACGAGCACCTGCTCGGCGACCTCAATCCCCGTGAACTCGAGGTGCTGGGAAATCTCGCCACGGGCAGGCGGAACAAGGCGATCGCCGATCGCCTCGGTATCAGCGAGAGCACCGTCAAGTTCCACGTCGCCGGTGTGCTGCGCAAGCTCGGCGTGACCTCACGGGGTGAAGCCGGGGCGATCGCCCTCGAAGCGGGCGTCCGTTCCGCTACGTGATGCGGTCGGGGTGGGTGTAGAGGTTCATCGTGGTGCCGCGCAGAAACCCGATCAGTGTGAGCCCGGCGTCGTGCGCCAGATCGATCGCCAGCGACGACGGGGCGGACACTGCGGCGAGAACCGGGATCCCGGCCATCACCGCTTTCTGAGCCAGTTCGAACGACGCCCTGCCGCTGACCAGCAGGATCGCTCCCGCCAGAGGGACCCGACCCTGTTCGGTAGCCCACCCGATCAACTTGTCGACGGCGTTGTGCCGGCCCACGTCCTCCCGGATGGCGAGCAGTTCGCCGGTCCTGGTGAACAATCCGGCCGCATGCAGCCCGCCGGTGGAGTCGAACACCTTCTGTGACGACCGCAGGGTGTCCGGCAATCCGGCGATCGTGGCCGACGGCACGCGCACCGTGTCGGCGGTCGGCGAGAACCGGGTCCGCTGCCGGATCGCGTCCAAGGACGCCTTCCCACACACCCCGCAGGACGAGGTGGTGTAGAAGTTGCGCTCGATCCCGGTGTCCGGCAGAAACACTCCGGGGGCGAGGTCGACGTCGAGGACATTGTAGGTGTTGCGTCCCTCCGCATCGACACTGTTGCAGTAGCGGATCGACGCGATGTCGCCACGCCCACCGACTATGCCCTCGGTGAGCAGAAACCCCTGTGCCAGTTCGACATCCGATCCGGGAGTGCGCATCGTCACCGCCAGTGGCGTGCCGTTCACCCGGATCTCGAGCGGTTCCTCGACCACAACCGTGTCCGGCCGCGTCGAATGCCGCGTCTCGCTGATCCGGGTGACCGGTGTCCGCGTCGTCACACGTCCCATCACGGCCTCCACTCGAGGTCGTTCACGATTCTGCCGCCGGCCGTCACGACGTCAGTTTCCTCGCGCAATCCATTCGGCGAGGTGCGGGGCCTCGGTGCCGATCGTGGTGCCGTCACCGTGGCCGGTGTGGACCCGGGTGTCCTCGGGCAGGATGAACAGCCGGTCACGGATCGATCCGATGATGGTCGGGAAGTCCGAGTACGAGCGGCCCGTGGCGCCCGGCCCACCGGAGAACAGGGTGTCGCCGGAGAACAGCACCCCGGCCTCGGGCAGGTACAGGCACGACGACCCCGGCGAGTGACCCGGCGTGTGAATCACCTGAATGTCGGTTCCGGCGACCGCGATTCGCTGGTCGTCCTCGATCTGCCGGTAGGATGCGCCGGGATGGGTCATCTGCCACAGCACGTCGTCGCTGGGATGAAGAAATATCGGGGCGTCGAGACGGGACGACAGTTCGGGTGCGACGGTGACGTGGTCGTTGTGGCCGTGGGTGCAGATCACCGCAGTCACGTTCCGGTCGCCCACCGCGTCGATGATCGGTTGCGCCTGGTGCGCGGCGTCGACGATCACCACATCGGTGTCGTCACCGATCAGCCAGATGTTGTTCTCCACGTGCCACTCCCCGCCGTCGAGGGCGAAGGTGCCCTCGGTGACGACGCGGTCGATCCGGAAGTCCCCGCTCACAGGATCACCACCGAACGCAGCACCTCGCCGGCATGCATCGTGTGGAAGGCCTCTTCGACCTGATCGATCGTGATGCGCTCGGTGACGAATTTGTCGAGCGGCAACCGGCCCTGCTGGTACAGGTCGACCAGCATCGGGAAGTCACGTTCGGGCAGGCAGTCGCCGTACCACGACGACTTCAACGCGCCGCCCCGGGAGAAGAAGTCGACCAGCGGCATCTCGAGTGTCATGTCCGGTGTGGGCACGCCGACCAGCACCACGGTGCCGGCCAGGTCGCGGGCGTAGAAGGCCTGCTTGCACGTCTCGGGTCGCCCGACGGCGTCGATCACCACATCTGCACCGAATCCCCCGGTCAGTTCCTGCACGGCCTCCACCACATCGATATCGGTGGCGTTGACGGTGTGGGTGGCACCGAGATCCTTGGCCCATTCCAGCTTCTTGTCGTCCCGGTCGATCGCAATGATTTTCGAGGCGCCGGCCAGGCGCGCACCCATCACGGCCGCATCGCCCACGCCGCCGCATCCGATGACGGCCACCGAGTCTCCACGGCTGACATTGCCGGTGTTCACCGCGGCACCCAGGCCGGCCATGACACCGCACCCGAGCAAGCCGACCACGGCCGGATCGGCGGACGGATCCACCTTGGTGCACTGGCCCGCGTGGACCAGGGTCTTGTCGGCGAATGCACCGATGCCCAGTGCAGGAGTGAGTTCCGTGCCGTCCTCGAGGGTCATCTTCTGCGTGGCGTTGAAGGTGTCGAAACAGTATTGCGGGCGCCCACGCTTGCAGGCACGGCACTTTCCACACACCGCACGCCAGTTCAGGACCACGAAGTCCCCGACCGCAACGGTGTCGACACCCTCACCGACGCTTTCGACGGTGCCCGCGGCCTCGTGACCAAGCAGGAACGGGAACTCGTCGTTGATACCCCCGTCGCGATACGTCAGGTCGGTATGGCACACCCCGCACGCCGCGATGTCGACCACCACTTCTCCGGGGCCGGGGTCGGGGATGATGACGGTCTCCATCTCGACGGGGGCACCCTTCGAGCGGGCGATGACGCCTCGCACCTTCTGCGGCATGAACTCGTTCCTTCGATCGGTCTGTGATGGGCGGCCGAGGCGTGTGTCTGCGCGTTCCTCACTCGACACAACGTTCCTCACTCGACACAGTACGGTCCGCCCGTCCCGTCCGGCACTGATCGAAGTGTGAGTGGAACCTGGCCGGAAGAGCAGGTGTGGGCAACCGCACGCCGAATTTGCCGGAAGTCTTCCCCCGCGGCACACGGCATGCATACCGTGAAAGGAACGCCCGCTCCGGGTGCATCGGTATGAGGTGGCCTCATGGGTGCGATACTCCTCGACGAGGAATGGCGGGAGGGTTGGTTCCTCCGACGCGCAGCCTTCACGGCCTCTGTTGTCATGTTCGCGATCGGGGCGGTATTTCTCATCCGCGTGGCCAGACCGGAATCCATCGGCTATCCCGACTCGATCGCCACTGCCGGAGGCCTTCTGCTGAGCGCAACAGTCTTCCTTCTCAGCTTCGCTCAGAATGATCACCGGCATGCTCTCACTACCGCCGTCCGCGAGGTCCGGGCGCGCGATGCCGCCCTGGTGAAAGCCGGCTCCCACGACGACCCCGACCCGTGGCCGCCGCGCATGTACCGGGAACTCGAGCATGTCGCGACCATGAGCGCCCTGAGCAGACTGTCCCCGCACTCGCTGCAACGTCGCGCATATCTCTGGCGACTGTGGCAACGCGAATGGGACCGGGAGTGGGCCTCGAGCTTGTGGAGCGGCAACGAGGAAGAACGCCGCCGCCATTCATCCGCCAGGCGAAGGGTCGAGCAGCAGCTTCAAACTCAACTCCTGAACGAGATGGGCCGGCGGTCCTCTCGGGGTGATCGTCTGAGCCTGGCCATGCCGTCGCCGAGGCCCGAGCCATCGGCACAGCAATTCGAGTCCGAACTGGCCGTTCAATCCAGAGCGCTGGAAACGGCCTACCTCCTACTCGGGGCGATGATCGCCCTGACCCTCGTCGGGGTGGCCTACGTGGACGACCCACTGTCCTGGCCGCCCGACCCGTCGTGGTGGGGTGGCGTCATCCTCGTCGGGGTGGCCTTCGTCTACGTCGATCGAGTCAAGGACGGAATGCGGGCCGCCGGCGCCGCGGCGGCCAAGCGGATGCACCACTCTGCGTTGCCCATTCTGCAGTGGCTTCAGATCATCCTGCTCGACGGCAATATCAACGAAGCGCGGAGGGAGGCGATCGACGAGCACCTCGGGACCCTCGCGAACGCCGCGGACCTGCCGATGGTGCAGCGGCTGCGCGGCGAATACCGGCTCGCAAAGGCGTTCAGGTCATTGCCGAGGGTGAACACGGAAAAACCGAAGATCGTCCACTTCGAAGAATCCCGGGAGTGGTGGTTCAGCGATGTCGGGAAGGAAGAGAGCCGAAACCACCCCGATCGCAGTAAGGAACAAATTCGCCGGACGCTCTACCACCTCGATGCGGCAGTGTCGCATCTCGAGCGTGGCGCCGAGGCACACGACGACCCGATCGCACTGACCGCCCTCGCCGGCGCTCTCGACGCGAAGAGTGCCTTCCTCGGCAAACCGGCCCCCGAACGCGTCCGGCAACTCCTCGAGTCGGCCGTCAAGGTATTCGAGAAGACCGAGGCCGGTCCTTACAAGCTCGACCTCGGGGCGCTCCTTTACGGCCACCGTTGGCTGTGGCCCCGGGACGGGGACGTTCTCGAACGCTGCCTGGAGAAGAAGGCCAGGCCGGACGGCCTCGAATAGCGGCCCGGCCCTCCGCGCCGCCGTCGAATTTTGGCGGCCCCATCGGATGGACGGGTCGAATTCGTATAGCGTGTCGAGATGATGGCACCGGTAACGATCGCCCAGCCCCGGAAACGGGATGCGGCTGGCACTACCGAGGGGCGGATCGCCGCCGGCCGACGCGGGAACTACCCATCCGCATGCCGGGTCAGCCGGTGAGCGCGGCGCTGCCCCTGACGTCGGGGCAGCGAGCGATCTGGGTCGCCCAGCAGTTGTCACCCGACGTTCCCTTCGTCATCGCCTTCTGTACCGAAGTGGACGGATCGGTCGAACTGGACACGTTGACCTCGGCGTACCAGCGTGCTCTTCGTGAACTATGCGGCGGCAACATGCGCGTCGCCCACCCTCACGCGGGCGGTGAGCCGTATTGCGTCGTCGACGACGCCGCAGTCCCGGTCACCGTGGTCGACCTCCGCGACCACGAATGCCCCGACGAGGCCGCGCAGATGTGGATGCAGCGCGAACACCGTTCCGCATCGGCATTGCACGGTGACCTCGTCGTCTCGGCGGTTCTACACGTCGGCGAGAACCGCTGGCTCTGGTATGCCCGAGCCCACCACCTCGTTCTCGATGGATACGCGGCGATGATGCTGATCACCCGGGCCGCCGAACTCTACGAGGCGGCCCTGTCCGGGCGACAGCCGCCGCCGCCTGACCACGCGGATGCGGCGGCGGCCGCCCTCGAGGACCGGCGGTACCAGGAGTCGTCTCGCCGATCCCGGGACCGAGATTTCTGGGCCGAACAGACCACCGACCTGCCGGACCCGGTCAGCCTGGGCCGCGGACCCCCACTT
>NZ_JBAQEO010000708.1:0-2582 GCF_049286785.1 Rhodococcus sp. (in: high G+C Gram-positive bacteria) | reverse complement strand
TCTCGGTGCCGCCGCGTGCCTGATCGCCGCGGCCATCGGGGCGACACGCTTCCGGCGGAAGAGCGACTCTGTGACTCAGCCCACGGACGGGGTAGGTTATGTGTAACCATAGAAGCTACTAACCAGTAGGGGTGCGTTATGCCTGCTCCGTCCGCCGCAACGTTCGCGCGGCTCGCCGAACTCATCGCCATCCCGGACGTTGCGGATCGTCCTACCCGATCCGTCGTCGAGGCGTTCACGGGCAAGGAACTGGCCACCATTCCGATCGGCACCGCCGAGGACGCCGAGGGCGCGATCGCCCGTGCCCGGGTGGCCCAGAAGGAGTGGGCGGCGCGGCCCGTGATCGAGCGTGCCGCCATCTTCCACCGCTACCGGGAACTGGTGCTCGAGAATCGCGACGCCCTGATGGACATGGCGCAGGCCGAGACAGGAAAGTCGCGGACCGCGGCGCAGGAGGAAGTCCTCGACATTGCGATGACTGCCCGGCACTACGCGCGGGTCGCACCCAAGCTGTTGCGCCCGCGACGCGTGTCCGGGATGCTGCCCGTCCTGACCAAGACGGTGATCCGATACCAGCCCAAGGGCGTCGTGGGTGTGATCTCACCGTGGAACTACCCCATGACCCTTGCGGTGTCCGACGCCATCGCGGCGCTGCTCGCCGGCAACGCCGTGGTCCTCAAGCCCGACAGCCAGACGCCGTACTGCGCACTGGCCTGCGTCGATCTGCTCTACCAGGCAGGACTGCCGCGCGAGCTGTTCGCCGTGGTTCCAGGTCCCGGTTCGGTGGTCGGCACAGCACTGGTCGAGAACACCGAGTACCTGATGTTCACCGGGTCCACCGCCACAGGTCAGCTGTTGGCCGAGCAGGCCGGCCGACGCCTCATCGGTTTCTCCGCCGAACTCGGCGGCAAGAACCCGATGATCGTCACCGCCGGAGCCAACCTCCGAGAGGTCGCCGACGCCGCCGTCCGCGCCTGCTACTCCAACTCGGGCCAGCTGTGCATCTCTATCGAACGCATCTACGTCGAGAGCTCCATCGCACCCGAGTTCACACGGATCTTCGGCGAACGCGTCCGCAACATGAAACTGGGCCCCGGCTACGAGTTCGGCATCGAGATGGGCAGCCTCGTGTCCGAGGCGCAGGTGAAGGCGGTGGCCAGCCACGTCGACGACGCCGTCGTCAAGGGCGCGACCGTGGTCGCCGGCGGTAAGGCCCGGCCCGACCTGGGTCCGCTCTTCTACGAGCCGACGGTTCTCACCGATGTCCCGAAGGACGCCGAATGCTACGGCGACGAGACGTTCGGGCCGTTGGTCTCGATCTATCCGGTCGCGAACGTGGACGAAGCGGTTGAACGCGCCAACGACACCGACTACGGACTGAACGCCAGCGTGTGGGCGGGCACGAAAGCCGAGGGCGAGGCCATCGCCGCTCGGATCCACGCCGGTACCGTCAATGTCGACGAAGGTTACGCGCCCACCTGGGGCAGCACCGGCGCACCGATGGGCGGCATGGGCGTCTCCGGAGTCGGGCGACGCCACGGCGACGACGGCCTGCTCAAGTACACCGAGCCGCAGACCATCGCCACCACCAGACTCCTCAACCTCGGGGGTCCGCGCGGGCTTTCGCCGAAGGTGTGGGCAAAAATCATGCCGCCCTTCGTCAAGGCTCTGCAGTGGCTTCCCGGTCGGTGACTGCCTGGACGGTACGGGCGATTGTCAGACGCTTGTCTACGCTGTCGCCATGAGGCCCGAGAGGGGTGTCCGGGTACGCGCCGAACAGGCGCGCAGTCGTGACACCAGGAAACAGATCATGGATGCGGCGGTCGCCGTGCTGGTCGATCACGGCTACTCGAATGCGACCACGGTCCGCATCCAGGAGGCGGCCGGTGTTTCCCGTGGAGGCTTGTTGCACCACTATCCGTCGCGGGATGCACTGCTGGTGGCCGCCGTGCATCACCTGGCGCTCGCCGCGGTGCGGGACATCGGCCGTGAGGAGGAGTGGCCGAGCGACCCAACTGCCCGCATCGGTACGGCGATCGATCTGATGTGGTCGCACTTCCGTCAGCCCTATTTCTGGGCATCGATGGAATTGTGGCTGGCGGCCCGTGCTCACAACGAACTGCGCGCTGCGCTGCTGCCGGTGGAGAAAGCACTGGGGCAAACGATCAAGGATCAAACCGACACGTTCTTCGGAGTCGAGCTCCGGTCCGCCCCACGGTACGTGGAACTGCGTGATCTACTGCTTGCGAGCATGCGGGGGATCGCATTGACCTACGCGATCGATCCGCGCGATCCCCTGCTCGAACCTCAACTCGAGGTGTGGCGCCATCAGGCGATGGCGGCGCTGCTCGGTTGATCCGCCGGGATCAGACGGTGGCCCCGTAGTTTTCGTCGCTGTACACGGGGATGACCTCGGTGGAGTTGTCGTCGCGGTAACTGTCCTGGATCGCGATCTGTGCGCTCTCGGGCAGGGTGTGCAGGATCTGCCGGACGCGTTCCTGGCGGCGGGCGACGGCCTGGCGGAACGGCATGCCCGGGGTGGCCTTCATCTGCGGGACGATGCCCTCGACGTCGTCGACACC
>NZ_JBAQEO010000707.1:0-28109 GCF_049286785.1 Rhodococcus sp. (in: high G+C Gram-positive bacteria) | reverse complement strand
ATCCCCAGTCGTTCCACATCGACAAGGATGTCGCGGAGGCAGGCCAGTTCGGAGGGCTCATCGCCAGCGGGATACACACGATCGCGGTGTATCAACGGTTGAGCATCACCCGTGTCTTCGCCAATTGGAGCGTGATTGCCGGCCGACGCCTGCGTGACGTGCGATTCCTTCGGCCGGTCCGTCCGAACGACGTGCTGACCGGCACTCTCGTCATCGAGGACATCGCGTTCGACGATCGGTCACGCGCCCTGCTGACAACGTCGGGTGAGTTGGTGGACGGGGACGGCAACCGCGTGCTCAGCGTGGTCGTCGAGGCCTATATCCGTGCCCGCCCCGTGGGCACGTGCGCCCGATAGAACGCCAGGTGCGCGGCGGCCGCGTCGTCCCAGCTGTGTGCACGGGCAAGTGCCCGGCCCCGCTCCACCCGCACAGCATCGGGCCGGGCCGCCAGCGCGTCGGCCATCTCCTCGTGGGTCGAGGCGAAGAGAACGGTTTCGCCGAACACCTCCCGTAGGACCGGCAGATCCCGTGCCACCACGGGAACTCCGGCGGCGAGTGCCTCCATCGCCGCCAGGCCGAATCCTTCCTTCGTCGAGAGGAAGCCGAACACCGCGGCCTGCGCAACGAGGGCCGGAAGCTCCTCGTCGGCAACGGTCCCGAGGATCCGCGGCTGCACGTCCAGTTCGGCGCACCGTTGGTCGAATTGCTCGCGATATCCCCGGTAGTCGAACAGCGTCTCACCACCCGCGAAGACCAGCTGCAGGTCGGGGCGCCGAAATGCCAGCCGCGCGTACGACTCCACCAGGTCGATGCTGCCTTTGCGTGGCTCGATACCGCCGACGGCGAGGACGTACTCACCGAGTTCTTCGGCCCACCGCCCCCGGCCGGTGGCATCGTCCACGGCCGCCTCGAAGCGCTGGGAATTCACGCCGTTCGGAATGACGGTGGGTTCGAATCCCCACCCCTCCCGCACCTCCTTCGCGACGGCGTCCGAAACGCAGATCCGGGCGTACGGTTTCACCACCGCGCGTTCGTGGCACACCACCAGCGCCGGGGTGGTGAACTGATCGAGGTGGTGGATGGTGCGCACACACCGTCCGACGGCGTTGGCGCTGATGCAGTCCTGAGCGTGCACGATGTCGTAGTCGTCGGCGGTGAACGCGGCCCGCAGGACGTCGATGGAGCGCAAGATCCGCGCGCCGACGTCCTCGCCGTCCACAGCCGCGAACGGCACCACCCGGAGCGTCACCGCCGGATCCACGTCGCGGAAGAACCCACCGTCGCCACCGCGTCCCAGTGTCCACACCGTCACGTCCGCGCCCTGACGCGCCAGCGCCTCGGCCAGGGCGAGCGTGTGCACCACGCCGCCGCGCGGCTTGGTCGAGTACGTCAGCAACGCGATCCGCACGTCAGGCCTCTCCTTCTGTCATCAAGTTCCGGTAGGTGTCGACGCGCCGCTCGTCCAGGTGCCGCAGCACCTTGCGGGCCCGATCGACCTCGTAGCCGACATCGAGGTCGACCACCGCCAGTCCGCCCTTCGTGCCGGTCCGGGCCAACACGTCACCGCCCGGGCCCACCACCTTCGCCTGGCCCAGGAACCGCAGGCCACCCTGCACGCCGGTCTGGTTCGACGACGCCAGCACCACCTGGTTCTCGGCGGCCCGAGCCGAGTCGTACAGGTCGAACAACCGGGACTGGCGGTCCTGCGGAATCCGGGCCGCACGATCGGTGACGCTCGCCGGCCACGCCGACAGGGCCGCGATGATCCGGGCGCCGTCGAGGGCGAGGGTGCGCGCCGATTCGGGGAAGGTCTTGTCGTAGTCGATCAGCATCCCCATCCGTCCGACCGGGGTGTCGAACGCCGCGAACCGGTCGCCGGCCGAGTAGGCCAGCGATTCGCCTGCCGGCTGGTGAACCTTGCGGTGGCTACCGACGATGCCGTCGCCGGTGATGCAGGCCGCCGCGTTGTACCGGGCACCGCCGCACAGTTCGGTGTAGCCGATGCACACCGTCATGTCGCCGGCCATCTTCGCGACGGCTGCCAGTTCGGGCCCGTCGGCACGGAGCGCCGGCGGCAACTCCGCGACGTCCGGGCTGCGGAGGTCGGAAATGTAGCCGCCCAGGCAGGCGTCGGGGAGCACCAGCAGGTCGATCGCATCCCGGTGCGCGCTCTCGATCAGCGCATCCAGTTTGAGCAGTGCCCGGTCGATGTCACGCCCGAAGTGGGCCGCGAGTGCGGCCACCCGCGTTGTTCCCACTGCTCAGACCAGCGAGGCTGCAACGGGACCTACCCCCGCCTCCAGCAGGATCCGGTCCGCGAGGAACTCGGCGTCACGCGCCACACCGGCGAAGCGACCCGACCCCCACGTGTGCTGCCAGGGCAGTCCGAGGAAGAACAGCCCCGGCACCGCCGTCACCCCGCGGTTGTGGCACGGATGGCCCTCGCCGTCGAACACCCCGGCGTGCAGCCAGCGGTAGTCGGTGCGGAAACCGATGGACCAGATCACCGACGTGATGTTCGCACTCGACAGATCGAGGGAGGTGATCTCGCGTTCCGGCCGCCAGACGGGCACGTACCGCTCCTCGGTGGGGGCGTCGATGCCCTCCTGTTCGATGAACGCGTCGATCGAATCCTTGATGCTCTCGCTCACCGCATCGGCAGCGTCCAGCGACGCCTCGAGTGTGGGCGCGAACTGCAGGGTGCCGTCCACCACCTCGAGCATCCGCCCGTACAGCCGCATCCCGTCCCGTGCGAAGGCCCGGAGGTCGATGTCCCTGCCACCGTCCCGGCCCGTCACGTAATGATTGGTGTTCTCACGCTTGGCGAGTCCCCCCGGATGGTCGGCGATGGACACGTCGTAGGTTCCCATGTCGTGCAGCCAGGCCACGCAGTCGCGGCCGCGGTAGAAGCGCGCCACTCGCGGCGCTCCGCCGGTTACGAGATGCACTGTGCGGCCGTCGAGTTGCAGATCCTCCGCGATCTGGGCACCCGACTGGCCGTTGCCGACCACCAGCACCTCACCGTCCGGCAGGCCGGCAGGGGTTCGGTACCGAGAGGAGTGGATCTGGGTGATACCCGACGGCAGCCGCTCGGCGAACCGGGGTATCACCGGAATGTGGTACCCGCCCGTGGCGACCACCACCTGCCTCGCCCGCACCGGCCCGGCCGTCGTATCGACGTCGAAACCGCCCGACACCGCCTGGTGCACCGACGTGACCGCAACGCCCTCACGGACCGGTGCCGGAAATGTGTCCGCGTAGCCACGGACGAACGCGTACGTCTGCTCCCGGGTCATGAAGCCGTCCGGGTCGTCCCCGTCGTAGCTGTACCCCGGCAGATTGCACTGCCAGTTCGGAGTGACCAGAGTGAAGTTGTCCCAACGGCTGTCGCGCCACTCGTGAGCAATGCCGTCACGCTCGAGCACCACATGGTCGATGCCCCGCTGCACCAGGTGCCAGCTGATCGACAGTCCGGCCTGGCCGCCGCCGATCACCACGACGTCATGTTGTTCGGTCATCGGGTACCTCCGGGAAGGGTTGCCGGGTTCATCTCCAGAACCCGGACGGTGGAAGCCGAAGCGTGCGTATCGGCCACCTGTTCGAGGCTCGCGATCTGTTCGACCGCCGAGGTGCAGTACACACCGAACCTGGCACGCACCCGTTCGCTCGCCTCGGTGAGCGCCGTGCGGCTGCGGTCCAGGAATTCGGCGACGGAATAGTCGGTGCCCGCCGTCAGGTAGTCGTGCAGGACCAGCGAGGGCGAGTAACAGGACTGCGTTCTGCCGTCCGGCCACTGCACGGTGAACGTCATCTCAGGCATGGACCGGGACCCCGATCCGGCGTGCGGCCGCGGGCCGCTGTTCCTCGGTGAGCAGGGCTCCGGTCACGCGATTCTCGGCCACCATGTCGCCGTAGAATTCGGGACGACGGTCGCGCAGGTTGTACATGCCTCCGCTACGAATCGCCTTCAACTCCTCCTGCACATCGATCTTGACCGATGCCAGTCCGGCGGCGGTGCCCGTCCCCGCGAGAATCTCCCCACCGGGGCCGACGATCTTTGCGCTGCACACGAATCGGAGCGATCCGAACGTCCCGGCCTGATTGGACGCCACCCACACCACCTGGTTCTCGGTGGCCCGTGCCCGGTCGTAGATGTCCATGCGTTGCTTCCAGCGGTCGTGTTCCATGTCCTCGACCTGCGCTGTCCTGGCCGTAGGCCAGGCGGACAGCGAAGTGATGATCTCGGCGCCGTCGAGTGCCAGGGCACGCGCCGCTTCCGGGAACGCCTTGTCGTAACAGATCTGCATACCCATGCGCCCGACGGGTGTATCGAACGCCTCGTACCTGTCTCCGGCCGCGTAGCAGAGGTTCTCGCCGAGCGGCTGGTGCACCTTGCGGTAGGAGCCGAGAATGCCGTCGCCGTGCAGCGTGACCGCAGCGTTGTACCGCGTGGCGCCCTCTGCTTCGCAGAAGCCGAGGGTGACCACCAGATCACCTGCCATGTCCCTCACGCGACGCAGTTCCGGCCCATCCAGATCCAGCGCGGGTGGGAGCCGACGCAGTCGGCGCTGACGTTGCTCCTCGGTTTCGTCGCCGCCGCCCAGACTCGGCAGGTACCCCCCGAGGCAGGCCTCGGGCAGGACCAGCAGTGAACTTCCCTGCGCCCGAGCCTCTTCGATCAGCCCGCCGATGGTCAGGTACGCCTGTTCCATGTCGCGGCCGAACTCCGCCGCCGCAACCGAAATTCCGATCTCGCTCATGCTCTTCCCAATCCTGTGACGGTGGAGCGCACCGCACGCGTGATCACGCCGTCGGGCCAGCGCAGGCCGACCCCCGGCTCGTTTGTCAGTTGTCCGCAGATCGCGGACGTAGCGGGCCCCGCCGGCGCGACACCGCGTCCGGGCCGGTCGGCCGTCACCATGGCGAATCCGGGAAAGCAGCTCATCCAGTCGCCCATGGCTGCTCCATCCGGGACCGGGATCGCGGCCACGTCCAGCACCGCTCCCGTTCCACTCGCCTCGGCGAGCATTCCGGTGGTGCCGGCAAGCCCCGCCATGCTCACGTCCTTCGCCGCAGCAGGTCGGGTCCTCGCGACGAACGAGCCCATGGCGGCCAACTCCTCGGAAGTCCGCCACGAGGTCGAATCCCATTGTTGTCCGGTATATCCGGGACGCCATCCGCCACCGAGATCGGCGGTGAGCCGGAGTGCGTCGCCGACACGGCCCCCGCCCGCCGGGACCGGTGTGTCGGCCCTGCCCAGCGCTGTCACCGACAGCGCCGCGGGAACACCGAGCTGGGTGTGGCCACCGAGAATCGGAACGTTCCACATCCGGCCGGCCCGGCTCAGCCCGCGGATCACGCGGACGAGGGTCGACCGGTCGGGGGCGCCGACCGCGTCGAGCATCCCGACCGGCTGCGCTCCCATCGCGGAAAGGTCGTTGAGATTCACCAGTGCCGCACACCACCCGGCCCATTCGGGGTCCCGCTGGACCATGGACGGCACGATGGCATCGCAGGCGGCGACGAGGTCGCTGCCGGGCACCGGTGCGCCGTCGTCACCACGGTAGCCGTCGCCGCCGAGAGACTCAGCTCCGGTCATCAAGGGCGCCAACGTCTCTGCCAGCACCGACTTGGTGGACCGGACAAGTCGTTCCACCCGGTCGATCGGCCACCGCATCGCAACGTGCGGCACACCCGCCACCATGGCGGCTCCGACATTCTTCCATCCGAGCCGGCTGAACATCGGCTCGTTCGCGAGTTGCACCGTGGCGTCGAACCGGAGCACCCCGCACGACTCCACGTAGGCGCACGCGGCCCGGACCAGGGCCGTGCCCAGTCCACGAGTGTTGCGGGCGCGGCGGTCGACGACGAGCCGGCTGCCCAGCCACCAGCCGAGGTCCACACCGTCGGTGGCCGGTGCCACGCGAACGCCGCCGAGCACCGCACCACCCGATTCGGTGGCCACCAGCACCACCGTGCGCGGGTCGTCGTCGATGTCGTCCCGGTCGCTGCCCGCGAACAGACCCTGCTCCTCGACGAATGTTTCCCGGCGCAACGCGTGGTACGCCCCGAGGAGGGATGCCGACTCTGCGGGCTGAATCAGGAAGTCCTGCCCGGAAGCCGCGGGCGGCGGCCCGGTGAGAACCGAGAATTCCAATTCGTACACGGTCAGCCTCCCGCGTTCTGCAGCACGCTGCACGCCCCGCATGCAGCACAGCCGGCCTTCTGATCGGAGCCGAGCATGCCCGCGGCCTGCAGTTCCTTCGCCACTCGCGCGGTGACGTCCTCCAGCAGCCCGGGCGCCGGCGCCTGGACGCCGTCCACATCCACCGCCAGGGTTCCCGCGAGCGGCCGGAACGGCACCACGAAGGGGTACACACCCATCTCGATCAGCTCGGCGGCCGCGGCCACCAACTCGTCGGGATCCTCACCCAGACCGACGAGCAGATAGGTCGACACCTGATTGCGTCCGAACACCCGCACCGCCTCGCGCCACGCCGCCCGGTACTCGTCCAGTGGCACGGTCGACTTGCCGGGCATCCAGCGTCGCCGGACCTCGTCGTCCAGCGACTCCACGTGGATGCCGATCGATGCGGCGCCTGCCTCGTACAGATCGGTGATGGTCTGCAGATCCCCGGGAGGCTCGCACTGCACCTGGATTGCGAGATCCGGGACGACCGCCTTGACCGCTCTGACGCACCGCGCGAGGTGGCGGGCGCCTCGATCCTTCGCCGCCGAGGTGCCGGTGGTCATGATCATCTGGGTGATGCCGTCGAGCTGCACCGCCGCTTCCGCGACCTCGGCCAGCTGCTCGGGGCGCTTCACCGCGACGGTCGACCCCGAGTCCAGCGATGCCTCGATGGAACAGAATCGGCAACGCTGGTCCGCGTCGTACCGGACGCAGGTCTGAACTACAGTGGTGGCCAGTACATTCGAGCTGTGCAATCGTGCGATCTTCTCGTACGGCACACCCTCGTCGGTCTGCATGTCGTAGAACCTGGGACGTTGGATGGGCTCGATGTCGAGACCGACGTCCGAGCCGTTCATCAGTAGCCGAGTGCCGCTCACGGTGTACGGGCTGTCCGATCGGATCGGGATGGCGCCACCGATGCCGCCGATCATCACATGCCCGTCGTCGCTGGGACCGGCGCCGGACCGTCGGCGTACCGGCGCATCCATGACGCGGATGCCGCGCACCGCGACATCGGCTCGAATTGACAGGCCACTCATGCGGTTACACCTCAGACCATGTAGGTGGAGTTGATGATTGCGCCCTTGCGGGCATAGTGGATGATCGCGTCCTGCACGTCCAGCGGATGGGCGGGAATGGCGCCCTCGATCAGGTCTTCCTCACGGTGTCCGTGCAGCGCGAGTCCGAAGCGGCACACGAACACCGTGCCGCCCTCCTTGATGAAGGTGGCCAGCGCTTCGTTGATGTTCTGCTCACCGGGGAAACCATTGTCACCGGTAGTCGGGAAACCGCGCGTGGCAATGGCATTCATCGATCCCGGACCGTAGAAGTAGATGGCCGATTCGAAGCCCTTGCGCAACGCTCGCGTTGCCTGGAGCACGGCCACGAAGCTCACCGACGACTCGTGCGCGATTCCGTGCACCAGCGTGAAGTACGTCTCGCCGTCCTCCGCCCGGTAATCCGGGAAGATCTTGGTGGAACCGTAGATATTGGTGCCCTTGGGCAGGGCCGGATGGGGGATCTCGGCGAGGGACTTCTCGATGTTCGCGGCAATGGTGTCGTCGATATCGGTCACGTGCTACTCCTGGGGTCAGCGATGTGAGATCTCTGGATCTGCGGTTTCGAAGGGCGAAATCCGTTCGGCCCGGCGTTTTCCGGGCTGCAACCAGTACACGCAGCGACCATTTCCGAATGGTCTCCGGTGGAATAACGCCATGTTGCGCGACTCTCACGAAACGCCGAATCAAGTAACACTGTTGTAGCTTTCGCGATGATCCCGCAGGCCTGCGCGCCTGTCCGTCGGGAGTCTGCCGACCCGCGGTCGAATACCACGCCGTCCCCGGGTCCGGGCCGAACAGCGGCTGCACGAGCCCTCCACACTGGCCCATCCGTCCCGGTCGGGAATATCCTTGCCATAGCAGTCCGCAGTGCTGGAGACCACCCCTGATGCATCCGGAACGATCGACCACGAGAAATCGCCCGCCGAGTGATTCGACGATGGCGACCGAGCCGCCCACCGAGGTGGACGAGGGCACCGACCTGTCGTCTACTCCGCCATCGGCGAGGACGAATTTCGTGGTCGACACCGGCGTGGAACGCCTCGTCGCCGACTGGGAGTCGTCCGGATCTCCGTCCGATCTCGACCAGTATCTGCCGGACGCAGCAACGATCCGGCGTTCGGCACTGATCGAACTGATCAAGGTGGATCTCGAGTACCGTTGGCTCCACTCGAACCGGCCCAAACGGATCGCCGACTACTGCTTCGAGTTCCCCGAGTTGCTCACCGAGCCGCTGCCGGCCGAACTCGTCTACGAGGAGTTCCGGGTACGCCGCCGGAGCGGGGCGCGCGTCGAGCCGCGAGAATACGCCGCCGAGTTTCCCGAACAGGCCGCCGAGTTCGAGGACCTCGTCGAGGATCACACCGGCGAGAGCGGTGACCTGGCACTTCCGAAGGGTGCCGATCTCGAGGTCGGGAAGCGTCTCGACGACTTCGACCTGGTGACAGAGCTCGGACACGGAGCGTTCGCGCGGGTGTTCCTTGCGCGGCAGCGCTCGATGCAGCGTTGGGTGGCGCTGAAGATTTCACGCAACATCGGCACCGAGGCACAGACCCTGGCTCAACTCGACCATCCCTATATCGTCCGGGTCTTCGACCAGCGGGCACTCGAAGACCGGCAGCTCCACGTGCTGTTCATGGAGTACGTACCCGGCGGAACCCTGCTGGATGTGGTGAAGCTCGTCCGGAAGACCCCGCCGGAACTGCGCACCGGGCGGCTTCTTCTCGATTCCATCGACGAGGTTCTCGGTCGCAAAGGAGAGCTCCGACCGAGCGATTCGAGCCCGCGACGGGAGATCGCGGCGCTGTCGTGGCCGGAGACCGTGGCCTGGATCGGACTACGGCTCGCCGAGGCCCTCGAGTACGCGTGTGAACACGGCGTGCTGCACCGCGATATCAAACCGGCAAATGTGCTGCTCAGTGCCGAGGGCGATCCCAAGCTCGCCGACTTCAACGTCAGTTCCGGTGTCGATCCGACCGCACCACCGGTACTCATCGGCGGTTCGGTCGCGTACATGTCGCCGGAACAGCTGGAGGCGATCACGCCGGTGCCGGCGAGGACCGGCAGCGGAATCGATACCCGGAGCGATATCTACGCGCTGGGAGTCATGCTGTGGGAATTGCTGACCGGAGAGCGCCCGTTCGTCGAGCACGGCGGCGAGTGCCCGCCCTCCCCACAGCAGGCACTCGAGGCCCGGCGCCGGGGCATCGATCCGGACCGGTCGGCGCTGCCCGCCGACTGTCCCGCGGCGTTGTGGCGCATCCTGATCACCTCGCTCGCTCCCGACCGGAACGACCGGTGGTCGAGCGGCCGGAAACTGGCACGCCAGTTCGCGCTGTGTCTCGACCCGCACGCCCGCGACCTCGTCGACCCTCCACCGGAGAGCTGGCGGTCCACCATGTGGCGGTGGGCGCTGCCCGTGCTGATCTTCGCGGTGGGCATCCCCAACCTGCTGGCGACCGGGTACAACTACTACTACAACAAGGTCCTGATCATCTCGTCACTTCCTTCCGAGGCCCAGCAACATCTCGAACAGGTGCACCTGGTCGTGGGTGTTGCCTCCTTCTCGCTGGGCGCGGTGCTGATCCTCTTCTGGTGTCGACTGTCCCTCACCGTCCCTCGCGGTCTGAACAACGGCCGCATTTACAGCTCCGAGGCGCTGGGGAAGGCCCGCGCCGCCACTTTCGGACTCGGTCACCGCGCCGTCGTGGTCAGCTTCGGGCTGTGGATGGTGGCCGGTGTCGCCTACCCGGTGGCACTCGAGATCTTCGCCGGCGGAATCCCGCTGCGGACGTACACCCATCTGCTCGCCTCGTTGGCGGTATGCGGGGCGGCCGCCATCGGCTACCCGTTCTTCGCTCTCACGTTCTACGCGGTTCGATGCCTGTGCCCGATCCTGTTGTCGCACGGAGAACTCCGAGGCAGCGACGCACGGAGCATCCGGGCGCTGGGACGCGCGATGCCTCGGTACCTCGCGGTCGCGGCAGCGGTTCCCCTGGTGGGTATCGCGGGACTGAGTTTCGTCGGTTCCGATGCCGCCGCCGTCGACACCACGGTCCGGGCACTGTGCCTCGGCGGCATCCTTGCGTTCGTCGTGGTGTACCAGCTGTTCCGGAGGATCGAGGCCGACCTACGCGCTCTGCAGCGGGTGGTGACGCTCGGGGCGGGCTGAACCTCTCACGGCGGGCACCCGAAACCTGACCAGTTGCGAACAAGATGAAACCGAGGCCGTTCCACAGACGTACAGAATGTGGCTCTTCCGCAGTTCAAAAGCCCATGTCATGACAAGACTGCCTCTCGGTTGCAATGCGACTTGTACGCGTCCGAGCGGCTGGTGTGGACTGTGTTCCCGGACCGATTTCCGAGATCGAATCGAGTAGATGGCTATGACAGCAACGCAGGACCAGGAATCCGTCTTCACCCCTCCGCGCCGGTTCAACCAGGATCCGGAATGGGGTCGCCGGTCGATGCGGGCGTTCTCGAAGCTCATCCACGGCGATCCGACACCGACCGCGGCGGAGACCGCGATTCACGCACGTGCCGTCGTGAGCCAGGACGAGGTCGGGGCCGCGCTGGCCCGCGCCATCCTCGAGGACAAGACCGTGACCATGGCGCAGTTCAAGCAGGCGCTCGCCGAGGGCATCGGCAGCGTTCCCGATCCCGCACCCGCCCTCGTCGACTTCTTCGCCTCAATGGACGAACGCCCGGAGTGGGTGGATGCACGGCGCCTCGAGCGCGGTGCCGCGGTGTGCCTGCGCACCGGAATGACCGGACTCGACCTGCTGGCCACGGGTTCACTGATGAACGGCTATCGGAGCTCGGCCACGTCACGTCAATTGGTGGCGACCGGCCGGCTCGTCGGCGATGCGGCCCAGCAGCGCGTAGCCGAGACCACCCGCTGGTGGTACGAGTGCGTTCTGCCTGGCGGCTTGGATCGTGACCGTCAGGGCTGGCAGCTCACCGCCCACGTGCGGTTGATGCACGCGTTCGTGAATCTGACGCTACTGAAGAAGGACGACTGGGACGTCGACGACTGGGGAATGCCCGTCAATCAGTCGGACCAGGCGGGCACCCTGGCGTTGTTCTCCACGACGTTCCTCGTGGGCCTGCGCGCGTTGGGCGTGTGGGTCTCCGCCGACGAAGGTGCCGACGTGATGCACCTGTGGCGGTACATCGGCTGGCTGCTGGGCATCGACGACCATTGGCTGGTCGACGACGAGAACACCGGTCGGCGCAACATGTGCCAGATCGGGATGTTCGCGCCCGGACCGGACGAGAATTCGCGGATTCTGGCTCATGCGCTCGAGCAGTCGTGGGCACAGTTCAACTACCCGCATGCACAGTCGGCGCGGCGCTGGTTCAACAGGCAGCGTCTGCTCAGTATCCAGCGGATGTTCTCGGGGAAGAACGGCATGCAGGAGCTGGGACTACCGGTGGTTCCGCCCTGGTTCGTGCCCTTGGCCCTGGTCGGTAACGGGACACTCCACGGATTGGCGCGGCTCAGCCCGGAGGTCCGGGACCGCGTCGATCGTAGGTCGCGGCGGCGTGTGGAGAACTGGCTCAGCGCGAACGAGAAGTAGGAGTCAGCGCCTCTCGTAGAGCCCTCGAACGTAGGCGGCCTGACCGGCGTGCTGCAGATCGTCGGCGATCACACTCACCAATCGGACACCGAGAGTGACCGGGGGTGACCAGTTCTCGTCGACGATCCGGTCGAGGTCGTCCGCTTCGAGGCGCTGAACGTAGTCGACGGTGCGGTCGTGCACCGCATCGTGGTAGCCGCGCAGCAGGTCCGCGCCGCTCCGCACCCTGGCCACGTCGAGCGACGAGTGCCCGTAGCCGATCGAGAGTTCCGGAAACGGCAGGTCGAAACGTGGAGCCCACTCACCGGTCAGCCATACCTGCGCCGTGCCGGCCACCCCCGCCACGTGATCGTCCTGCACCCTGGTGAGATGCCAGACGAGCCAGGCGATGGTGTTGGCGTCGTCGTCGACCCGATAGGTGAGGGCATCCATCGAGAGGTCGGCCACCGTCGAGTGCACCGACTCCTGAATTCGATCGAACGCATCGGTCAAGAGAGCGCTGTGATCCACGGGTCTTCCCTTCGTTGCGCCCGTCGGCGGTATATCCATTGTGGCGGCACCCCGTCACCCCTGGTCAGCAGCGCCTCCTGGCGATTGATGCGTATTTGTGAATAATCAGGGAGTCATTAGGTATTGGACGTGATCTGTCCGCCCTGGAACTGTGCAGTGAGATGCAGGACACACCAGGCGACGACAGATGACGGAGCGACATGACGTCCACACCCACGGAGCAGGAGATCGCGAAGAAGGCCCGTAAGGCCGGTATCGCGTCCTTCATCGGCACCACCATCGAGTGGTACGACTTCTACATCTACGGCACCGCATCGGCGTTGGTGTTCGGCACCGTGTTCTTCTCGGACACCCTGCCGGCCGGTGTCGGAACCCTGCTCGCGTTCGTCACGTTGTGGGCGGGCTTCCTCGCCCGGCCGATCGGCGGCATCGTGTTCGGCCATCTCGGCGACCGGATCGGTCGCAAGAACACCCTGGTGATCACCCTGATCATGATGGGGGTCGCGACCGTCGGCATCGGCCTGCTGCCCACCTACGCCCAGATCGGCATCTGGGCGCCCATTCTGCTCGTCGCCCTCCGCGTGCTGCAGGGCGTGGCGGTGGGAGGTGAATGGGGCGGAGCCGTGCTGATCGCCAGTGAGAACGCACCCAAGGGCAAGGGCATTCTCTACTCGGCCTTCGCGCAGCAGGGTTCGCCGGCCGGCAATCTGCTCGCCACCATGGCGTTCTTCTTCCTCGCCGCCATGCCGACGCCGGAGTTCCTGATGTACGGCTGGCGCATCCCGTTCCTGCTCTCGGCGCTGCTGGTCATCGCCGGCATGGTGATCCGACTGAAGCTCGAGGAGTCGGACGCGATGAAGGCCGTCCTGGCCCGCAAGAAGACCGTCAAGCTGCCGATCGGTGAAGTGCTGCGCAAGCACTGGGTGCTGGTTCTGCTCGGCGCCGGCGCGCTGCCGCTCGCCCAGGTCACGTATTTCAAGAACACCTTCGCGTTGTCGTGGGCCACGAACGAGCTCGGCTACGAGCGCGGGACCTTCCTGTCGATCATCGCGATCGCCCTGGTGGTCCAGTTCATCGTGCAGCCGTTCGGCGCCGTCCTGGTATCGAAGATGGACATGCGTAAGGCCATGTGCCTGATGATCATTCCGGAGTTCTTCCTCATGCCGACCATGTTCTTCGCCATCCGGACCGAGACGTACTGGATCGCCGCGGTGGCCATGTGCATTGCCACGATTCCGCACTCGATGTTCTACGGCGCGATCGCCGGCATCCTGGCTCGCGCCTTCCCGGCCAACATCCGCTACTCGGGCCTGTCCCTCTCGTACCAGCTGTGTTCGCTGGTGGTCGGCGGCGGAACACCGGTTCTGGCGCAGTGGATGCTCAACTCGTCCGGCAACATCGTCGGCGTGGCGATCGCCGCCGGGTGCTACGCGGTCGTCTCCCTGGTGTGCACGCTGCTTCTGCTGAAGCGCACCGGCTCCGACGCGTCCAAGCCGTCCACCGCCGAGCAGTCCGATCTGGACGAACTCGAGCTCGAACGGGTACGCGCGCAGGACCGCGACGGCCGCGAACCCGTCCACGCCTGACGATGTCTCACGAGACCGGCGGTGAGGGCAGTGCTTCCTCGGAGAGCCGAAGCACCTCCCTCAGCGCCGGACTCTCGTCGTCCTCCCGCCAGATGAGCCGGACATCCAGCGGTTTCGCGCGACCCGCCAGCGGCACGAACACGACCTCCGGATTGACCACGTTCTCCGCAACGGAGGACACCGTCATCGAACACCCCACCTCGGCGGACACCAGTGCCACCAGCGACATCGAATCCGGAGCGCTCTGCACGATCCGGGGCGAGAAACCGGCATCGTGGCCGAGGCGCAGCAGCAGATCCCGCAGCATGGACCCCGGCTCGGCCGGCAGCATCACCCACGCCTCACCCGCCAGGTCTTCGATGCGCACGCTGGGCCTCGACGCCAGCGGATGCCCAATGGGTAGGGCGATGACGAGATCCTCGTGTGCGATGACACGGGAGGCGATTCCCGGCGGGGAGAACAGCAACCGGACGATCCCGATGTCGAGCGTGCCGTCCATCAGTTTGTTCAGCGCTTCACTGGCGTATGCCGAACTGTCCAGGACGAATTCGATACCTGGATGGGTGCGTCGCACCAGCTTGGCCCACCGGCCGACGAGCTTGTGCGAGGACGAACCCGCGAACCCGATCCGGACCCGGCCGGTCTGTCCCCGGCCCGCAGCGCCCACCGCCATTTCCGCGAGTCGGCACGCGTCGAGAATCGCCCTGGCCGGACCTACGAGCGCCTGGCCCGGCTCGGTGAGCCGCACGCTGCGGGTGCTGCGCCCGAAGAGCGTTGTGCCCAAACTCTTCTCGAGTTGGCGGATGGTCCTGCTCAGTGGCGGCTGTGCCACGTGCAGCCGTTGCGCGGCCCTGCCGAAATGCAACTCCTCGGCGACGGCGAGGAACGCCTTGATCTGCTGTATCTCCACCCCTCGATTATTACCCAGACGGAAATAAACTGAGCAACACTTTGTATTGGACTGCACCCAGTTCAGCTGCAACAGTCGGAGCAGCGAGAAACCACACCGGCAGGAGACGAACATGTCCGCTGACAAGGTCATGACCATGCATGACGCGATCGAGGCCCGGGTGCAGGACGGAATGACCGTTGCGCTGGAGGGCTTTTCGCATCTGATTCCGTTCGCCGCCGCGCACGAGATCATTCGCCAGGGACGGCGGAACCTCACCCTGTGCCGAATGACCCCGGACATCGTCTCCGACCAGCTGATCGCGGCCGATTGCGTGTCGACGCTCGTCGCGTCGTTCTTCGCCAGCGGCTCGGCCGGCTCGCTGTACGAGATCCGCCGACGCATCGAGAAACACGATCCGGTGAAGCTCGAGGTGGAGGAATACAGTCATTACGGCATGGTGTGCCGGTACCAGGCAGGTGCCGCCGGCCTGCCGTTCTTCCCACTCCGTTCGTACGCCGGGAGTGACCTGCCCAAGCTCAACCCCCGCATCCGGCTCGTCGACGACCCGTACGGCGACGGCAGCGTCTACGTGGTGCCGCCGCTCAACCCCGACGTCACGATCATCCATGCGCAGCGCGCAGATCACGCGGGCAACGTCCAGATCTGGGGTATCGCCGGTGTCCAGCAGGAAGCGGTCTATGCCGCGAGGAAGGCGATCGTGGTGGTCGAGGAGATCGTGGACGACGACATCGTCCGCTCCGATCCCAGCCGGACGCTGATCCCGTCACATGCCGTCGACGCCGTCGTCCTGTGCCCGCGCGGCGCCCACCCGTCGTACGCGCAGGGCTACTACGACCGCGACTGCGGCTTCTACCGTCGCTGGACGGAGATCAGCAAGGACCCGCAAGCTCTGCGGACGTGGCTGAAGGACTGGGTCCTCACTATTGCCGACCACGAGGAGTACCTCGCCAAGCTCGGCGACGACTACTGGTCCGACCTCGAGGTCGCACCGCGATACGCCGAACCCGTCAACTACGGCACACGGAAATGAGCATGGAGCCGACCTCGAGCACCACCGACAGACCATCCACCGACAGGGCATCCACCACCGAAGTCATCGTGTCGGTCGCGGCCCGGGAACTCGCCGGCAAGGCGCGGGTCTTCGCCGGCGTCGGACTGCCCACGCTGGCAGTCGATCTCGCGACGCGAACCTCGAACCCGGGTGTCGAGCTGATCTACGAGTCAGGGGTCTGCGGAGCCCATCCCAGCGCCATGGCCGAGGGCATCGCAGACTCCGTCGTGGTTTCCGGCGCCGAGTCGGTCCTGTCCATGGCGTCACTGTTCGGCTACGTACTGCAAGGCGGGAACGTCGATGTCGGGTTTCTCGGCGCCGGTCAGATCGACCGCTACGGCAGTCTCAACACCAGCATCATCGGCGACTGGGACACGCCTGCCGTCCGACTGCCCGGTGCCGGCGGTGCCGTGGAAATCATGCCGAATGCCGGTGAGGTGTTCGTGGTGATGCGTCGCCACGACACCAACTCGTTTCCCGCCGAACTCGACTTCTGCACTTCGCCGAGCCCGCGGCGCGCCCGCGAGTCCGGGGCCGGGATCATGCCGCGCGGCCGCGGAGTGACCAAGGTGTTCACGAGCCTCGGTGTCCTGTCCCGCACCGGTCCGGAGGACGAGCTAGAGCTGACCAGCATCCACGACGGCGTCACCGTCGAACAGGTCCGTGCGGCCACCGGCTGGGACCTGTCGGTCTCGGAGAATCTCACCCGCACCGACCCGCCGACCGCCGAGGAAATCCGTCTCCTGCGCGACGAGATCGACACCGTCCGGTTGTACCTGCGCTGACGCGGCGACCCCCGCGGGGACACAGCAAGACAGCGTCCATAGGCATTCGCTAACCGTCTGTGCGGGAACGCCACTTTGTGGTGGGTGCCACTCGAATGGTCGACTCGACGGTGGCGCCCCGCCCGGCGATCGGAAATGAGGAATGACGTGAGTGTGCTGCACCTGCCCAATCGAGTTCGGACATTGGCGGTAGAACGCGCCTCCGATCCTGCGATCACGTCCGGGGACACCACGCTCACCTACAAAGATCTCGACATCCGAACCAACCGCGTCGCGTCGGCACTCGGGGCGATGACCGAGCCGCAGAGCCGTGTCGGCGCACTGCTGCGGATGGGTCTGCCGGGAGCGGAACTGTTCATCGGATGCGCGAAGGCCGGTGTGGTCTTCACACCGATCAACTGGCGGCTCACACCGAACGAGATCGCCGCGATCGCCGTCGACGCACAGTTGACTGTCCTGGTGGTCGACCCCGACTTCTCCGAAGCCGCGGGGGCTGTCGCTGCGGCATTACCGGGCGTTCGGGTGATCACGGTCGGCGGCACGTGGGAAGGGTTCGTGGAATCCGGTACGGACGTCGATCCCGGTTTCGGCGACGATCCCGAATCCGTACTGCTGCAGCTGTACACCTCGGGCACCACCGGACGACCGAAAGGCGTTCTGGCCAGGCATCGCAACCTCTACAACGAGCCCACCAACTTCGGGATCTACGAATTCGCTGAGGATTCCGTCTCCCTCGACGCACTACCGTTGTTTCACATCGCGGGCGCCGGCTGGATGAGCACGTGCCTGTCGGCCGGTGTCCACCTCGTGCTTCTCGGAGAGATGAATCCTCGCCTCGTGGCAGCGGCGATCACAGAACACCGCGTCACCCACGCCTTCCTGGTTCCCGCGGCGGTCCAGATGTTGCTCGACCTACCCACGCTCGCCGAACACGATCTGTCGAGCCTGCAACTCATCGCGTACGGTGCATCGCCGATCACTCCGGCCTTGCTCATTCGTGGAATGGCGACGCTGAAATGCAAATTCGTGCAGCGATACGGAATGACCGAGACCATGGGCTCGGTCACCGCGCTGCGGGCACAGGATCACGATCCCAACGGTCCCCGCGCGTACCTACTTCGTTCGGCCGGCACGCCCTTGCCCGGCGTGGAGGTACAGATCCGCGACATCGCCACCGGTGAGCCGACGCCCGCGGGACAGGTCGGCGAAATCGTGGCGCGGTCGAGGAACAACACTTCCGGGTATTGGCACCGAGACAGCGAGAACGCCGACTTGTTCACCGCCGACGGATTTCTGCGCACCGGCGACGCCGGATACCTCGACGAGCAGGGGTACCTATTCGTCACCGACCGGGTCAAGGACATGATCATCACCGGCGGCGAAAACGTGTATCCCGTCGAGGTCGAATCAGTCCTCGCCGAACATCCGGCGGTCGCCGAGGTCGCCGTCTTCGGTCTGCCGGACGACCGCTGGGGTGAAGCCGTCACCGCCGCCGTTCGGGTGGTCGACGGTGCCGAAACCCCCACCGAGACCGAACTCGTCGACTTTCTGGCCGGACGCATCGCGTCGTACAAGAAGCCGCAGCACATCCACTTCGTTCCGGCGCTTCCACGTAACGCCAGCGGCAAAATCCTCAAACGCTCGCTCCGGCAGGCGTTGGGCGGAGACGAGGTGATCGCGTGATCGTCACCGAAGACGTCGGTACCGCTCAACGTGAGGCGTGGGCCGCGGGCGTCCTCCCGCCGGTCGAGGAGGTCCGATCCGGACTGTGGTCCATTCCGGTGCCGATGCCCCGAAACCCCTTGCGCTACGTACTGATCTACGCCCTCGCACTCGACGACGGCCTCGCGCTGATCGACGTCGGATGGGACGCCGAGGAGTCGTGGCAGGCGCTGGTCGACGGCATCGCGCAGACCGGCCACCACATCACCGAGGTGCGGTTCGCCGCCATCACCCACCTGCACCCCGACCATTTCGGGCTGGCACCCAGGTTGCGGGAGGTGAGCGGTGCGCTGCTGGCGATGCATGCCGCCGACGCCGCCCTGCTCGGCCATCACACCCCGGACGATATCGCCGCCGACATCCGGATCTGGGACACCCAACTCACCGACCTCGGTGCCCCGCAGGGCGTGCTCGCGGCCGAGCGTGTCGAACTGGTCCGTTTTGCGCCGGGAGAGTCGGTCGACATCGCACTGGACAACGGCACCCCTCTCGACTTGCCCGGATGGGATTTGCGGACCGTCTGGACTCCCGGCCACACCCCGGGGCATCTGACCTTTGTCGACGACACCCGACAGTTGATGTTCAGCGGCGATCACATGCTGCCCCGCATCAGCCCCAACATCTCCTCGGTGCCAGGCGAACTCGCCAATCCACTGCACCGCTATCTACTCTCGTTGCACGCCACCACAGCGATGCCGGACGGCGAAGTGCTACCGGCACACGAGTACCGGTTCCGGGGTATCGCCGACCGTGCGCGTGAGCTGATGGACCACCACGAGGAGCGATTCGCGGAGATCGTCGAGGCCGTGGACGCTCACCCGGAATCGACGGCTTGGGACATATCCGCGCACATCACGTGGTCCCGTCCGTTCGCATCCATGTCGGATCGTCTGCTCCGTCTGGCGGTCCGCGAAACCCACGCCCACCTGCTCGTGCTCACCGACCGCGGCGCCGTCCACACCACCGGTGGCAGCCCGCAACGCTGGGCGCGAGGCCGTTCCGAACCGACAGAAAGAGCATCATGAGCACCGTCCTCACCGATTTTTCGGACGGCGTCGCCGTCATCACCCTCAACCGTCCCGAAGCCAAGAACGCCGTCGACCTGGCCGTCGCGAAGGAACTCGCCGCCGCCATCGACGAGTTCGAGGCGCGCCCCGACCTGACCATCGGCATCCTCACCGGCGCCGGCGGCACGTTCTGTGCGGGCATGGATCTCAAAGCGTTCTCCCGTGGGGAACGCCCGTCGATCCCCGGCCGTGGTTTCGGCGGCCTGACCGAAGCACCGCCCACCAAGCCGCTGATCGCCGCGGTCGAAGGGTGGGCGCTGGCGGGCGGCTGCGAGTTGGCGTTGTCGGCAGACCTCATCGTCGCGTCGCGGCAAGCGAAATTCGGGCTTCCCGAGGTGAAGCGGGGACTCGCCGCTGCGGCCGGCGGTCTGCTGCGACTGCCGAAGATCCTGCCCTACCCGCTGGCGATGGAGATCGCGATCACCGGTGATCCGCTCACCGCGGAGCTCGCGTTCCAGCACGGACTGGTCAATCGCCTCACCGAGCCCGGAGAAGCACTCACCGTCGCGAAGGCGCTCGCGGCCCGTGTCGCTGCCAACGGACCGCTGGCCGTGCGCGCCACCAAGCAGGTGATATCCATGGCAGTCGGGTATACCGACCCCGACGCGTTCGTCGCCCAGCGCCGCTTCATCGACCCCGTATTCGCCTCGGCCGACGCCCAGGAAGGCGCCCGCGCCTTCGCCGAGAAGCGGGCACCGGTGTGGCGCGGAGAATGAGGGCCCTAGGATGACCAGGTGGACCTGCACCTCGTCACCTATTTCGTCGCCGTCGTCGACCATGGTGGGATCACGAAGGCAGCTCAGGCCCTGTACATTTCGCAGCCCTCCCTCTCGCAGGCAATTCGAACCCTCGAACGTCGTCTCGGCACCATCCTGTTCGATCGGACCGGACGCCGTCTCGAACTGACCGCGGACGGCCGCAAACTAGATGTGGCGGCCCGCCGCATCCTCGCCGATGTCGACCGGGCGAAGGCGAAGGTCGCGGCCGTCCGCGAACTCGCATCCGGCCGGGTCGACATCGTGACGTACTCAGCGTTCTCCATCGACCCGCTCGTCGAACTCGTCCGACGGTTCCGGAGCCGCCACCCCCACGTCCTGGTGCGCATCGTCGACGCGGACGGCCCCACCGGTGTGCACACAGCGCTGCGCCGCGGAGTCGCCGAGATCGGGGTCACCGATCTCTCCGTCGAGCACGCGGGAATGATCACCGTCCCCGTCATGGAGCAGGAGATGGTGCTGGCACTGCACCACGATCTCGCCGCGGGGATCCCCGATCCGGTGGCCCGTGCCCGGGTCCGCGAGGTGCCGCTCGTTCTCGACCTCGGTGACAAGACCCACGCCGCCAAGGTCGGAGAGTTGCTGGGCGAGGGCGCCGCCAACGTCGTCGTCGACTGTGCGCATCCCGCCGCCACCTGGGAATTCGTCACGCGCGGCACCGGAGCCGCGGTGGTTCCGCGGCTCGTCGCCGCCGAGCAGATGCCCACCGCTGCCGTCCGTTCCCTCGACCCTCCGCTGCTGCGGAACGTCGGCCTCGTGCTGCGCTCGGGGGAACCGTCACCGGCCGCGGCCGCGTTCATCGCAACGTCCACGTATCCGAACGGGCGGGGATAGGCATGGAGTTCCGTCAGGTCGAGTACTTCCTTGCGGTGGTCGAGAACGACGGCATCAACGGTGCCGCTGCCGCTCTCGGTGTCGCGCAGCCCACGGTGTCGCAGGCGCTGCGCAGCCTCGAGCGTGAGCTGGGCGTGCAACTGTTCCACCGCATCGGACGCGGCATGGTGCTGTCGTCGGCGGGGCGAAGTCTCGTGGGACCCAGCCGTCAGATCCTGCGTGACGTGATGGGTGTGGAGGAACTCCTCGCCGCGTCGGACAGCGAACTGGTCGGGCGGCTCGACATCATGACGTTTCCGGGTCTGGCCGCCGGCATACCGGTGGACCTGGTGGCGCGCTTCCGGCGGGCCTACCCGAAGGTGGCGGTGCGGTTCTCCGATCTGCGTAGCGAGGAGAACACGGCGTCGGTGATCCGGGACGGCCACTGCGAATTCGTCATCGCCCACCTCCCGATCGAGAACGACGACGGCCTCGAGGTGATGGAGCTCGGCGAGCAGGAGTTCTGGCTGGCCTACCCGCCGGGAACGGTTCTCCCCGACACCCCGATCGCGCTGTCCGACCTTCCGGAGATACCGATGGTGTTCGCCCCGCAGGGCGCGACTTTCGTCGACGAGATCGAGAATGCCTTCCGAGATGCCGGGGTCCGGCCCGAACTCGCGGTGCTGATCGGTCAGCGCGAGGCACGCCTACCGATGGTGCTGGCCGGGCTCGGTGGCTCACTGGTGGAACGGACGCTCGCCGAATCAGCCGCAGCCGACGCGGTGGTGCGACCGTGTGAACCGAAGATCTCGCGGGCGTACGGGCTGGCCTTCGATCCGGAGACGCTGTCGGCTGTCGGTCAGGCCTTCGTCGAACTGGTGCGCTCGACGACGGCCTGACCGGCCGATCCGGAGGGGCGGTGCGTCAGGCGACGCGTTCGAACACCGCGGCGAGTCCCTGACCGCCGCCGATGCACATGGTCTCGAGGCCGTATCGGCCCTCGCGGCGCTGCAGTTCGCGCGCCAGGGTCGACAGCATGCGGACGCCCGTGGCGCCCACCGGATGACCGAGCGAGATACCCGAACCGTGCACGTTGGTGCGGTCGAAGTCGGCTGCTCCGAACTTCCACTCGCGGGTGACGGCCAGTGCTTGCGCTGCGAAGGCCTCGTTGAGTTCGATCACGTCGACATCCGCGAGGGTGATCCCTGCCTTCGCCAACGCCACCTCGGTGGCCGGAACGGGACCGATGCCCATTACCTTCGGGGCCACACCGGCGACGCCCCAGGACACGATGCGGACCAGCGGCGTCAGACCCAGTTCGGCAGCCCGCTCGGCGGTAGTGACGATGCACAGCGACGCAGCGTCGTTCTGGCCACTGGCGTTGCCCGCCGTGACGGTGGCCTCCGGGTCCTGCTTGCCCATGATCGGCTTCAGCTTGGCGAGCGAATCCACGGTCACGTCAGGACGGGGATGCTCGTCGGTGTCGATGATCTGATCGCCGGCCCGGCTGGAGACGGTGACCGGGACGATCTCCTCCGCGAGGATGCCGTTCTTCTGAGCGGAGACGGCACGCGCATGCGATGTCGCCGCCAGCTCGTCCTGTTCGCGCCGGGAGATGGCGTATTCACGGCGCAGGTTCTCGGCCGTCTCGATCATGCCGCCGGGTACGGGGTAGAACTGACCGCCGGCGGTGGATCTGGCGCGGGCCAGGCTGTCGTGCATCTGCACGCCGGTGCGGGCGCCGCCCCAGCGCATGTCCACGGAGTAGAAGGAGGCGTTGCTCATCGACTCGGTGCCGCCTGCGACGACCAGCTCGTTGTCGCCGTTGCCGACCTGGAACGCGGCCACGATGACGGCCTGCAGGCCGGAACCGCAGCGGCGGTCGACGTGCATGCCGGGGACGGTGACAGGGAGACCGGCGTCGAGCGCGACGACACGCCCGATCGCGGGGGCTTCGCTGTTGCCGTTGCAGTGACCGAGGATCACGTCGCCCACCGCGTCCGGGGCGATCCCGGTGCGTTCGAGCAGACCCTTCATCGCGGCTACACCGAGATCGACGGCGGTGAGCGACTTGAACATTCCGCCGTAACGCCCGATCGGGGTGCGGACGGGCTCGCAGATGACGACTTCGCGCATGGTGCGCCTTTCGGGTAAGGGGATCAACAGGTTTCGCGGCTGGTTCGGTTACATGAACCGTCCACCGGTGACCTCGAGGACGGTGCCGGTCATGTACGAGGACATGTCCGAGGCGAGGAACAGCGCGACGGACGCGACCTCGGAGACCTCACCGGGACGGCCCATCGGGATCTCGCTCATCTTCTGGTCCCAGGCCTTCTGCGGCATGGCCTCGGTCATCGCCGACCGGATCAGGCCGGGCTGGATCGCGTTCACCCGCACACCGTGGTGCGCCATCTCCTTGGCCGCGGCCTTGGTGAGCCCGACGATGCCGGCCTTCGCGGCCGAGTAGTTGGTCTGCCCGACCATGCCGACCTTGCCGGAGAGCGAGGAGATGTTGACGATCGCGCCGCGCTTGTTCCCGCGCATGATCGCGGACGCCTTGCGGGTGCCGTTCCAGGTGCCCTTCAGATGAACGGAGATGACCAGATCGAAGTCCTCTTCGATCATGGTGCGCATCGTGGCGTCCCGGGTGATGCCTGCGTTGTTGACGACTATGTCGAGTGAACCGAAACCGTCGACGGCCTCGGCGAGGAGGGTGTCCCATTCGTCGGCGTTCACGACGTTGCAGCGCACCGCGCGGGCGACGTCACGGCCGCCGAGTTTCTCCGCAGCGGCGGTGGCAGCATCGAGATCGAGGTCACCGAGCACCACGCGGCCGCCGGCGTCCACGAATTCACGGGCGATCTCGAAGCCGATGCCCTGTGCTCCTCCAGTGATGACGGCAGTGCGATTGTCCAGCAGTGACATGCGATTCCTTTCGGGGTTGACCTTCCGACCATAACGGCGATCACGTGCATTCGACCCCGTCGAATCCATCGACAGTGCCTATGTGGCGATACCACGATTCGTATTGGACAGGACGCGGGCCGGATCGGAAGGTTGACACATGACAATCTCGACAACCTCCCAGGTCGACGACGACGACTTCCGGGAGATCCTCGCCCAGACCCGCGCATTCGTCCGTGGAACGGTGGTTCCACGCGAGCAGGAGATCGCCGACACCAACGCGATACCCGATGACATCCGCAGCGCCGCCATGGAAATGGGCCTGTTCGGTTACGCCATCCCGCAGGAATGGGGCGGCCTGGGCCTGAACCTGATGCAGGACGCGGAACTCGCGATGGAGTTCGGGTACACCACGCTGGCGTTGCGATCGATGTTCGGTACCAACAACGGCATCGCCGGCCAGGTCCTCGTCAACTTCGGCACCGACGAGCAGAAGAAGCAGTGGCTCGAAGGCATCGCATCCGGTGAGGTGGTCGCCTCGTTCGCACTCACCGAACCCGGCGCCGGCTCCAATCCGGCAGGGCTGCGCACCAAGGCCGTCCGCGACGGTGACGATTGGATCATCACCGGGGAGAAGCGGTTCATCACCAACGCACCGCTGGCGAACCTGTTCGTCGTCTTCGCACGCACCCGGCCGGCCGACGAGAACGGTCCGGGCATTGCGGTGTTCCTCGTGCCGGCGGACACCCCGGGACTGCACGTTGCGCCGAAGGACCGCAAAATGGGCCAGGAGGGTGCCTGGACAGCGGATGTGCATTTCAACGAGGTACGGGTGCCGGACGCCGCGCTCGTCGGCGGCAGCGAGGACGTCGGCTACCGTGCCGCGATGACGTCCCTGGCTCGTGGCCGTGTGCACATCGCCGCACTGTCCGTCGGGCAGGCACAGCGCGCCCTCGACGAATCGGTGTCCTACGCGGCCACCGCCACACAGGGCGGTTCCCCGATCGGCAACTTCCAGCTGGTGCAGGCGATGATCGCCGATCAGCAGACCGGTGTGATGGCCGGGCGGGCGCTCGTGCGCGATGCCGCCCGCGCCTGGGTGGAGGAGAGCGATCGCCGGATCGCGCCGTCCGTCGCGAAGCTGTTCTGCACCGAGATGGTCGGCAAGGTCGCCGATCTCGCGGTCCAGATCCACGGCGGCACCGGATACATGCGGGAAGTTCCGGTCGAGCGCATCTACCGGGATGTCCGCCTGCTCCGTCTGTACGAGGGCACCAGCGAGATTCAGCGGCTGATCATCGGGGGCGGACTGATCAAACAGGCGCAGCGCGGCTGAGTTTCCGCAGAGAGACAAGGAAAGGCGGCGCCCCTACCGGGCGCCGCCCTTCTTCTCGTGTTCGTTACCGGGTGAGACGAGTACGCAGATCCGTCTTGAGGATCTTGCCCGCCACCGACGTGGGCAATGCATCGATCACCACGACGTCGCGAATCTTCTTGTACGGCAACACCTGCTCGGCCACGAACGCCTTCAACTCATCGACGTCGATTTCCGCGCCTGCCAGCGGCACCACGAACGCCACCGGTTCCTGACCCACGGCGCCCGCTTCGCGGCCGATAACCGCAGCCGTCGACACCGCCGGATGGGACACCAGAATCTCCTCGAGTTCACGCGGATACACGTTGTAGCCCTTGTAGATCAGCATGTCCTTGGCACGGTCACAGATGTACACGTATCCGTCGGAGTCGCGGTAGGCGATGTCGCCGGTGTCGAGCCAGCCGTCCACATACTGCTCGGCCGTGATCTCCGGGTGCCCGAGGTAGCCGTCGGTGACCTGCGGGCCGCGAACCCACAGTTCTCCGCGTTCGCCCTCGCCCAGCGGGGCGGTGGGATCGCCGGAGGACCGGATCTCGACCTCGGTGTCGAACATCGGCAGTCCCACACTGCCCAGGCGGTAACTCGAACCCGCCACCAGTGGCGCGGCCGTCACCACGCACGTGCCCTCGGTGAGCCCGTAACCTTCGGCCACTCGGGCATTGGGGAAGGCAACTTCGAGTGCCTCCAACGTCACATGGTCGATCGGCGCCGCACCCGACGACACCACGCGCACCGACGAGGTGTCGCGGAACGCCAGATCGGGATGGGTGGCCAGCGCATGCCACATCGCCGGACTGCCGGTGATGTAGCTGACCCGATGCTCCTCGACCAGCGCGAGCATGCGCGCGGGATCGAAGCGTCCGGCCAGCACCTGGGTGAGACCGCACATCAGCAGGAACGAGGTGTTGATCAACGCATGGGCATGGAACATCGGCGACACCACGGCGGTCGCGCCGTCGCCCGGAATGACACCGTGGACGTCCAGATTCTCGATGGATCGCAGCTCCAGGCCTCCGCCGTCCACCACCGCGAGTTGCCGGCCCGCCCGCCACGCGCACATCTGCGTCACGTTGGCCACCACGTTGCGGTGCAGAACGCGCACACCCTTCGAGATGCCCGTGGTACCACCGGTGTACGCGATGTGCGCAATGTCGTCGCCGCTCACCGAGGCCGGTGCGAACTGGGTGGGCCTGCCGGCGATGAAGTCGTCGAACCGCACGACGCTGTGATCGGTACCGGCCGCGACCGGCTCGTCGGAGACAACCACGATCACACTCAGCGTGGTGCTCGCCGCCGCACCGAGCAGAGTGCCCAGCTGCTGCGACTGCGTGACCGCTGCGACCGCGCGGGTCTCCTCGATCTGCTTACGCAGACCCGGTTCGGGCTGCAACGGATTGACCAGCGTGACTGTCGCGCCTACCCGCAGGGAGCCGTAGTACGCCACCAGAAACTCGATGCTGTTACCCAGATGCAGGAGCACCACATCGCGCGCGACGATGCCGGATGATCGCAGGGCGTCCGCGAACTGCGCCGACCGAGCATCGAGGTCGCGATAGGTGCAGGTTCGCTCGCCGTCGATGATCGCCGCTCGATCCCCGTACAGCGCAGCCATGCTCGGCGCCCACACGGCCATCGTGACGTCGGGGTACACCAGTCCGGCAGCCAGCCAATCGGGACTCTTTGTGCTCATCTGTAGCCCGGATCAGCGCGGAGCCATGCGAATGGCACCGTCGAGTCGAATGGTTTCGCCGTTGAGATAACCATTTTCGAGAATCGACGCAGCGAGACGCCCGAACTCGTCGGGGCGGCCCAGGCGGGACGGGTTGGGCACCGTCGCCTCGAGCGAGGCGCGCACGTCGTCGCGGAGGCGGGCCAGCAGCGGGGTGTCCATGATGCCGGGGGCGATCGTGTTGACGCGGATGCCCTTGCTCGCGAGGTCGCGGGCGGCGACGATCGTCATGCCCACGATGCCGGCCTTGGACGCCGAGTAGTTGATCTGCCCGATCTGGCCCTCGAAGGCCGCGACGGACGCGGTCATGATGATCGCGCCGCGCTCGTCCTCGAGAAGGTCGGTGCGCGCGATCCGCTCGGCACCGAGACGAAGCGCGTTGAACGACCCGATGAGGTTGAGCCGGATCACGAATTCGAAGTCTTCGAGAGAGCCTGCGGTGCCGTCCTTTTCGAGTACCCGCATTCGGCGTCCCGCCCCCGCGCAGTGCACGACCCCACGCAGACCGCCACGCTCGTGGGCGACGTCGAGAGCTGCCGCGAACTGCTCGGCGTCGGTGACGTCGGCCGGAGCGAACTGGGCATTCGCGCCGAGTCCCTCGGCGACCTCCGCTCCGTTCGAGGACGGCAGATCGATGAGCGTGACGTGGGCGCCGGCGTCGAGCAACCGCCGCGCCGTGGCGAGCCCGAGGCCGGATGCGCCGCCCGTGACCGCCGTGGAGATTCCCTTGAGTTCCATATCGGTTCCTTTACGTGCGTGGTGTGGTCAGAGCAGTTCGAGGATGGTGGCGTTGGCCATACCGCCGGCCTCACACATCGACTGCAGACCGTATCGAATACCGTTGTCGCGCATGTGATGCGCCAGACGCGTGAGCAGGATCGCCCCCGAACCGCCCAGGGGATGGCCCACCGCGATGGCGCCGCCGACCGGGTTGAGCCTCTCCATTGCGGCGCCGGTCTCGATCTGCCAGGCCAGCGGCACGGGCGCGAATGCCTCGTTGATCTCGAACGCGCCGATGTCGTCGATGCTCAGTCCCGACCGCTTCAAGGC
>NZ_JBAQEO010000706.1:0-3126 GCF_049286785.1 Rhodococcus sp. (in: high G+C Gram-positive bacteria) | reverse complement strand
ACTTTATGGATCCCGTAGTCACACAGCCCGAACTCCGCGGTGCCGGTGTCACGCTCGCTGCCGACCGGTGGGATCCACCGTCACCGGGGGCTGGCGGATCCGGCGTCGACAGAAAGGGCTTGGTGCTGTTGCTGCACGGCGGCGGGCAGACCCGCCATTCCTGGCGGAACACCGGACGCAGCCTCGCGGCGGACGGCTGGTCCGCGATCGCCGTGGACGCACGTGGGCATGGGGACAGCCAGTGGGCACCGGACGGGGACTACGGCATCGATGCGTTGGTCGCCGACCTGACGTCGGTCGTCGCCGGGCTGGGGGAGAAGCCGGTGCTCGTCGGTGCCTCGATGGGCGGGATGACGTCGTTGATCGGGCAAGGGGAGAACCCGGAGCTTGCCCGGGGGCTGGTCTTGGTCGATATCGCGCCGAAGGTCGAAACCAGCGGTACCGCGGAGATCATGGCGTTCATGCGCAGTGGACTCGAGGGTTTCGCGAGTCTCGACGACGCTGCTGCGGCGATCGCGGCGTATACCCCGAACCGTGTTCGCAAGCCCAACCCGGACGGGTTGCGCAAGAACCTCCGCCTGCGTGATGGGCGCTGGTTCTGGCATTGGGATCCGGCGTTCCTTCGCCAGGGCGACGAACCTACTCGCCAGGCGGATTCGATCGTGCGCTACGAACGTGCCCGGGCCGCCGCGGCGGCGGTCACCGTTCCCACGATGCTCGTGCGTGGCAAGCAATCCCATGTGGTCAGCGAGGAAGGCGCCAAGGAGCTGCTCGAGCTGATCCCGACCGCCACACTGATTGACGTTGCCGGGGCCGGTCATATGGTCGCCGGCGACGACAACGATGTCTTCAGTGGCGGATTGAAGGGATTTCTCGACGAAGACGTTGTCGCATTGCGTAACTGAAGCCATCGAGGCCCTCGAACGTAACGACCAGAGCTCAGTTCGGATCTGCATCTGTGTCAGTGGCATCGGTGGTGGGATTCGCTCCGCAACCTGTGGCCGTCCGACCGACTGCCTCCCGCAGCCCTGTGCTCGAGGCCTACGCGAAGTCTCGAGGATCTCCTCGGCCGTAGTTGTTTGAAATAGCGTGTGAGGTAAAGATATTCAACGATCGCGGCTAGCCCGTCACCCCAATGCATCACCGTCGGTGTCGTTTGTCGGAGGTTGTTCTCGCTGCTGCGGCTCAGGTGGGGGAGAGGATGGCGCTGTGGTCGGCGATGATGCGGGCGACGAGGTCGCGGCCGGGGCCGTGGTCGAGTGGTAGGGGTGTGGGTGGTGGGGTCGACGGTCAGGTCGGGGTGGGGTGTGATCGCGGGGTCGGTGGTGAGGATCCAGGCGAGGGTGTCTTCGTTGTGGCGGGGCCGGTAGGCGAGTCCGTCGAGGTCGGGGTCGGCGGCGCGGATGGCGTGGGCCCATCGCCTTGTGGTGACGTAGTGCCGGGCTTCGCATTTGGTGAGCCAGAGGTCTTGTCCGACCGCGGCCAGGTGCGGGCCGTGTAGTGCGGCGGTGGTGAGGGAGCGGGTCACGGTGAGGGCGGTCAGGGTGCGACCGGCCACGGCGGACGAAGGAACGATCCGGGCGATGGTGGGGTCCAGGGGGAGGTCCCGGCAGATGGTTTCGGCGATCGCCCCGTCGGGAGTGTCGGCGATATAGAGGTAGGCGTAGCTGCCGTCGAGGGAGTCGAACCGGCCGCCGGCGAGTTCGTCGGGCTGCGCGGTCGGGTTCGGGGTGTGCGGGGCGCGGTGGCTGCTGTGCACCCGCCACACCACTGTGCCAGCGGTGAGCACGGTCCGGTGCGCCGGCCGGAGTAAACCTGCGGCCGGTGGTTCGATGTTCGGCATCAGTCGGGCAGCACCGCGGAGGCGAGCCGCTCGAGCTTCCGGCCGGCCGCGGGGTCCGGGTCGGCGGCGAGGTCGGCCGGGGTCTGCCCCTCGGGCAGGCGGGTGGAGGGGGTCAGCCACCACGAGGCCACACCCCACGGGTCGGCGGCGGCGCCGAGGGCGGTGTTGACGGCGGCGACGGCCGCATGGACTGAGGCGGTGGCCTCGTCGAACTGGAATGCCGGGTACCGGTAGCTGTTGCCGACGGGCAGGGCGACGACCTTGCCGGTGGTGCGCAGGCGGGAGGCGACGGTGCGATCGGCTGCGGGTCGGTGCAGGACGGCGGCGACCTGACCGGCGGTGAGCATCGGGTGGTCGAGGATGTGCCGGCGGGCGGCCTGCTCGAGTTCGGCTTGTGCGATGGCGTCGTCGACCAGGTCGGCGCCGATCCGGGCGGCCTGGGTGCGGTCGGTCAGGGTCGGTGCCATCGCCAGCAGTGCGGTGACCTGGTTGCGGACCAGGTGCATCTCGGGGCGGGCGGCGAGTTCGGAGGCGACGACGTCGATCAGTTCGGGGGTCGACAGATCCGACAAACGCCGTTCGTCCGGTGACGGAGCGGCGTGCGGACGGTCGCCGGCACGTGCGTAGCGGCCGGTGGCGGTGTCTCGGCGCAGGCGGTAGCCGGCGAGCTTGTGGTGTCGCCGGGGAGAGATCGATCGGTGGGTCGACATGAGCACTCCTTGCTACGTTTGCACCGTAATCTTACATCGTTGCTTTCGTTGCGGCGAGGCGTGGGGTGCATGCTGTTGATCACCGCCCACGCAGGACAAAATGGGACCGTGAGTGACCGCACCGCTGCAGACGTCGAGCGTGAACTCGCCATGCTCGCCCACGTGCGCGACCGCCTGCGGGCTTCGGAGGGCAACGACTTCCGCATCCCGACCACCGCCGTCGACCAGGTTCTCGATGAGCTCAACAGGCTCGAACGATCACCGTGGGATCCCACCTGATGCCGTGCGGGGCCCGGGGTGCTGGCCACCGGTGTGAAGGGGTGGCGGGCACGGGGTTGGTCGCGCCCCAATGACGTCACCGGGCTAGGTGTATGAGCTCATGACGTTGGTGACGCCGGCGTGGAGTCGGGTCGCTGGTGGCCGGTTCCCGGCGGCAGTGTGAGGTCGGTAGTTGTAGTGGACGTTCCAGACTTCGAGGGCCTGGGATCGGTGTTGCTCGGAGGTCCATTCGCGGGCGTAGAGGAACTCCTCGGCCAGGATGCGGTTGTAGCGCTCGACCTTGCCGTTGTGACG
>NZ_JBAQEO010000705.1:0-11174 GCF_049286785.1 Rhodococcus sp. (in: high G+C Gram-positive bacteria) | reverse complement strand
TCCCGCTTGTCGAAGTACCGCATCACGTCGTACGCGACGGACCGGTGTTCCACCTCCTCCGCCCCGTGCCAGCGCAGCAGGTCGAGCATGGTCGGATGCGTACCGGCGCGGTCCAACCCGTCTGCGTTGAGTACCCAGTCACCGAGAAACGCGGTGATGTGCTCGATCGCAGCGATGACGGCCAGTCGCTCGACGAGGTAGTTCCGTTCCCGCATACCGGTGAGCGGCCTCGGCCCGAGGATCTTTCCGAACGTCCATTCCATCTGCGCGGTGAAGGGAGTGGGATCGAGTCCGTTCTCCTTCAGATGCGCGAGCACACCCGTGTGCGCTCCCGCATGCATCGCTTCCTGGCCGATGAAACCGACGACGTCGTCGCGCAATTGTTCGTCCTCGATCAGCGGCAACGCTTCCTTGAACGTCTCGACGAACCATTCCTCCCCAGCGGGAAGGAGCAGGTGCAGGACGTTCAACACGTGGGTGCTGAACGGATCGCCGGGAATCCAATGCATGGGCAGGTTCGTCCAGTCGAACTCGACGTTCCTGGCCTGCAAGAGAATGTGGTCCGGTTCGTGGATCCGGGCAGCGGACTTGCGGGATGCAGTCGGGGCGGACATGTGGTTACTCCTTCGTACCGACCTCCACGCCACGACGACAACGTTGTGGCGCAGTTCACTCGTACAACTGAGAGTTACCGTAACACCGAGTAATAGATAAAACCAGGTGTCGATCTATCCGTAGGTGTCGCGCGGACCTCGACCTCGAACGTGCCGCTCGCCCTTGCGCCAACTGGGAGCCGTCGGCCCCGTGATCCGGAGTGACTTCACCACGCCGTTCCCGACGGCAGCGGCGATCTTCGCGAGAATCTGTGACTGCATCATCCGAAGTTGGGTCGCCCAGGCCGTCGACTCCGCGGAGATGCTCAGAATCCCGTCACGCAGACCGGTCGGTTCGGCGTGTGCCGCGATGTCCTCCCCCACCACCTGCGGCCACCGGCCGAGCACTGTCCCCTCGGAAACCTTCGGCGACCAGCCACGTTGCTTCGCCAGCGCACTGGTCAACGCACCGAACGGCTGCGGATCGCGGTCGTCGGGACCCGGCCCCGACCACCCGCGCCGACGTCGCGCCCGAACACCCCGCACACCCGAACGCCGGCCCTGCCCGACGGATTTGCCGCTGGCCTTCGCCGCGGCACGGGCCTCCTCGAGAGCACGGCGGGCGAGATCGACGCCCTTCAACTCCAGCTCCGCAGGTGCGACAGGCTCGAGATCATCCGTCATGCCCGGTAGCCTCCTCCGTCTCGGTCGTCAGGTGCGAGATTCGGCCGCGGTCCGTGTCGCGAGCCTCCACGGCGAACCGCATCGCGTCGAGCTCCTCGGGAACGTCCTCAGGGACGGCCGCGGTGATCAGGACCTGCTCCGCCTCGGCCGCCACCTTCGCCAATGCTCGTCGCCGGCGGCGGTCGAGTTCGGCGAACACGTCGTCGAGCATCAGCACGGGGTCGCTGCCGTCCGAACGGAGCAGCGCGAACGCGGCGAGCCGCAGTGACAGGGCAAACGACCACGACTCCCCGTGGCTCGCGAAACCTTTCGCGGGGGTGTCGCCGAGCTGCAGGTCGAGGTCGTCCCGGTGTGGGCCCACCAGGCACACACCGCGCTCGATCTCCCTGGACCGCATGACGGACAGTTCTTTCAGGAATCGGTCGGCGAGGAAAGAGACGTCGCCGGCCTCCGGCACTCGGGCCGGATCGGTGAATTCCGGAGGCAGGGAGGTACCCAGACTCGAGCGATAACGGATACTCGCCGGCCGCGATTCCGGTGCCAGGGACCGGTACGACTCCGCGAGATGCGGAGCGAGGTCGTACACCAACTGCAGGCGTCCTGCCAGAAGCTCGGCGCCGTGCGCCGCGAGGTGTCCGTCCCAGACCTCTAGTGTGGCAAGAGCACTCGCGCCGTCCTCGCTCGAATGCGAACCTCGCGAGCCCCGTCGCAGGGCACCTCCCGCGGTCTTGAGCAGCGCTGACCGCTGCCGCAGCACCCGATCGTAGTCGGCGCGAACCGCAGCCATGCGCGGCCGACGCGAGGTCAGGAGTTCGTCGAGGTAGCGCCGCCGCTCACCCGGATCCCCGCGCACCAGCGACAGATCCTCCGGGGCGAAGAGCACCGTCTGCAAGATGCCGAGGATGTCGCGCGGCCGCCGAGTGGGTGACTGGTTGATGCGGGCCCGGTTGGATTTGCCCTCGTTCAGTTCGATGTCGACGGTGAGTTCGCGGCCCGTGTTGACGACGGCGGCACCGACGAACGCCGTACCGGCGCCGGTACGGATGAGCGGGGCGTCCGACGCCACCCGATGGGACGAGAGGGTGGACAGGTAACCGAGGGACTCGAGGATGTTCGTCTTCCCGTGGCCGTTGGGCCCGATGAAGACAGTGCATCCCGGGCGCAACTCGATGGTGAGTGCGTCCCAGGACCTGAAGTCTCTGAGCGAGAGCGCGCGAACGAACACCTATGTTCCAGAACCGGCTTCGGACCCGTCATCCGCCCGATTCACGGCGTGCCCACCGAACTGATTACGCAGCGCCGACACCGCTTTCATCGCGGGCGAATCGTCCTGGCGAGACGCGAATCGGGCGAACAGTGCCGCCGAGATGACAGGAGCGGGCACCGCATGGTCGATGGCTTCCTGCACCGTCCATCGTCCCTCACCCGAATCCTCTGTGTAACCGGAGATCTCAGCGAAATCGGGATCGTCACCGAGTGCCTTGACGAGCAGCTCGAGCAGCCACGAACGCACCACCGTGCCCTTCGTCCACGCACGGAGCACCCCGTGTACATCGGTAACCAGCTCCTCGGCCTCGAGGAGCTCGTATCCCTCCGCATACGCCTGCATCAGGCCGTATTCGATGCCGTTGTGGATCATCTTGGCGTAATGGCCGGCCCCGATCGGGCCGGCGTGAACGAAGCCGTCCGCGCGCTCACCCTCGGGGCGCAGCGCATCGAAGAGGGGAAGTGCGCGTTCGACATCGGACGGCGAACCACCGACCATCAGCCCGTAGCCGTTCTCGAGTCCCCACACACCCCCGGACACACCACAATCGAGGTAACCGATGCCGCGCGAGGCCAGGAGGTCGCCATGAACCCGATCGTCTGTGTATCTCGAGTTCCCTCCGTCGACAACCAGGTCACCGGTCTCGAGCATGGTGGACAGTGCCGTGACGGTGTCCTGGGTGATCTTTCCGGCCGGAACCATCACCCACACCACGCGCGGTGACTCGAGTCGCTGTACCAGTTCGGACAGTGACCCCACGTCCGTGACCTCGGGTCGCGGGTCGTAGCCCACGACTTCGAGGCCCTGCGCGCGCCACCGCTCGCGCATGTTGAAGCCCATCTTTCCGAGTCCGACCAACCCGATCTGCATCGCGTCTCCGTCCACCCGTGAGAGTTCTTCCAGCAGTGACTGTTTCGACTTCCGGGTCGGTGTCAGCCGGGAAGACGCACTGGCATCAGCAGGTACGTGTACGCACTCTCCGGCGCCGAGAAGGTTCCGGATTCGTCGGGTTCGATCTCGTCCTCCGTAGCCGGCCGCAGTACCGCGGGACGACTCGACGTCGTGAATCCGAAGAGAACTCGTTCACTGTGCAGCGAGGACAGCCCGTCGAGGAGGTAGCCGGGGTTGAACGCGATGGTCAGGGACTCACCCTGGAACACCGCATCGAGTCCTTCCTCGGCCCGGCCCGCGTCGTCTCCGCCTGCCGAGAGGAGCAATTCCTCGTTCGAGAACTGGAGGCGGACCTGCGCGCCGCGCTCGGCTACCAGCGCCACCCGCTTGATGGCTTCCATGAGCGGTGCGATCTCCACCGTCGCCATGGCCGTGTGCTCCGACGGCAGAAGCTGGCGGAACTTCGGGAACTCGGCGTCGAGGAGGCGCGTAGTGGTGCGGCGGCCGTCGTTGACAATGCCCAGGAGACCGTCGTTACCCACGGCCGAGCCCGAACCCAGAGCCAACTCGACCGGCGAAGTTGCATCTCCGGCAAGCGTTTTCGCCGATTCGGAAAGCGTCTTGGCAGGAATGAGAACGGCGGCGGTGGTATCCGGATTTCCGGGAGACCACTCGAGTTCCCGGACCGCGAGACGGAAACGGTCGGTTGCTGCGAGGACGATCCTGGTGTGATCGATCTCCAGCCGGATACCGGTCAGCATCGGGAGCGTGTCGTCCTTGCCTGCGGCGACAGCCACCTGGCTGATGGCCTCGGAGAAGACGTCAGCGGGAATCGAGCCGGTCTGCTGCGGCAGCTGTGGAAGCTGCGGGTAGTCCTCGACCGGCATCGTCGGCAGCGAGAACTTGGCGCTTCCGCAGGTGATGAGAACACGGGTGCCGTCGAGAGTCACATCGACAGGCTTGTTCGGCAGCGACTTGGTGATGTCGGCCAGCAACTTTCCCGATACCAGCACCTGGCCGACGCTTCCGACCTCGGCGGCGACCCGGACCTGAGCGGATACCTCGTAGTCGAAACCGGAAACTGTCAACCCTTGTTCGGTCGCGTCCAGCAGAACTCCGCCGAGGACCGGGACAGGAGGCCGTGACGGCAGACTGCGAGCGACCCACGCCACTGAATCAGCGAATTCTTCCCGGGAGACGCGAAACTTCAGGCTTCCAAGCTCCATCGCCGGGTGGTTCCTCTCGGTAGGCACGTTAGGTAGACACGGTCGGGCCGTGACCACAGCACTGCAGTCTTCCACAGGGCGGCGATGCATAACCGTATGCCCTCGAGGACGAAGTTGAAAGCGGAACCGTGCCGTCCTCGAGTCGCCGACGACGGCCTGTGAACCGATGCGATCCCCAACCCTGTTTTCAAAGAGTTTCTTAAAGGAATTATTCAGAAGTACTATTAGGTCCTGTGGAATCTGTGGACGAACGGTCGTAGGTGCTGGTCCCTCCGCGTCCCGGCGTGTGGAGTTCTCGAGGACAGACTCGAGGACGAATTCGGTACCCATGTGGACTACTCGAGGTTGTTCGAAGTTCTCCACGCTCTGTCCACAGAGATTCCACTTCATCCCCACGCTTATCCACAGGTGTGCATGCTTCGTTGCAGGTCCAGCGCTCGGCGGGTTGCCCCGGCGTGTTGCGGGGCCGGGGGTTTGGCGCAGACCTCGAGGACCGGCTCGAGGACCCCTCGAGGGGCTAACTCGAGGGGTCGCTCGAGGGGTCGCTCGAGCGCCGCTATCGCTTGGAACGTTGTTTGATGCGCGCGGTGAGTTCCTGCACCTGGTCGTAGACCTTGCGCCGCTCCGTCATCTCCTTGCGGATCTTCTTGTCCGCGTACATGACGGTGGTGTGGTCACGCCCGAACGTCTGGCCGATCTTCGGCAGCGAGAGATCCGTCAGCTCACGGCAGAGGTACATGGAGATCTGGCGGGCGGAAGCCAACGGTCGTGCCTTGCCGGGACCGCACAGGTCGTCGATGGACATGTTGAAGTACTCCGCGGTGACGGCCATGATCGTGGCCGCATTGATCTCGAGACTCGACGAGTCGGGCATGAGATCACGCAGGACGACCTCCGCCAACGTGAGGTCGAGGGGCTGCCTGTTCAGGGATGCGAACGCCGTCACACGGATGAGGGCACCCTCGAGCTCCCGAATGTTGCGTTCGATCCGGCTGGCGATCAACTCGAGGACGTCGTCCGGCACCTCGAGGCGGTCCATGCGGGCCTTCTTGCTGAGGATGGCGATGCGCGTCTCGAGTTCCGGTGGCTGGACGTCGGTGATCAGGCCCCATTCGAATCGGGTCCGGAGACGTTCCTCGAGTGTGGCCAACTGCTTCGGCGGCCGGTCGGACGAGACGACGATCTGCTTGTTGGCATTGTGGAGGGTGTTGAAGGTGTGGAAGAACTCCTCCTGGATACCTTCCTTGCCCTCGATGAACTGGATGTCATCGACCAGCAGCACATCGGTTTCCCGGTAGCGTCGTTTGAACGCCACCTTGCGGTCGTCGCGGAGACTGTTGATGAAGTCGTTGGTGAACTCTTCGGTCGAGACGTACTTCACCCGCATGCCCGGGAACAGCCGCTGCGCGTAATGACCTGCCGCGTGCAGGAGGTGGGTCTTACCGAGACCGGACGCCCCCCAGATGAACAATGGGTTGTACGCACGTGCAGGGGCCTCTGCGATGGCCACGGCGGCGGCGTGCGCGAACCGGTTGGACGAGCCGATCACGAAGGTGTCGAACGTGTACTTGGCGTTGAGGCTGGTGCCCGTCGAGACAGGGGCCGGTCCGGCGGCCGGTTTCGTGAAATAGGACGGCCAGGATTCGTGCACGCTGGCGAGAGCCTCGCTGTCGTCGTCGACCTCCTCGGCGTCGGAGAAGTCGGAATGCGACTGGTCGTCGGTGCCGTACCGGCGGCGGCGGTACGAATCGGAGCCGGTGACTGCGGGGTCCAGATGTCGCGGGCCGGGTACAGGCTGGTATGCCCGCTCCACGGGTTCGGGTTCGTCGTCCGTGGGAGCGGCGATGCGGACCCCGAGACCTTCCACCTGCTCTCCGAGATGCCGGCCGAGGGCATGGAGGATCGGCTCGCGAAGGTCTCGCTCTATGGCCTCCTGCGCGAAGGGCGACGGAACGGACAGCAGTGCGAATCCCTGGGCGAGCGTGAGGGGCTTGACGAGTGCCAGCCACGCTTTCTGTCCTCGGGTGAGCGGCGGTAGATCTCCGCCCGGCGAATCGGATGTGAGGTCAGCGACGACATCGATCCAGATCCGTGAGAGCGCATGTGGATCGTCGTTCACGTGGTTCCTCCCCAGTATGTTCGCGGACTCGACATCGGGGAGTGCCGAGCCGAGGTGTAGGTGCCGTCGCCGGGCTGTGAACAACCGATCCCAGACGTGAGGACGGACCCCGTACGGACCTACGAATATGCCATCTGAACTGTGTTTCCACACAATTATCCACAGATGTGGACAACTCGGAGACGGCTCGGGTCGAGTCGTCGTCACGTGCGGAAACGCCCAGGATCGGCGCTCTGACCTGCGACTATTCAGTAACGTCTGGATGGGAAGGGTGGTGGAACGCCGTAGCGGACAGGGTTAACAACCCTCGGGGCGGCTCGGTGCGGCACTTGATCTTTGCCCTGTGGATGAATTGTGGTGAACGTGCAGATGAGAACAGTGAAACCGAGGACTGGATGTTCGGTCAAGGTTCATCGGCGAGACCATGCAATCAACGCTAGCAACAGTGTCGGCAACCTCACAGCGGTTTGGCACATCGAATGTGGGGGTGCAAACATTTGTCGATCTTCGGCGTGTCGGCCATTCGATTCCGCGGGGAACAGTGGGTGAGTGAGTTTGACCTGACCGGGAGTGATAAGTACTCTCGAACAGTCACCCGGCGGTGAGGTGACGATTCCGTGCTGGCTGAGTCCAGTTCCGAGTCCGACCCTCGCGCTTCGATTGACCACCTGAGTTTTTGCCAATGTTAGATCCATGACGCCGGGAGGCGTCGATGAACTTCGAGGAGTGTTGACCGTGGCCAAGGGCAAGCGGACGTTCCAGCCGAACAACCGACGCCGCGCGCGCGTTCACGGCTTCCGTCTTCGTATGCGGACCCGCGCGGGTCGTGCAATCGTTTCGGCGCGTCGCCGTAAGGGCCGCGAATCTCTCACCGCCTGATCCAGATTCTGGGTTCAGGAGCTCGGGGTGTTGCCTGAGCCGCACCGATTGCGTCGGCATTCAGACTTTTCTCTGACTGTTCGGCGCGGTCGGCGGATGGGAAGACGCGACCTGGTTGTGCACGCTTTCGACCGTGCACAGACAGACGAGTTGGTGATAAGCGGCGGTCCGCGATTCGGACTCGTCGTCAGTAAGGTTGTCGGGCCGGCGGTGATTCGACATCGAGTCGCACGCCGGCTTCGTCATATCTGTGTCGATCTGGTGGGAGATGTTCCCAGCCATGTCGATGTGGTGATTCGTGCTCTTCCGGGAGCTGCGACTGCAAGTAGCCGGGACCTGGACAAGCAACTCCGCGCGGGTCTCGCGCGATTGGATCTTCTTGCGCCTGTGAGTAATTCCGCATGAAAACTGAACTCGACGAGACGGCCGTGGACCAGTCCAGGGCCGTACGTGCATGGAAGTCGGTACGTGCGTTTCCGGCGCGTATTCTCATCTTTCTCATCGAGCTGTACCGGACGTATGTGTCGCCCCTACGGATGCCGACCTGCCGGTTCATGCCGACCTGCAGTGAGTATGCGGTCGACGCGTTACGCACCCACGGTGTGTTCAAAGGCATTGTCTTGACGGTGGTGCGGCTGGCGAAGTGCGCACCCTGGCACCCTGGTGGGTGGGACCCCGTCCCGGCCCGCCGTGATAGCCGCCATCGCTGTCGGGTGAACGTGGACGAACAGAGGAGTACATAGAGCCGTGCTCGACTTCATTTACTATCCGGTGTCCGGGATCCTCTGGGTCTGGCACAAGATCTTCGGTGCAATTCCCTTCCTCGGGCCCGACAGCGGATTCACCTGGGCGTTGTCCGTGGTGTTCCTCGTCTTCACGCTGCGCGCCATCCTCTACAAGCCATTCGTCAAGCAAGTTCGGACCACGCGGCAGATGCAGGAGCTGCAACCGCAGATCAAGGCGTTGCAGAAGAAGTATGCGGGCGATCGTCAGCGTCAGGCTGTCGAGATGCAGAAACTGCAGAAGGAACACGGGTTCAACCCGATCATGGGTTGCCTTCCGGTTCTGGCGCAGGCGCCGGTGTTCATCGGCCTGTTCCACGTGTTGCGGTCCTTCAACCGCACCGGCACCGGCTTCGGTCAGCTCGGCATGTCCGTCGAGGACAACGCCAACACCCCGAACTACTTCTTCAGTGTCGAAGATGTGCAGTCGTTCCTGAGTGCTCGTCTTTTCGGAGCGCCCATTTCGGCGGCCATCACGACGCCGAAGGCGCAGCTCGAGGCATTCGCGATCTATGGGCCCATTCCGACGGTCCTGAATATCGCGGCGGTTGCCATTCCTTTGATGGTGATAGCCAGTGTGGCGACACACTTCAACTCGCGCGCCTCCGTTGCGCGGCAGAGCCCGGAGGCCGCTGCGAACCCGCAGTCCGCGATCATGAACAAGCTCGCATTGTGGGTGTTCCCTCTCGGTGTTCTTGTCGGTGGTCCATTCCTTCCCATCGCGATCCTTCTCTACTGGGTGAGTAACAACATCTGGACGTACGCGCAGCAGCACATCGTCTTCCGCCGAATCGACGCGGAAGAGGATGAGAAGAAGCAGGCAGCGCTCGCGCGACGCGCAGACAATGCCCCGAAGCCCGGCGCTCGTCCCGACTTGGCCAAGAAGAAGAAGAAGCCTGAGGCGACATCCGAAGAGGTGTCCGCGGCGATCGAGCCGGAGATCGTCGACGGAGCGGTGGAGGACAGCACTCCCGAACAGTCGACCGGCACATCGAGCGGTGGATCGTCCACGGGTACGTCGAAACCGAAACCTGGTTCCCGCCCGCAGGCCAACCGCGGAAAATCCCCCAAGCGCAAGCGGCGCTGATTCACGAAAAGAGAACGAGCATGGCTAGTGAGCCTGACATCGCAGTGGACGGAGATGAGACAGACGTGACTGTTCCCACGCAGAGCCCGGACACCGAGGTTGACTCCGATTCTGATGACGATTACCTGATCGAAGAGGGAGAGATCGCCGGCGACTATCTCGAGCAGTTGCTCGATGTGCTCGACTTCGATGGCGACATCGACCTGGACGTCGAGGGCGATCGCGCAGTGGTCAGCATCGACGGCGGAGACGATTTGACGAAGTTGGTCGGCCACAAGGGTGAGGTTCTGGACGCCCTCCAGGAGTTGACTCGTCTTGCCGTACAGCAGGCGACGGGCGAGCGCAGTCGACTGATGCTGGACATTGCCGGGTGGCGCGCTGGTCGACGTGCGGAACTCACCGAACTGGGTGCGTCCGCGGCGCGGCGTGTTCTCGAGACAGGTGAGCGTGAAGAGCTTGCTCCCATGACGCCGTTCGAGCGCAAAATCGTGCACGATGCGGTCGCCCAGGTCGACGGTGTCTCCAGTGAGAGCGAGGGTGCGGAGCCGTCGCGTCGTGTGGTCCTCATCAAGGACTGACACACAGTGATTCGAAGGCGGGGCTACCGGATTGTTCGGTAGCCCCGCCCTTTTCGTGTTTCCGGCGGATCTTCCTTCTTGGAAGGCGGTTTCACGTGAAACAACCCACCCCCTCCCCCGCCGCGATGATTGGGCGGCTGCCGGTGAGTCGACACGGATGAGCGAAAGGTCGGGTGATGGCCGGTGACATCGAAGGCGTTGTGGCTGACCACTCCAAGGCTCTTGTGATATTCGATGTGCCACCTCGTGCGGCGGTGTTTGTGGAATGGAGGCCTGTCGTGAGACGTGGCCACCGTTCTTCGAGTGGCGGTTCCACGTTCGAAATCGATTCGCTGAATGGCACCTCCGGCAGCGATGCGATGTCGCATATGCCGAACGCCTTACTGCAGTGCGCGGAACTCCCGGAGAACTGGCTGCCGACCCCGGCAACAGACTGGGACTGACTTGTGGGCTGCGAACGCTGGAGGGCCGCTGGCTCGTCGAGCGCGAGCATCATTCCATTGCCACGTATCGAAACCGGGTTCATGAACCGGTCGTCCCGAGAACGTGTCCCGACTCTGGCTGGAAACCGTGCAAATCCGCGATTTTGACCGCGGTTAGCGGGCATCCTCCCATACCAGGTAGTTTCGTCACTGTGATGATTGATGAATGAAGTCGCGGGCTAGTCGCGGGCGCCATTTCAGTTGACCACGAAGTGCGAACGGTGCTGAACAAGCAGTGTCGCGTACGTCCGCCAGGACGAGGTTGACGGGACCCGGTGCGCACCCGCGCACGGTTCGTCGACTCGCGAACGGACGACTTCGATCTCGGATGTAGTCGCGCAGCCGCGAGGGACTTACCGGCGTCCACTCGTCCGCCTCGGAGGCGCCACAATAGGCGGAGCCCGCTCTGGACGTCGGCGTGGATGTTCCACGTGAAACAACGCACCCACCGCGGAGACGATTCCACCGCGGCGACGATTGGACTCCTCGCAACAGAAGTTGAAACGCTGCCTGCGACGTGTGTAGCGCCGATCAATGAGACGGTTTCAGCCGGCGGTTGCGACAACCCCATTGAACACTTCGGTTG
>NZ_JBAQEO010000704.1:0-2617 GCF_049286785.1 Rhodococcus sp. (in: high G+C Gram-positive bacteria) | reverse complement strand
GTGATCGACCCCGTCGGCGGCAAGTACGCGGAGCCGGCGCTGCGCGCGTTGGCCCCGGGTGGCATGTTCGTCACCGTGGGATATGCAACCGGTGAGATTCCGCAAATACCGTTGAATCTGGTTCTGTTGAAGGACCTTACGATTCGGGGGGTCGAGCTGCGTACCCTCGCGCAACGACATCCGGACGCGCCGGCGCGTGCACAGCAGGCCCTCGCAGCGCTCATGGCGGACGGGATGAAGCCACTGGTGTCGCAGGTGTTCGACCTGGACGAGGTGGCCCGGGCGCTGGCGAGCTTGAACGACCGGGCTGCCGTCGGAAAGGTTGTCATCGCGCTCGGCGGTGCGTGCTAATCTCAGAACCGCATTCTTCGTCATATGGAGGTGAAAGTCGACCGTGTCCTCATCTCCCGTCGATTCGCTCGACACCGAATTCTTGGTGATCTCCGGGGGCCGCCAGCTACGTCGCGCCGCCCGTCCTGCCCGTCAAGAAGCGTATGACGCGGAGGTCCGGGCCTTGATCCGGGCAACCTCCGAGGTGATGTTACGCAAGGGCTGTACCGAGGTGCCGAAGGTCAGTGAAATCATCCGCGAGGCCGGCATCACGAACCAGGCGTTCTATCGGCACTTCCGCAGTCGCGACGACGTCATCGTCGCAACCTACGAACAGGGCATGCTGACGGTCTACAACTACCTCCGTCACCGGGTGGACAAGAAGTCCTCGTGGCAGGACAAGCTCGAAGCGTGGATCGACGGGGTTCTCGCGCAGATCGAGGATCCGCGGCTGGCCGATCTGAGTATCGTCATTCAGTGGAACGTGGCTCAAATTGCCAGGGAGAGAACAGAAATCGAGCCGGTGGGTCGAGAGCGTATCTACGCGCTGCTGGTGTCGATCCTCGAGGACGCGGGCGTCGCCGATCCCGACCGGCAGGCGCTGTTCGTCCACACCCTCGTCACCGGCACTGCAACGCACTTCATGGAGACCGATCAGCAGCCGACCCCCGATGATCGGGGGGCGCTTCTACGCTTCTGCCGCGCCGGGCTCGGAATTCTTCCGGCATAGTCGGACGATCGCTCCGATCGATCACCGGGCGTCGGACAGGTACTCACTACCTGACCCGTCGCCCGGTGTCCGATGAGCCTCGTCCTAGTTGGCGATGTGCTCGCGCGGTAGGCCCAGCACACGCTCGGCGATGACGTTCCGGTTGACCTCGGACGTACCGCCCGCGATCGTCATGGCCCGGGACATCAGGTAGCTGTATGCGAGCTGCGGCTCGTCCCCGGCCACCACCGCCGGGCCGGCGATGCGCAGTGCCAGCTCGCCGACGTGCTGCGAGTGCTCGGCGACGAGCATCTTGGAGATGCTGCCCTCCGGGCCGGGTTCCGCACCCGCCACCGCGCGCACCACGTTCCGGACGTTGAGCACACCCATGGCCTGCTCACGTGCGACGAGCTCGGCGACGGCGCGAGTGGTCGCGACATCGCCCGCGGCGTACTTCGCGGCGACGTCGAGCAGCATGTAGGCCGAGCGTTCGTCTCCGCCCGTGCTTCCGCCGCCGATGGACACGCGCTCGTTGCCGAGCGTTGCGCGCGCAACCGTCCACCCGTTGTCGACCGCTCCGACCACATCCTCGTCGGGAACGAACACGTCGTCGAAGAACACCTCGTTGAACACGGCCTCACCCGTGATCTCGCGCAGCGGCCGTACCGTGACCCCGGGCGCGTGCAGGTCGACGACCACAGCCGTTATGCCCTTGTGTTTCGGAACCTCACGGTTGGTGCGGATCGTCGCCAGGCCGCGGTTGCAGTTCTGCGCGTTGGACGTCCACACCTTCTGCCCGGTGATCCGCCAGCCACCGTCGACCTTCACCCCGCGCGTCGACACCGCCGCGGCATCCGAGCCTGCGCCGGGCTCGGAGAACAGCTGGCACCACACGAGATCGCCCATCAGACCCGGACGGATCCAGCGATCGACCTGCTCGGCATTGCCGTGCTGGGTGAGCGTGAGCAGGATCCACGCACCGATACCGAGGTTGGGAAGGTCGAGGTCGGCGAACTCCTCGTCGATGACGAGTTGCTCGACGGGCGACGCGGCCCGGCCGTACGGCTTCGACCAGTGCGGCATGAGATAGCCGGAGTCCACGAGCAGCGCGCGGCGATCTGCTTCCGGCGCGCCCTGGTACTGCTGGACGAACTCCCGGGCCTGGGTACGGAAGGTCTCGGCCTCGGCGGGAAGATCTACCGCGTAGTGGCGCCGCACTCCCTCGGTACCTGACGCGACGATCGAATCGAGCGCGGCCACAGGCTCGCCGAACAGTGCGCGCAGGGCCTGCGCCCGGCGGAGGAACAGGTGGCAGTCGTGCTCCCACGTGAACCCGATACCACCGTGGATCTGAATGCTCTTCTCCGCGTTGGCAACATACGAATCGAACGCGAGCGCGCGGGCGGCGTCGAGGGCGAGGACGGCCTGCTCACCGTCCGTTCCGGCGCGGGCGGCATCCCACGCGACGGCGACCGCGAGCTCACTGGTCGCGAGCATGTTGGCGAGGTGGTGCTTGATCGCCTGGAACGAGCCGATGGCACGCCCGAACTGCTCACGCACCTTCGCGTAGTCGAGGGC
>NZ_JBAQEO010000703.1:0-4149 GCF_049286785.1 Rhodococcus sp. (in: high G+C Gram-positive bacteria) | reverse complement strand
GTTCTCATCGCCGACGAACCGACCAGTGGCCTCGACGTTCTGGTGGAGGGGGAAATCCTCGACCTCCTCGATCGCTTGCGCGCCGACCTGGGTCTTGCCCTACTGGTCGTGTCCCACGATCTGCCGGTGATCGAACGGGTAGCGGACCGTATCGCGGTGATGCAGGGTGGCGACCTCGTCGAGGTGGGATCGACGATCGACGTCATCTCCTCGCCCCGCCATCCCTATACCCGCACATTGGTCGATTCGATCGTTCGGCTCGACGCAGCCGTCCTGGAGGGCGCGTCATGACGCCGCTACTGAGGATCGAGCAGCTAGGAGTCGACTTTCACGGCAGAGCGGCGATCACCGACGTCTCCCTGACCGTCGACACGGGGGAGTCGGTGGCGCTGGTCGGCGGGTCGGGTGCGGGAAAGTCCACCGTCGCCCGTTGTGTGGCGGGCCTGGTCGAACCGAGCTCCGGTCGAATCCTGCTGGATGGTGAAAACCTGACCACTGCAGGTCACGGCGCGGCCAAGCGGTTGCGCCGTGACGTCCACCTCGTGTTCCAGGACCCGTACGCCTCACTGCCGCCGACGCTGAAGGTGGGCGAGATCGTGGCCGAACCCATGGTGATCCTGCGAATGGGGGCGAAGACCGAGCGCACACGACTCGCGGTGGAGGCGCTGGAATCGGTGCGGTTGGACCCCGGCCGCTATGCGAATCGGTACGCGCACGAGTTGTCCGGCGGTGAACGCCAACGCGTCGCGTTCGCGCGGGCACTGGTGACGCAACCGAAGCTGATCCTCGCCGACGAGCCGACGCAGATGCTGGACGCGTCGTTGCGCGTCGAGATGATCGAGTTGATGCGCGAACTCGGGGAGCGATTCGGCGTCGCCATCCTGCACATTACGCACGATCTGGCTCTCGCCCAACGCGGTTGCAATCGCGTGATCGTGATGCAACACGGCCGGGTGGTGGAGCAGGGACTCATCTCCGACGTGCTCTGCCGTCCGCAACACCACTACACCGCTTCCCTCGTCGCGGCGGCGACCCGCATCCGATGATCCCAGTTTCGTCCCCGCAATAGAACGATTTCTCGACGGCTTCATGCCATTGGACAGGAGAACTTGCATGACGAATACCGACGCTGTCAACGGAACCATCACGGTTCTCGACCAGGGCACCGTGATCAGCTACACAGTGGGGGAGGTGATGAAATACCACGGCCCCGGTTTCCCCGGTGGAGTGGCGCACGCGGTCAAGGTGCTCGAACGTGCACTGCCGCTGCTCGGCGTGGACGGCCCGGTCGCGCGACGCGAGATCGAGATCGCGACCGCACACCGCGGTCCGGGTGTGCGCGACACGATCGAGATGGTGACCCGCGCAGTCACCGAGGATCGGTTCACGGTCGATTCCGCGCTCGAACGCACCGACCGAGGTGCCACCCTCGAGCGCTACGTCTTCGTGCTCACCTACCGTGGTCGCAGCGTTCGCCTCGAAATCCGCGAAGGATTCGTCACCGACGAATTCATCTCGCTGGGACGCAGGACCGACCGCAGTTTCGAGGAAGACGCCCGGCTCACCGTCCTGAAGCAGGAGATGGCTGACAGGCTGCTGGCCAGTCCGGCTGCCGACGTGTACGACGTCGTCGGGGAGAAGTGAATCTGACGAAAAGTAGGTGCCCGCTGCGCCTTTCGGCGCGGCGGGCACATCTCTTGCATGCGAGTGTGCTCAGGTGTTGTCAATCCAGCGCAACAGCGCGTACAGGAAACGGGTGGAACCGGGCATGAAGTTGCTGCCGTGGTGGTAGGTCGGATCGAGGGTGGTCGCGATGATCCGTCCCGAGGTGGTGACGGTGTCCTCGTACAGCATCATGCCGGCGTCGTGGGCCTGACCGGATTCGTCGGGTTCCTCCGATACCAACAGGGGAACCACGTCCGCCTCGGTGCGCAAAAGCCCGTGGTGATGCCAGATCACCGATTTCGTGGTCAGATACTTCCACGACTCATGTTCGGGGCTGCGAGTTCTGATCATGGGGTCCTCGCCGGTCAGCCGCCACCAGAAGTTGGTGGGCCGTGGCTCCCAGATGACGCCCGGAAGCCACGTGTGCACCGAGTTCTCACCGAGCACCACGAGAGTGCCGCCGCGTTCGGCGACAGCAATGAACTGCCGGGCGTGGCGCCGCACGAGGTCGGGATGCAAGCGGTCGGCGACGATCAGCGTGTCGATCCCGTCCAGATCGCCGTCTTCGAGGTCGGCCAGATAGAAGAACTCCGGCTGATAGGCCAGTACCGCAGGGTCTTTCAGCGTCTGCAGGTGGAAGTAGGATCCGCCGTGCACGAGGGCGAGGGTACGGGTCGCGCGGGGCGCACGGTCGGATCGGGTGAACGGTTCCGGTGCGGTCATGGCTGTGCCAGCCAATCGAGGAGTTGCCCGGACATGCTCGCGGACGAGTTGGAGTCGGTAAGCCAGCCGGTGAGGTCGTTACCGCCGTGGACCAGCACCTCGCCCGCGCCCAGGGGATAGACGTAGTCGACGGGCAGGCGGTGGCGTCCGATGCGGGTGGTCACGATGGCGTCGGCTGGCAACTTTTCGCTGTATCCGCGCGCGTAGAAGCCGGAAACCCCTTTGCGGACACTGAGATCGGTGGGATCGATTCCCTGCCAGACGGGATGTGGTTCGTCGAGTGTGATGGCCAGATCGTTGGGGCCCGAGTACTGCAGCTTCCGCCAGACGCCGAGGCCGGGGAGGAAGTGGGTGAGCGGGTGGCCCATCACGGCGATCCGCCCACCGGACGTGACGAATGCCGTGAGCGGCTCACGACGGCGTTCCAGGAAGATTTGGTCGCAGTTCCCGCCGAGGATCATCCCGCGCACATTCTGCATAACGACATCGTCGAGGTGGTACAGGTCCACGTCGTCGACGCGAGGGTCGCCGTCTCCGGGGGAGCCCGCCTCCCCTCCCATGACGAGACGAATCACGGCGTTGCCCGGCGCTGGAAGCGGGGTAGGAGGTTGTTGGGGAAGGGTGTTGGTCGGCATGGTGACGAGTTCTTTCGGTGAGACACGAAGAAGAAGTTAGATAGGTAAACCTACCCTATATTTCTACGGCTGTGCGACCTTTCGTCGATCGGTGGCCGGTCCCACTTCGTCGACAATGGAATGCGAGAGTGAACGTTCGCTGCACGGCGCCGAGTTCCGGTCTTGCCGGGGCGGAGAGCCGGGGCCATGGACAGCACCGTTCCGGCGGTCCAAAGTGGGAATTCGAGACGGTTGAACAGCAGGAATCACATGAGCTCGAGAACGCCACCGCGTGGGGCGCGAAGAGGGACCGACATGACGGTCGAGCAACGACTCAGCGAGTTGGGTATGGAGTTGCCGGGTGAGCCCCAAGTACCCCACGGCGTCGAGATTCCATTCCAGTGGGTGCGGATACGCGGTGACAGGGCGTTCATATCCGGCCATGGCGCCCTCGCCGCAGAGGGAACCCCGAACGGCCCGTTCGGCAAGGTGCCGAGTGAGGTGTCCCTCGAGCACGCGCAGGAGTCGGCGCGGCTGGCAAGTCTCGCCATCCTCTCGAGCTTGAAGGCCGCGCTTGGTGACCTGGACCGGGTGGGGGCCTGGCTCATGGTGAATGGGTTCGTGAACTCCGATCCCGGCTACCCGCAGACCACGGCAGTGATGAACCCCTGCTCCGAGCTCATCCTCGACCTATTCGGGCCGGAGGTCGGCAATCACGCGCGCACGGCGATCGGCGTCTCGAGTGTCCCGCTCAACCTGCCCGTCATCATCTCCGCGGAGGTCGAAATCCGGCATTGAGCTACCACTCGAGCGTCGGGTGTTGCAGCCGGAGGTTGTTCTCGTTCCGGACTCGTGGACCCGATATTGCCCCGCTGACCGAATCCGCCCCGGCGTACGCCGCCCCGGCAGACAACTGCGAGAGCCTGATGCAGTTGTATCGCGAGCGACTGTGGGTTGATGGCCGGATACGTCCGGCGACGGCAGGTGAAAACTGATGGCGGAGAGCTTGGGTTGCTTGCCGCGACTCACGGTCGACGGAACTCGTCCATCAGCACACCGTCGGGGAGCAACCGCGTGGCCGGCCGCTCGTGCGGCGTCGCTCGCCGCAGCCTGTCCTGCATCGCGGGTCTCCTGAGCAGCCCGGTGT
>NZ_JBAQEO010000702.1:0-1611 GCF_049286785.1 Rhodococcus sp. (in: high G+C Gram-positive bacteria) | reverse complement strand
GTTCTCCGAGTGGGGACTACTCATCGCGCGGAGCGACCCCACGGCACCCAAGCACCGCGGAATGACGGCGTTTCTGGTGCCGATGGACGCCCCAGGAGTCGAAACCCGGCCCATCCGCCAGATGTCCGGCGGTTCCACGTTCAACGAGGTGTTCCTCACCGAAGTCGAACTGCCTGACTCGCTGCGTCTCGGCGAGGTCGGCGACGGTTGGAACGTCGCGTTGACCACCCTCGGTTTCGAACGCAGCTCCAGCGGCGGAATCGTCTCCGCCGGCGGCAGCGCAGCCGACCTGATCAGGCTGGCCAAGCAACTTGCCATCACCGACGACCCTCAGGTGCGTCAGACACTCGCCGACATCGTCGTCTACGAACGCGCGACCGCGATGTTCAACGACCGGTACGCCGAACGTGAACTAGCAGGCCATGTTCCCGGAGTCGAGGGCTCGATCGCCAAGCTCGTGTGGACGCAGAATCTCAAGCGCATCGGTGACGCCGCGGCCCGATTCCTCGGACCCCGCATCCTCGCCGACACGGGCGCTCCGAACACCTATGCCTGGACTGAGCATCTCCTGGGCGCCCCGGGCTACCGCATTGCGGGCGGCTCCGACGAGATCCAGCGAAATATTATCGGCGAACGCGGCCTCGGGCTGCCCAGAGAACCGCGCTAGGAGCAAACATGGCCCTCGAATTGACCCACGAACAAGAACAACTTCGCGACAGTGTCCGCGCCTTCCTCACGAAAAACGCCAACACGGAACAAGCACTGTGGGAGGGCCTCACCGGCCTGGGCCTGACCGAGATCCCGTTCCCCGAACGCTTCGGCGGAGCCGGTTGCACCCTCAAAGACACCTCCGTCGTGATGCACGAACTCGGCCGCACCACTACCGTCGCCCCGTACTTCTCGTCCGTGTGCCTTGCCGGGCTGACCCTCTCGGAATGCGCCTCGGATGCGGGCCGCGCCGCACATCTTCCCGCAGTCGCAACGGGCAAACGCACCGCCACGCTGGTCGCCGGGTACCCGTATGCGGAAACCCCGATTACTGCCACCGCAACCGATGACGGCCGGTTGATTCTCCGGGGCACGCAAGATTTCGTGGTAAACGGCGACAGCGCAGATCTCCTCGTCGTTGTCGCACGCGGAGAGAACGGCCTCGAACTGGCCGTCATCGACGGCGACGCACCCGGCGTCGTGCGTACCCCGCTCGAGTCCCTGGACACCACCCGCCCACTGACCCGGATCGGGTTTACCGACGCCCACGCACAGGCGGTCGGCGGGGCGAACCTGGGTGCGACGCTGCCACGCGCGCAGGCGTCAGCCCTCGTGGCACTGGCGTCCGAGCAGGTCGGCGCCGCCGAGGCGTGCCTGGAAATGTCGGTCGAATACGCCAAGACACGGGAGCAGTTCGGCCGGCCGATCGGCTCGTTCCAATCGATCAAGCACCGCCTCACCGACATGCTGGTGGCACTCGAACTGGCGCACGCAGCTGTGCTGGACGCGGCGAACGCCGACGAACAGCCAACGGACGAACTCGCCACCGCAGCGAGCATCGCGCATGTGCTGGCGTCCGAGGCCTTCACCTATGCCGCCGAGGAATATATCCAGATCCACGGC
>NZ_JBAQEO010000701.1:0-3789 GCF_049286785.1 Rhodococcus sp. (in: high G+C Gram-positive bacteria) | reverse complement strand
GCGCAGCGGTGGGAGATCGAGAACACCTTCGACGTGCTCAAAACCCATCAGCGTGGGGCGCGGGCGGTGTTGCGGTCGCAATCGCCGGATCTGGTCCTGCAGGAGATCTGGGGACACCTGTGTTGTCACTACGCGATCCGCACCCTGATGGTCGATGCCGCGCTCGCCGGCGGGCACGATCCGGACCGATTGTCCTTCGTTGCCGCGTTGCGCATCACCCGCAGAGCGCTGTCGCACAGCGCTTTTCCCCCCTCACGACCGTAACGCTGTCGCGGTGTTGTGGCGGTGCGCCATCGACAGGCTCCTGCATCGTCTCAACCCGGTTCGCCGACCGCGATCCAACCCGCGTGTGGTCAAACGCAAAGTCCTCAAGTGGGCAGCCAAACGCTCACACCACCAACATCATCCGCAGCCCACGCACACGGCGGTATGCACAGTGCTTCCGACTAACTGAACCGCATTGGAACTAGCCCTGCTGTGGGTGGCCGACCAGGTGGATGCCGCCCTCGCGAAATACCGGGCGGCGAACCAGATCACCGACACGTGGGAGGCCCGGGAGCGGGTGGTGGTTGCGGTGACGGGTGGACCCGAATCGGAAACGTTGGTACGGCGGGCGAGCCGCATCGCGTCGCGTTCGAGTGCCGAGCTGATCGTCGTGCACGTGGTGCGCGGTGACGGCCGGGCCGGGGTTTCCGCGCCGGAAATGGGCAAGGTCCGGGCCCTCGCCGCGAGTATCGGGGCGAGTCTGCACAGTGTGGTCGGTGACGACGTACCGGCGACGCTGCTCGACTTCGCCCGGGCCGCCAACGCCACCCAGTTGGTGCTCGGGACGTCGCGGCGATCGCGGTGGGCGCGGATCGTCGACGAGGGGATCGGTGCGAGCGTCGTGCAGCAGTCCGGGTCGATCGACGTGCACCTGGTGACGCACGAGGAGGCCGGCCGCCCGCGGCGGGTCCCGCCGGTGGGGTCGCGGTCGCGGACGGTGACGGCGTGGCTGGCGGCCGTGCTCGTCCCCGGTGCCGCCGCCGTGGTGATGAGTCTGGTGGACCGCTGGTTCGGTGTCGGCGGCGAAGGCGCACTGTTCTTCATCGTCGTCCTCGTCGTGTCGTTGTTCGGCGGTGTCGCCCCGGCGGCCCTGTCCGCGCTCGTCTCGGGTCTGCTCCTGAACTACTTCTTCACCGCGCCGGTGCATAGTTTCACGATCGCCGAACCGGACAACTTCATCATCACGGTGGTGCTGCTGGTGGTGGCCGTCGCCGTCGCCGTACTGGTGGATTCGGCCGCCCAGCGCACGAGGGAGGCGCGCAGGGCATCGCAGGAAGCCGAACTGCTTGCGCTGTTCGCCGGGTCGGTGCTCCGAGGCGCGGACCTCGCAGCACTGCTCGAGAAAGTCCGCGTGACCTACGGTCAGGATTCGGTGAGCATGCTCTCGGAGGAAAATGGGCTGATCAGCTCGGCGGGGCCGAATCCAGCGACGACCAACGACGCCGCGGACACTGTGTGCGAAGTGAATGAGGGCGAGTACACGCTTGCCCTGCGCGGCTCCCAGGTGCGCGCGCGGGACCGGCGGGTTCTTCTCGCGGTGGCGAACCAGGCGGTGGGATTGATTCGGCAGAGCAAGCTCGCCCAGGAAGCCGGTGAGGCGCGGACGGTCGCGGAGTCCGACCGGCTGAGGCGATCCCTGCTGTCCGCGGTCAGTCACGACCTGCGCACACCACTGGCCGCCGTCAAGGCGGCGGCCTCGAGCCTGCGCAGCGACGATGTCGACTTCCCCCCGGAAGACACCGCCGAGCTGCTGGCGACGATCGAGGAATCGGCCGACGCGCTGACCGCGCTGGTCGACAACCTGCTTGATTCCTCTCGGCTCGCGGCCGGGGTGGTGACGCCCACGCTGCGGCCGGTGTACCTCGACGAGGTCGTCCACGCGGCGCTGATGGGACTGGGGATCGGCGGGCGGACCGGAACCCGAGTCCGCGAACGCGTACAGGTCGACGTCGGTACGGTCGCCGCCATGGCCGATGCCGGCCTACTCGAGCGGGTGATCGCGAACCTCGTGGACAACGCCCTCCGCTACGGCGGAGACTCACCGGTCCGTGTGGGCGCCGGGGCCGTGAGCGCGCGCACCCTGATCACCGTGGCCGACACCGGACCGGGAATACCGCAAGGACAAGCCGAGCGGCTGTTCGCGCCGTTCCAACGATCCGGCGACCGGGACACGACAACCGGAGTAGGGCTCGGCCTGTCGGTCGTGCGAGGCTTCGTCGAAGCGATGGGCGGCAGCATTTCCGCCACCGACACCCCGGGCGGCGGACTCACCATGGTCGTCGAGCTGGCCGGTGCGGAAACAGGCCCGGCATGACCCGCGTACTCGTCGTCGACGACGAACCACAGATCCTTCGTGCCCTACGCATCAATCTGAATGTGCGCGGGTACGATGTGGTGACCGCCGATTCGGGCGCGGCCGCGTTGCGGGCCGCCGCCGAACGACACCCGGACGTGATCCTGCTCGACCTCGGACTCCCCGACATGGACGGCACCGAGGTGCTGGCCGGCCTCCGCGGGTGGTGCGCCGCACCCGTGATCGTGCTCTCCGCGCGCACCGACTCGGCCGACAAGGTCGACGCCCTCGACGCAGGCGCCGACGACTACGTCACCAAGCCGTTCGGAATGGACGAGCTCCTCGCGCGTGTGCGTGCTGCCGCACGACGCGCGGTCACCGCAACCGACACGAGCGAGCCCATGGTGGTGACGGATTCGTTCACCGTCGACCTCACCGCCAAGACCGTCCGCCGAGGTGAGACGGAGGTGCACCTCACCCCCACCGAATGGGGAATGCTGGAAATGCTGGTGCGAAACAAAGGCAAACTCGTCGGCCAGAAAGAGCTGCTGCGGGAGGTGTGGGGACCGGCCTACGCCACCGAAACCCACTATCTGCGAGTATATTTGGCGCAACTGCGCCGCAAACTCGAGGACGATCCATCGAATCCCCGGCATCTGATCACCGAGGCCGGCATGGGATACCGGTTCCAGGCATGACTTGTCGGCGTATCAGCCGGGCCGAAGATCCCCTGCACGCGCAATTGGCGGCATCCGGACCGGGAAGGCACCCCGGGCCATGCCACGTGCAGACAAGTTGCCGATGTCAGTGCAAGCGGCTTCTGCACAAGGAACCTCAGGAGAGGACAGCACACCTTTGTGAATGTCCTCGAATCCGTGCAGCCGCCTTCTGAAACTGACAGTGCCGGTGCGGACGGTCCGCAGGACGGTGAGGGCGTAGGCGAACGTCGCGAGAAACAGTGCCAACGTGCGTTGCACGAATCGGTCCCGCGCAAAGGTTCGCAGCAGGCGCGGCGAGAACTGGCTACTGGCCAGTTGCAGTGTCACCAGCGTCAGCGAGAACGTCAAGGAGGTCACGGTGATCAATGACCCCGCGACGGCACCGAGGACTTCCCGCGCCGCATCCGGTCCACCGCCGAACAACACGGTGGACAACGGCGGCGGGAGCGAGTCGTCGATGGCGGCGTCGAGGTGCGTCGTTCCGACGCCCGCGGCGATCGCGGCGATCACCCCCAGTGTCGGGACCGGCCACAGGCGGGTGCGTAGGGCGTTGGCGATCAGGGCTCGCCGACGACGGATAGGTTCCGGGGCCTTCATCAGGGACCTCCCCTCAGGGGCGTACAGGACGCCCGCCGCGGTCAGGGTCCCGTTGGCGGAACGTCGGAGAAGGCGTCGAACTAAGCCTGGATGCACCGATCGGCTGATGGCGTTGTTGTGAGTTTGGTTGTCCGG
>NZ_JBAQEO010000700.1:0-1983 GCF_049286785.1 Rhodococcus sp. (in: high G+C Gram-positive bacteria) | reverse complement strand
TCGATGCGAAAGACTCAGTGGAACAACCCGACACACCAGGTCGGACGATCACTCACGCCCACACCCCATCCGCTGCCGGACAACCAAACTCACAACAACGCCATCAGCCGATCGGTGCATCCAGGATAAGAGACTCGCGGCGGCGGGCGTGCCGGCGGCACAACTGCGCGACATGAGCGGGCTGCTGTCGCACCCCCAGCTGGAGGTGCGCGACCGCTGGCGGGAGGTAGAGACCGAAGCCGGTCCGATCCGGGCGCTGCTCCCGCCGATGACGTTCTCGGACGTGGAGATGAGCATGGGTTCGGTGCCGGCGCTGGGCGCGCATACGGACGCGTTGCTCGCTGGAATCGGCATGTCCGCGAACGAGATCGACGATCTGCGTAGTGCGGGCGTCGTTCAGTGAGCTGACGCGATTCCCCGCACCGTCGAGGGCACGGTCCTTCGAGACCGCCTAGTACTACAGTCGCGTTTATTTTGATCTTGTCGGCGTGTTGGTGCCGGTTCCGATGGGTTGAGGGGTCATCGTCTGCGTGTGGACGATGATGTGTGTGTGGCCGAGGTGCGGGTGTGGGCGGAGGGGCTGGCGGAGATCGATGCCTTGATCGGGCATCGTTTCGCCAGGTCCGAGCCCCGCAAGCATGCGGTGGAATACGTGCAGGGTTTGCTCTCGAGCGAGGAACGGAAGAATTCGTGGACCCTGTCCGAACGCGCGGGTGATCGGTTGCCGGACGGGATGCAGCGACTGCTCTCGACCGCGGACTGGGATCCCGACGCGGTCCGCGACGACGTACGCGATTACGCGGTCGAGCACCTCGCGGATCCGTCCGGTGTATTGATTCTCGACGAGACCGGGTTCTTGAAGAAGGGCACCCGCTCGGCCGGAGTGGCCCGCCAGTACTCGGGGACCGCGGGCCGGATCGAGAACTGCCAGATCGGGGTGTTCTTGACCTATGCCACCCCGGCGGGCCGAACGCTGATCGACCGAGAGCTGTACCTGCCCAAAGCTTGGACCGACGACCGTGACCGGTGCGCGCAGGCCGGGATCCCCGCCGAGCGCGAGTTCGCGACCAAACCCGAGCTGGCGATCGCGATGCTCGAACGCGCCGTCGCCGCCGGCGTGCCGGCACGATGGGTCACCGGAGATGCCGTATACGGGCAGGTGCACCGGCTCCGTGCCCGTTGCGAGGAACTCGGATTGTCCTACGTGCTAGCTACTTCGGTGAACCAACACGTCATCACCGTCGACGGCGCCGAGCTCCGTGCCGACGAGGCGATCGCGGCGTTGCCTGCCCAAGCGTGGCGGGCCCGCTCGGCCGGTGACGGCGCGAAAGGTGAGCGACTCTACGACTGGGCGCGCACACCGGTGCGCGGGTTGAACTGGCCGACGACGGTGTACTGGCTCCTGGCCCGTCGCAGTCGCACCGACCCGGAGGATCTGGCGTACTACCTGTGCCACTGCCCGGCGCGCACCACCCTGACCGAATTGGTCACCGTCGCCGGAACACGTTGGGCGATAGAGGAAACCTTCCAGACCGCGAAGGGCCAGACGGGCCTCGACCACTACCAGGTCCGGCAGTACCCGGGCTGGTACCGGCACATCACCCTCTCGATGCTCGCGCACACCTTCCTCACCGTCACCCGGTCAAAAAGGGGGCCCGAGAACCCGGCGACGACAGCGAGTTGATCGCACTGAGCGTGCCCGAGATCCGACGGCTGCTCTGCCACCTGATCTGGACGTATCTACCCGATCCCCGCCACGTCCTCGCACGCTCCCACTGGCGCCGCCGCCATCAACACCGAGCCCGACGATGCCACTACCGAGCCCGAGGACACCTGCCCTAAACGCGACTGTAGTACTAGCCGCCCGGATCCACAACCGACTGGTGTACGAATGGTGGTTCGTCCGATCGCCGATCTGGGTGGTCTTGGCTATCCTTCGGAGTGCGCGTTTCGCGAATGCCGCCGGGAGCATGCGGGAGCGGG
>NZ_JBAQEO010000699.1:0-6048 GCF_049286785.1 Rhodococcus sp. (in: high G+C Gram-positive bacteria) | reverse complement strand
ACCAACATCATCCGCAACCCACACGCCCTCCGGAATGCACGATTCTCACCGGCTAACTGAACGGTATTGCGATTAACCCGGGCAGCGAACTGGCCGTACGTCAGCGCCTCGTCCTCGAACACCACCGCCACCGCATCCGGGGTCCGCGCGACCTGCGTCTCGAACAACTCCACCAGCGTGGCATCGGGCACCGGAACCGACGTCTCGTTCCACCGCTTCATCGACGCGCGCTCAGCGGCGCTACGCAGTTCGATGTCACCGACCGGCACAGTCACATCAGCGGTGACCGCCTCGAATATCGTGACGAGTTGCGCGGCGAACCCGGCGACTGTCGATTCCTCGAACAAGTCGACCGCGTAGGTGATCGATCCGGAGATCCCGTTGCGCTGCCCCGCGGCATCGAAGACCTCGGTGAGGTGCAGTTCGAGATCGAGTTTCGCACCGACGACGCCCGTTTCCAGCGGCGCGATGTCCAATCCGGGCAGCGATACTTCCGACCCGACGAAATTGTGCACCACCAGCAAGACCTGGAACAATGCCGAATGGGCCGTCGAGCGCGCCGGCTCGAGAATTTCCACCAGTCGTTCCAACGGAACATCCGGATTCCCGAAACCTGCGAGGTCGATCTCGCGGATATCGGTCAGAACGTCCGCGAACGACGCCGCACCGTCGATGCGGTTGCGCAGCACCAGCGTGTTCCCGAACATGCCGACCAGGTCGTCGAGCGCCGCCTCGCCACGCCCCGCGATCTGCGTGCCGATGGGAATGTCCTCGGTGCCGCTCAGCCGCGCCAACAGCACCGCCAACGCCGCGTGCGTCACCATGAAGAATGTCGAATTGTTCTCCCGGGCAAGCTGATCGATCCGCTCCGCAAGGTCCGCGTCGAGAGTGAACTCCACCGCCGCGCCACGCGACGACTGCACCGGCGGACGCGGATGATCCGTCGGCAACTCCACTAGATCCGGCAGATCCGCCAGCGCCTCGGTCCAGTACCCCAACTGCCGCGAGATCAGCGATTCCGGATCACCCTCGGAGCCGAGAACCTCCTGCTGCCAGAGGGTGTAGTCGGCGTACTGCACGGGCAGCGGCGCCCAGCCAGGCGCGTGACCCTCGTGCCGCGCCACATAAGCCGCCACGATGTCCCGCGACATCGGGGCCGCCGAGCCGCCGTCGCTGGAGATGTGGTGGACCACCATCGCCAGCACGAACTCGTGCTCGCCGAGCTGGAACAGCCTCGCTCGCAGCGGAACTTCCCGGACCACATCGAACCCGCGCCCGACGAACTCGGCAACCCGATTATGTGCGCCGTCGGGAGTGACGTGGTCCGGAGTCAGATCAAGCTTCAGCGCCGTCACGGGCATAATCACCTGCGACGGACCCTCATCCGAATCCGGGAACATCGTCCGCAACGCTTCGTGCCGGTCGACCACGTCGAGCAGGGCAGCTTGGAGCGCGTCGATGTCCAGCTCACCGTGCAGCCGGATGGCCAGCGGAATGTTGAACGCCGACGACTCCGGATCGAACTGGTTGAAGAACCACATCCGCTGCTGCGCCGGCGACAACGGAACCCGCTCCGGGCGCTCCCGGCGCGTCAACGCCGCCTGTGCCCCCTCACCGGCATGCTGCTCGGCCCGTACCGCCAGCGCCTCCACCGTCGACGCCTCGAAGATCACCCGCACCGGCACCCGGGTGTTCAGCGCCGCACCCAACCGGGACACCACCTGCGTCGCCACCAACGAATTACCGCCCAGCGCAAAGAAATCGTCATCCAGCCCGACTCGTTCCAGGCCGAGAACCTCGGCGAACACACGCGCCACCGTTTCCTCTACCGGATTGGTCGGCGCCCGGAATTCCCGCGCCGCGAACACGGGCGCCGGCAACGCCCGCCGGTCCAGCTTCCCGGACGACGCGATCGGCAACGCGTCGAGGACCAGCACCTGCGAGGGCACCATGTAAGCCGGCAGCGATTCACCCACCGTTTTTCGCAGCATCTCAGGGTCGAGGGTGAAGGCAGGTTCGGCCACCACGTAGCCCACCACCTGATCGCCGACGTGCGGATCACGGTGCAGCACCACCACCGCCTGCGACACTCCCGCACACCTGCCGAGGGTCGCCTCGATCTCGCCGAGTTCGATTCGCAGACCACGCAACTGCACCTGCGCGTCGCGTCGGCCGACGAAGTCGAGTTCGCCGTTGCTCGTCCACCGCACGAGATCGCCGGTGCGATACATCCGCTCGCCGGGCCCTGCGAGCGGATCAGCCACGAATCGCTCGGCTGTGAGCGCGCTCCGGGCGTGGTATCCACGAGCGAGTCCACTGCCCGAGAGATACAGCTCACCGACGACCCCGACCGGAACCGGGTGCAGTCGCGCGTCCAGCACGACGGCCCCGGCACCCTCGATCGGGGCGCCGATCGTGATCCGATCTTCCGGGGCGAGCGCCTCGGTCATCGTGATGATGATGGTGGTCTCGGTGGGGCCGTAGCTGTTGAAGAACCGGCAGGCCGGACCGAACTTGGCGACCAGTTCCGGCGGGCACACATCGCCACCGACCACTACTGCCTGCAGATCGGTCCCATCAGGGTCCAGCGTGCCCAGCGCCGCCGGTGCCGTGATGATGTGGGTGACCCGCTCGGTACGCAGCAACTCCGCGAGTTCGCCGCCCCCGATGATCTCCGGTGGCGCGACCACCATCGTGGCACCGGCGCTGAATCCCGCGATCGTCTCGAACACCGACGCGTCGAAGCTCGACGACGAGAACCGCAGCATCCGAGAGCCCGTGGTCAGGCCCAACTCGACACGGGCGTCGGCACAGAACGAGGCCAGGCCGCGGTGGGTGACCACGACCCCCTTCGGAGTGCCCGTCGAACCGGACGTGTAGATCATGTACACCGCATTCGCCGGCGTGATCGGCGCGGTGCGCTCGGCTTCGGTGATCGCCACCGCCGAGTACTCGTTGCACATCTCCTGTAGGTCGTCCGAATCGAGAGCCAGCCAATCGATCTCTCCGGGCGGCGAACTCACAGCGGTACCGGTGAGCCCGATGACCGCCCCGGAGTCGTTCAGCATGTGCTCGATCCGCTCGACCGGCAGCTTCGGATCGACCGGCACGAAGGCGCCACCCGTCTTCGCGACCGCCCACACCGCGATCACCGAGCCGACGGACCGCGGGAACGACAGCGCAACAAAGCTCTCCGGACCGACACCACGGGCGATCAGCACGCGGGCCAGCCGGTTCGACCGGGCATCGAGCTCCTCATACGACATCTCCACGCCGCCACAGCTCGACGCGACACCGGACGGGCTCGCCGCCTCGGCACCGGCAGCCAGAATCTCCGGCAACGTCCGCAGCGGCAGGGACAGCGGCGCAGGGTCCGCAGTCACGAGCACCCGTTCCCGTTCCGCCGTGCCCAGCACATCGATATCGCCCACCGGCGCCTGTGGCGTTGCGGCAATTCCGGTGAGCAGGCGCACGAACCGTTCCGCGAATCCGGCTGACGTCGACGCGTCGAACAGGTCGATGGCGTAGGTGAGGGAGCCCGCCAGCCCGCCGCCCTCCTCGCGGAGAGTCAGTTCGAGGTCGAACTTCGCCACGTCCAGTCCGGGATCGAGCGGATCGACCTGCAGGCCCGGCAGTTCCAGTCCCGCGACGCCCTGGTTCTGCACCGACAGCGCCACCTGGAACAACGGCGAATACGCCTGCGAGCGGAGGGGATCGACGGCTTCGACGACTCGCTCGAACGGAATGTCCGCGTGGCCGTAAGCGGCGAGATCGGTGGCCCGGATCCGTTCCAGCAGCTGCGTGAAGCTCGATGCCGGGTCGACCTCGGTCCGCAACACCAGGGTGTTGACGAACATGCCGACCAGATCCTCGAGTGCACGTTCAGTGCGTCCCGCGATCGGGCTACCCACCAGGATGTCCGTGGTTCCGCTGAGCCTGGCCAGCAGCACCGAGAGCGCGGCATGCAGCAACATGAACATGGTCGCGCCCTGCTCTCGCGCCAGTGCCTCGAGCTGTGCGGTGAGCACGGCGTCGATCGTGAAGTCGGTGCGTGCGCCGCGGTACGACGCCTGAGCGGGGCGGGGGCGGTCGGCCGGCAGTTCGAGCACGGCAGGGGCGTCGGCCAGTTGCCTGGTCCAATACGCCAGTTGGGTGGCCGCCGTCGATTCCAGATCGTCTTCGTCGCCGAGGACGGCCCGCTGCCACAACGTGTAATCCGCGTACTGCACCGGCAACGGCGCCCACATCGGCGCCGCGCCGCCGGTCCGGGCCGAATAAGCGACGAGCACGTCGCGGGCAAGCGGGATCGTCGAGAAGCCGTCGCCGCTGATGTGATGGACCACCATCGCCAGCACGTGCTCGGTCGCCGAGACGCGGAACAGTGCGCCGCGCACCGGCACCTGGGTGGAGACGTCGAAGCCTCGGGACAGCACGTCGAGGACGGCGGAGTGCAGCGCTCCCGCACTGTCGACGGGGCGGGGTGTGAGACCGATACTCACCTGCTCGGCGGGCAGAATGTGCTGGTACGGGCCGTCGTCGGAGTTCGGGAACACGGTACGCAGCGCCTCGTGCCGCGCGAGGACGTCGGCCACCGCCGCCTGCAGTGCATCGACGTCCAGGTCTCCGGTCAGCCGCATGGTCAGCGGAAGGTTGTACGCCGGCGAACCGGTGTCGAACTGGTTGAGGAACCACATCCGTTGCTGCGCCGGCGACAGCGGTACTCGCTCGGGCCGCGGCCCGGCCACCAGTGCCGGGCGCTCGAGGCCGCGTTCAGCGGCGTCTACCCGGGCAGCCAAAGCGGCGACGGTCGGGGCCTCGAACAACTCCCGCACCCCCAGCGCGGTCCCCCAGATCGCGTTGAGCCGGGCAACGACCCGGGTCGCGCTCAGCGAGTTGCCGCCGATCGCGAAGAAGTCGTCCTCGGCCCCGACGCGCTCGACGCCCAGGACCTCCGCGAACGCCTCCGCGACCAGGGACTCGGCTACCGACCGTGGGGTCACGAACTCGCGTGCGAGGAACACCGGTTCGGGCAGCGCCGCTGTATCGACCTTGCCGGCGGGGGTCAGCGGCAACGCGTTGAGCACGGTCATTGCGGAGGGGATCATGTATTCCGGCAGCAGCCGTCCCACGTGCGCGGCCAGCGCCGCAGGGTCGAGCGTCCGGCCGGGGGAAGCCATCAGATAGGACACGATCGTGCCGGTGGCGGGGTGAGAGACCGTGACGGCCATCTCGACGCTCTCGTGTGATGCCAAAGCCCCGTCGACCTCGGCGAGTTCGACTCGGTGACCGCGCACCTTCACCTGGAAGTCGGTCCGGCCGAGGTATTCCAGGTCGCCGGATGCGTTCCGGCGCACCAGATCACCGGTGCGGTAGAGCCGCGTTCCCGTGCTGCCGTGCGGATCTGCGACGAATCTCTGCGCCGTCAGCCCGGCGCGGCGGTGGTATCCGCGGGCCAACCCCTGGCCTCGTAGATACAACTCGCCGGCAACCCCGACAGGCACGGGATGCAGACGCCCGTCGAGCACCAGAGTCTCCGTTCCCTGCACCGGCTTCCCGATGAGCACCGGCGCGCCGGGGGTCATCGGCCCATGGTGGGTGGCCATGATCGTCGATTCGGTGGGGCCGTAGGCGTTGAACATCCGCCGTCCCGGCGCCCACCGGCGCACCAGGGAAGCCTCACACGCCTCACCCCCGACCACCACGACGCCGATATGGTCCAGGCCTTCAGGATTCACCGTCGCCAGCGCGCCGGGAGTGAAGAACACGTGCGTCAGCTCGGCGTCCCGCAGAATCGTGGCCAGTTCCGCGCCGCCGTACACGTCGACGGGAACGACGACCATCGTCGCCGCACCACCGGCCGCCATCAGCAGTTCCAGTATCGACGCGTCGAAGCTGGGTGACGCGAAATGCAATGTCCGCGAGCCGGGCCCGACGCCATAGTGCTTCTGCTGCTCCGCAACGAACGCGGCAAGTCCTCCGTGTGGCACGACGACGCCCTTGGGCGTACCCGTCGACCCCGACGTGTAGATCATGTACGCAGGGTTATCG
>NZ_JBAQEO010000698.1:0-2784 GCF_049286785.1 Rhodococcus sp. (in: high G+C Gram-positive bacteria) | reverse complement strand
TCGATGCGAAAGACTCAGTGGAACAACCCGACACACCAGGTCGGACGATCACTCACGCCCACACCCCATCCGCTGCCGGACAACCAAACTCACAACAACGCCATCAGCCGATCGGTGCATCCAGGCTGAATAACACTCAAAGTCATCGAGTCCTCCAGGTGGGTACAGAAATGGCCCGCCAGGACTCGAGGTCCTGCGGAGTGATCGCCACAGCGCGTGAAACGCCGCGGGCACGGAAAAGCCCCAGGTGCGTGAGGGGACGCCAATCACCAACGCACCTGGGGTTATCGCAAACGCAAGGGCCCTCGGTGGTCCTTGCGCTACGAATAGGGTCCACTGAGCGAGAACCCGGGCAGGAGTTTTCTCGCCCAGTGGAGGATTTTGGACCCTGCGCCGATGGACGCGATCGCGTCATCGAGACAGTGAGGGTCGGAATTCGGTTGCAGCGCTGATAGTTCGAATCATCAGACGCCGCGCATATCGATCCGACGAACGTAGGTTCGTCGGTAGCTGCGCGAGCGCATACAGATATCAAAGGGATCCCCCGCCCGGGATGAAGGGCACGCCGAAATACAGGCGTGCCACGCCTTCATGTGCTGCATCTGGGCCGACTACGACAGACCACAGGGAACCCCCGGGTGGGAGCGCAGGAGAACTGTAGACCGGGTCCAGTTGTGATCGCAAGCCCATCAGGTGCCTCCTCCGTTCGTGTCACCCTGGCTAAACACCCCGTGTTCCGAAATCCATGATAGCACCCTAATATTCTAAACACTCGCCGAGAAAACCGCATAGAAGGGCGACACAATGGCTCACGAACAGAAGAGTCCAGATTCGGGAGTCGGCGTGTCGCGAAGTGCAGTTCGAGGGTTCAGTGGCGCCCGATTGAGGCGCTACCGCACCGGGCTGAGGCTCACGATCGACGACCTGGCGGATGCTGCCGAGGTCTCATCCCAGACGGTCTCTGCATGGGAAACGGGACGTGCGGCGCCTACGCCGGAACTGCTTGCGCGAGTCGCTGGCGTGCTGAAGGTCGCGAATGCTGATCTTGCGCCGATCCCGGAGGATCAACTACGGCTCAGTGATCTCCGTAGCCAGGCCGGCTTGACGCAAGGAACGGCTGCGAAAGCGCTCGGGACGAGTGCGACCGTTCTCGGCAGAATCGAGAAAGGGCGCAAGGAGTACGACGAGGCATGGGGTCGGCGTATGGCTGAGCTCTACTCGGTGCCGCTCAATCTCCTCAGTGAAGTTTGGGAACGAGACCGGCAAAAACGCGCGGCGCACGTGAAGGAACTATAGAAAATAACCCCATAATTTATGCGGTCTATCGTCCGTCTGGGTGGGCAGGGGACGGTCACAGACACAGAGCATCCCGCGGTCCTCGAACCACGGGATGCTCTGCTTGAAGGGCGAGAAGGAACCTCGGACTACTCGAACGCGTCGACGTCTCGGTTCGCAGAAATCTGGATCAGGGCCCCGTTCATGTCGACAGCACCCTCGACGACATAGGGGGTCAGGCGCACGTTGGTGGCCACGAAATCGCCGCTGGTCGAGCGCAGACGGAGCCTGAGGAGCACTTCTTTCTCCCCGGCATCGAACCGTGCTCCCACAGCTGCCAACGCAGCACGATCGTCGTCATGGAAGACGTTGCCGTGAATGTCGGTGTCTTCCCACTGCATCCAGTCGACCGGCGCCGAGATCCACATACCTAACAAGCCGTTCACCGTGTCGATCAGGGCAACGCGGTAGCCGGCGTTCTTCATACCCTCGGTCATCCCGATCTGCGCAAGCGTGGGTTTCGCCACCGGGTAAGTATCGGAAATGTCGTGGAAAAGCACCCGCCATCCGCGTTGCGCGGGGTCGGGATACGTCCGCAACGCGCACTGCCACTGCATCAGATGGCCATCGTTGTGCTTTACCGCGAACTGGGAGTGCCACTGCTGGCCGGGCTCCGGGTTTGCGCCGAGTTCCAGGAAGGATGATTCTTCCTGGAAGTGGGCCGATCGGTTGAGGTACTCGACCACCGTGGCCTCGGGATGAAACTCTTCTGGAGTGACCCCGGACATCAGCGATGACTCGAGGGTCTGTTCGATGATCAGCTTGTTTCGGAGCCAGCTCACACCAGAGCAGATCCGCGGATACGGAATCTCCTCATCAGGGCCCCCGATCCACACCTGCACACCGTGAGTGTCACCGCTAGGGCCCAGGACCGGAACCGCTTGCACGTGGAAGGACTCTTTGTTCCGGGTCTGTGACGTCAACACCTTGTCGAATTTGGTACGCGTCTCTCGGACGTAGCCCACTACCGGCTCGATACGCAGGTCCTTTGCCGGCGCCAACCGGGCAACGGAATTCCATTCTCGGATCTTGCCGTTGCTTGCGACGACCGTTGCGACGTCGGGAACCAACGTCTCGATCAGGTGCCACTCCCCCATTTTTCTCCCTCACGTGTGAACCGGCCGCCCCCGACGGGCGGTTAAGCGGATCACATTATAGGGAGCTTCGGGATTGCCGTTCCTCATGGCGGCGGGTAGCGACCTCTCAGTTACCGGTGCTTGAGAGTGAGACGGAACCCTTCTGGCTTGATCGTCAGCAGCTCTTTCACCTTCAGCTCATAACCCGGATCCGCTGTGAAGTCGAAGCGGCGGATCAGCGTTGCTAGGGCGAGAACTGCCTCGTGAAAGGCGAATTGGCGACCGATGCATGCACGCGCGCCGGTTCCGAAGGGTTTGTATATGTGGGCGGGGCGCTCCTTCATGGCTGCTCGTTCGAACCGGTCGGGGTCGA